>CAZSWI010000025.1:0-24166 GCA_964610635.1 uncultured Acidobacterium sp.
CTACTATCATTTCGACTCGAAGGATTCCCTGGTGATGGCCTTTTACGAGCGGGCGCAGGAGGAAATGCAGCCGCTGATGGCGGCGGCGCTCGAGTCGCCACGGGATCTGCGCAGGCGCATCGAGGCGGTGATCGAGGTCAAGCTGCGGTATTTTGCTCGAGACCGCGCGCTGCTGCGGGCGCTCACCAGCCACATCGATCCAGCCGATCCCCTGTCTCCCTTCAGCCTCGAGACAAAGGCTATACGCGCGCGCGACATCGAGATGTTCGGTAAAGCGATCGCGGGTGCACGGCAGAAAACGCACGCCGATCTGGCCGGACATATGCCCGGGCTTCTATGGCTATACCAAATGGGCCTCATCCTCTACTGGACCTTTGACGGTTCCCGAGGCCAGCACCGCACGCGTATTCTGTTCGAGAAATCCCTGAGTGTGGTCGTGACTCTTATGCGCTTCTCGGGATTTCCGCCGCTCAAGCCCGCGCGAAGACTGATTCGCGAACTTCTGGAGGCAGCGTCGTTCGATGCGTCATCCCCCGATGGATAGCAGAAAGCGAGAGGCGGCTTGTGGAGTTGGCTCGTGAACGGATGATCGATAACGCGCTTCCGTTCTATCGAAAAACGGCTCGGGGCGGTTGGACCGTTGATTCGGGGACGCACCGGCAAAGGAGCGGGCAGGCTTTTGGGCCTGCCCTTGGTTAGTGGTGAGGCTTACTGGCCGTAAAAGCCCGCTAAGTCGTGTTTGAAGTCCTTCAGCGCGTCTACGTTGAGATAGACCATGTGGCCGGAGGGGTAGTACGTGAAGCTAACATTCTTTGCCAGCTCCGGGGTGAGCATCATGTGGGCGATATCGTACTCGGTGATGAAGAAGGGCGTGGCGAGGTCGAAGTAGCCGTTTGCCGAGAGGACCTTCAGCTTCGGGTTTTTGCGCATGGCGTCGGCGAGGTCGCCACCGAGGTAGGGAAGGCCGGCGCGGTTGCCTCCGCCCCCGCCGCCGAAGCCGCGCTGCCCGGGCGTGACGTGGTGCATATCCCACGGGACCTCGGATTCGGAGTGGACGCGATAAGAGTCGGTTGTATCCCACTTGAGTTCGTGGGAGAGGTAGTCGTGGAAGGCGGAGACGAAGGCGCCGGTGATGCCGGTGTCGGAGGGATCATAGCCGGGGAACTCGCCGGCGTTGTCGGTGTCTGTGCCTTCGAAGCGGGCGTCGTAGCGGCCGAGGATGTCGCCTTCGTCGCGCAGCAGCTCTTTGCGGAAGCGTGTGGGGCTGATGCGGAGGTTGGCATCCTTGACGTACTGGACGCTGAGGCCGGTATAGCCGGCGAGCTTGGTGGCGATGGCGTTGAGGTGGTCGGGCGAGAGCTGATCGCCCTCACGGAGGGCTTCAGAGTAGTCGCCGCGGGCGAAGGTGCGGACATCGGCGAGGAAGGCCTTTACGTCGGAGGGCTTGTTGGGAATCTTGTCGTGGTACCACGCGATGGCGGCGTAGGAAGGCAGGTTGCCGATGAAGCTCTCGTCGAGGCCGGGGGCCGAGACGTAGTAGTTGAGGATGGAAGAAAGCAGGACGACGCCGTTGAGGGAGATGCCGTCTTCCTGGAGAGCGTCTGCGAGGCCGCAGGAGCGCGGTGTGCCGTAGGACTCGCCGAAGAGATACTTCGGTGAGTTCCAGCGCCCGTTGACGGTGACCCAGCGGATAACGAATTTATCGAAGGCCTTGATGTCCTGATCGACGCCGCGGAAGTCTTTTTCTGTGCCTTTGCCGACGGCTTTGGAGAAGCCGGTGAGTGGGGCGTCAACGAAGACGAGGTCGGATTTATCGAGGAGGCTGTACTGGTTAGGGACGATCTGATACGGAGCGGGGCCGGTAGCTTTGGGGCTGGCGGTGACGACGCGCACCGGGCCGACGGAGCCCATGTGAAGCCAGAGGGTGGCCGAGCCGGGGCCACCGTTGTAAAGGAAGGTGACGGGGCGCGTGTTGGGGTCGGCGCCGTCAAGTGTGTAGGCGACCGAGAAAATGGTGCCGTAGGGATGATCGTCTTCGCCGTCGCGGATGATAAGGGTGCTGGCCGTGGCGGTGTAGTGGAGGGGTTTGCCGTCGAGGGTGAGGTCGTGGTGGGTGACGGAGTTCTTCTCCGGTGGAACGGCGGGCGTGGCTTCGGGCTTGGCATCGCCGGTGTGCGGCTCATCGGAATGCCGGGGCTGGTCCTGGGCGCGAAGGGCGGGCAGGGTGCAGGCGAGGAAGAGTGCGGCGAGGGCAGAGATGCGAAGAAGAGCGGGGGCGCGCAGAAGGGCGCGGGAAGGAAGGACGCAGGAAGTGCGTGGCAACTGGCTCAAGATGACCTCCGGAGGACGGCGCGATGATTCTGGATTTGGGGTACGGCGGGGGACGAATGCTCTTCTGACGGATCAACCTGCGATTCAGTCTCACCTGGGATTGGGGATTGAGGCAAGCGGGGAGGATCGGGGCGGGGTGGGCGTCGGCAACCGAGGCTATGTGCCGGTGCCGCGGGCGACGACGTGGGCGGTCTGGACAAGGATGCGGACGTCGAGCCAGAAGCTCCAGTTTTCGATGTAGGCGGTGTCGAGGGCGATGTAGCGGGCGAAGGAGGGGTCGTGGCGGGCCTGGACCTGCCAGAGGCCGGTGAGGCCGGGGAGAACTTCGAGGCGGCGGAAGTGCTCGAGTTCGTATTTCTCGACTTCGGAGGCGATGGGGGGCCGGGGGCCGACGATGCTCATTTCGCCACGGAGAACATTGAGGAACTGAGGAAGCTCGTCGAGGGAGTACTTGCGGAGGATACGGCCGAGGCGGGTGACGCGGGGGTCGTTGGAAACCTTGAAGAGGATTCCGTCCCGCTCGTTGAGGGCAGTGAGGTCCGTCTTCAACTTGTCCGCGTTGTCGACCATGGTGCGGAATTTGTAGCAGGTGAAAACGCGGCCACGCTTGCCGATGCGTTCCGAGATGTAGAAGACGGGCCCTTCGCTTTCAAGCTTCACCGCAAGAGCGACGACCAACAAAAGCGGGGCTGTGATGATCAGCGCCAGGAAAGAAAGGACGATGTCTGCCACTCGTTTGCAGAATAGTCCGATCACGCGCGGTTCGCGGCGGTGGAGCGGGGCGACGGGGAAGATGCCCAGGTACTCGACGGGGGCGTTGGTGGTCAGGTCGCTGTAGTAGCCGGAGATGGCGCGGACATCGATATCGAGTTCGCGGGCATCCTGGACAAGGCGAATGGCGGCGTCGGTGGGGTAAAACTCGGCGATGACGAGCTCGTCGACGAAGTGCTGGCGGGCGAGCTGGCGGATTTTGTCGGCGCCACCCAGGATCTGATCCGAAGTGATTTCCGCACTGACTGAGGAGCCCGGGGCGGTGACGAATCCGACAAAGCGGTAACCAAGGCGGCTGTAGTCGCGGATGTGGCGGCTGAGGGCGTAGCTGAGCTGGTTAGTACCGAGAATGACAACATTGCGCAGGTCGATACCCTGCTCGTACTGCTTGTAGCGGGAGAAGCGCCATATTGCCCGGCGCACAGCAAGGGCAACGCATGCCGTTATCACCGCGAGCATGACGACGATGCGGGAAATGGCGACGGCGTGAAACATATACAACGCTCCGCAAAGGAGCAGACCGGCGTTGAGGCAGGCCTGAAGGACAAGGCGGACCTCGTGAGAGCCGGTGCCCGTGGGAGCGGGAGCGTACAAGCCGTAGCGGCGGCTGACCAGCACGTATGCCAGAACGAACCAGCCGAGATAAAAGAGATCGACGGGAGTGGCTCCAGAGCTGAGCGCGTAGCCGGCTGGCAAAATCTTCCCTACCGCGAGCCTTCGCAGGGCAATTGCGAAGCCAAATGACAGCAGGATCATGAGCACGTCATTGGCCATCATTACAACTGACGCTACTGTGGCGGGACCGATGACGGTGTGGCGTGTCGCAGCGGGGAGCTGCAAAACAGGGGCCTTTGATCTTTTTGTTGAATCGCCGTTTCGCAGGTATTCAGAAGTCGCCATAATCCTTGCGATCCTGGCCGAAGAGAACTCCGGCAGGCTGAAACGCTCTCTTTAAGACATCAGAAAGATGCCCACTGGAACTCGCTGATCTCGAACTCGCTGATCTTCGAAGTTCAGATGCGAAATCGAGTCAGATGTTGCTTCTCACAATGCAAGGCTGAGCATCCTTTGAACGCCGTTTCCGGATCCGGCGGAATCCAGCAATTCCGGCAGCAAAGTATGCAGACAAAACAACTTGCCCGATACAAGCACCATACATCAATTCACCTGCTTATGCATCGATCAAGCGCCGACATCAAACGCCAAAAGGCGAATTCGAATCCAATTGTGAACCTGAGGTTTTTGCGGTTCTGTACTTGAATACTAGAGACGTCACAGCAACTGTGTCGAATGGATTCTGGTAATCCATAATCGGCTGCCCTGGCCATCTCCGCAGTGGTAATTTTGGGTCAGAAGGCGTGACTTTCGCGTTACAAAGGTTTCATGAATTTTGATTACGTCGAGATCCTTGCGCACTACATCGAAACACAGTGCCGCCCTGTGGACAAGTTTGGGCACCAGCCGCGCCTGGAGGCGCTGAGCCTGGCCATCGGCACCGATCTACCCTATGACCGCGACATTGTACGGGCTGCGGCGTGGCTCCACGACCTGGGGGTCTTTGTTGGGCACCGTCCCGAGGAGCCAGATCTGTTGGCCCAATGGGATCACGTGGCTTATGCCTGCTCTCGGGCGCCTGAGGTCCTCCGTCAGGCCGGCTTCCCCGAAGAGAAAATCCCCGCAGTTCTCGACGTCATCCGGCAACACCAGCCCAAAGACCAACCCACGACTCTCGAAGCCGCCATTCTCCGTGACGCCGATATTCTGGAACAGCTCGGAGCCATCGGCATCCTTCGAACCGTCAGCAAAGTCGGGAGGGACACTCGCTTTTCCCGGTTTACCGACGCGGTCGCGGTGCTGCGCCGGAATCTTGAGGAACTGCCCGGCAAAATCCGGCTCGAAAGCACGCGGTCTCTGGCCGAGCCCCGTATCGCCCTTCTGCGGGAATTCCTGCGCTCTGTCGATGACGAAAGTTGTTCAAATCTCTACTGACAAGCTCGCCCCATGGCGGCCCTTCATTAATATGAAGGGAACGTTCCGGGAATACCAGAAACGGCTGGGGCTCAGCAGCCGCTGGACGGATTAACGAGGTACCCATGCACGAGTTCCCCCGCATTCGCCGCCTGCCGGCGTACGTCTTCAATATCACCGGCGAACTCAAGGCCGCAGCGCGGCGCCGGGGCGAAGACATCGTCGATTTCGGCATGGGCAATCCGGATGGCGCCACGCCGCAGCACATCGTCGACAAGATGATCGAGGCAGCGCGCCGGCCGGAGACCCACCGTTATTCGCTCTCCAAAGGGATTCCGCGGCTCCGCCGGGCGATTACCAAATGGTATGAGACGCGTTACGGGATCAGCCTCGATCCGGAGACCGAAGCCATTGTGACGATCGGTTCGAAGGAGGGAATCGCGCACCTGTGCCTCGCGACGCTCGACCAGGGCGATGTAGTCATGGTGCCGAACCCGAGCTACCCGATTCACATCTACGGACCGGTCATCGCGGGGGCGAACATTCGAAGCGTAGCCATTCACAACGCGGACGCCTTCCTGGCCGAACTCGAACATGCGATCCCGATGATGTATCCCCGGCCGAAGATGCTGATCCTCAACTTCCCGGCGAATCCCACGACGCAATGCGTGGACCTGCGGTTCTTTGAACGGGTAGTGGCGCTGTGCCGTCAGCATGAGATCTGGCTGGTGCATGACCTGGCGTACGCGGATATCGTTTTTGACGGATACCGCGCGCCCTCGGTGCTGGAGGTTCCGGGAGCCAAAGATATCGCGGTGGAGTTCTTCACGCTTTCGAAAAGCTACAACATGCCCGGCTGGCGGGTGGGATTCATGGTGGGCAATCCGGAACTCGTTTCGGCGCTGGCTCGGCTGAAAAGCTATTTCGATTACGGGACGTTTACGCCAATTCAGGTGGCGGCGATTCTGGCGCTGGAGGGTCCACAGGAGTGTGTTGGGGAGATTCGCGACAACTATCGCCGCCGCCGCGACTGCCTGGTGAGCGGTCTGAATAAGGCCGGGTGGGAGATCGCTTCACCGAAAGCGACGATGTTTGTGTGGGCGCCGATTCCGGAACCGTGGCGGCATCTGGGATCGCTTGAATTCTCAACAAAACTTTTGAGCGATGCGAAGGTAGCGGTGAGTCCAGGTATTGGCTTTGGCGAGTATGGGGACGGGCACGTGCGGTTTGCCTTGATTGAGAACGAGGAGCGGACCCGCCAGGCGCTGCGCGGCATTCGGCAGATGTTCCAGCGCGAAGGGGTTTCAGCGACGGTTGTCGGGGGCTAAAGGACAGGCGCTACCGGGTCTTCGCACTACGTATGACCAGCCTGCGATTTAAAGCTGAGAGAGATCGCGAGACTTCTCAGTCCGGGCCTGAGGTCTTACGGCAGGTACATCCTGACGGCTTCGGCGAGCGAGCCGCACACGGCCTGGGCGCGGGAACCGGCTATCGCAGCGCCAGGCCTTTGTGTTTCCCGGTCGCCCTCGACGAAGATCGCGGGAATTCCAAGGTTGCGCGCCGCGTCGATATCGGAGAGCGAGTCTCCGATGACGAGACTGGTCGAGGGTGAGGCTTCAGGAAAGTCACGGAAGGCTTGCTCGAAGAGACCGGTCTTCGGCTTGCGGCAGTCGCATTCGTTTTTATCGTGAGGACAAATATAGAAGCCGTCGATGCGAGCGCCGTGAGCTGCCAGATGCTTCTGCAATTGCGCATGAATCGCTTCGACTCCCGCGGATGTATAGCGTCCCAGAGCGATGCCGCGCTGATTGGTGACCACGATAACCCGGCGGCCGGACCGGTTGAGCGCGGCAACCGCCGCTTCCACACCCGGAAGAAGATGAAAATCCCGCCAGTCTCCGACGTACTCGCCTTCGGGCGCCTTGCGATTGATGATCCCGTCGCGATCGAGAAAGACGGTTTGTATGCCGGGAAACTGCGGCGTCGCGGGCAAGGATGGCATCGGGTGTGATTCGTATGATAACGAAAATATGGGTCTGGATTTATGTGTCTGGGTTTATAGGTCTGGGTTTATGTGTCGGGGTTCCGCCGCTCATTCTTCGCGCGCGGCGCCGGTACCGGCGCTCCTGCGTGTTATCCGCCGTCAGGCGCCATGTCTCGCCATGCGACATCGCATGCGCGGTGAGTTTCTTGCCCCCAGGCTCGGATTTCGCGTAAATTGAGGGCAGTCCGGTCAGTCCTCCGTCCGCAGTGGGATGGCGCTCGGTGACCTCCCGTTGTGTAATCAACCCCACATCCGCCGCTGGAGAGATTGCGTATGAGCGACATGATCGTTTGCCTTGCCTCGGACCACAACGGCGTGGATCTGAAGGCGAAAATCAAGGCCTCGCTCACGGAAACGGGATGCCGCTGCCTCGACCTGGGTCCTTACGCTTCTGCCAACTCCGTCGACTATGTGGATTTTGCACAGCTGGTGGGCACGCTCATTCAAAACGGGGACTGCGACCGCGGCATTCTGATCTGCGGCACAGGCATCGGTATGAGCATCGCCGCGAACAAGCTCCCGAAGGTGCGCGCCGCCGTAGTCCACAATGGCGAAACCGCCATCAAGTGCCGCGAGCATAACGACGCCAACGTCCTCTGCCTCGGATCGTGGATCTGTACGGATGAGGAGAACCTTGAAATCACTCATCGCTGGCTGTCCGAGAAGTTCGGCGAACGTCGTCACGTGCGCCGCGTCGAGCGCATTGCTCCCGATCCGCGCGGCAAAGTCGTGTTCACCAATGGTGTTTTCGATATTCTCCACCAGGGTCATATTGAGTTGCTGAAGTGGGCCCGCAACCTTGGCGACCGGCTGGTGGTTGGCATCAATTCCGATAGTTCCACGCTCGCGCTCAAGGGTGAGGGCCGGCCCGTCAACTCTCAGGAAAACCGGAAAGCCGTGCTCCAGGCTCTCCGGTTTGTCGATGAAGTGCTGATTTTCGACGACCTGAGGCCAACGGCTCTCATCTCCGCTCTTCATCCTGCCACCGTGGTCAAGGGCGGCGAATGGCTCGCCGCAGAAGTGCGCGAGCAGGACGAAATCCCGGAGGGCATCGAAATCAAGATCTTTCCCCTCGTCAAGGGCTACTCATCGAGCCAGGTCATTCGCAAAATCAGGGGTGATGAAGCCGCGCCCGCGACGCAGAGCTCCCCGCGCGTCCACTAAACGAGAGTCGCCCATGCCAACTCGCACTCCGGCTACGAGGCCGCGCAACCAGGTACCCTTCATTGACTGACTTGCAGGGGATCCTCCGCAAATTCGACGCTGTCCGCGTTCTGCTGCTCGGCGACACGATCCTCGATATTTACACTTATGGCACAGCTATGGGACTTTCGGCGGAGACACCGACTATCGTCGCCCGCCGCGTAGAGGATCGGTATTCTCTTGGAGGGGCTGCCCTTGTGTGCCGCAACCTGCTTGAACTCGGCGCCTCGGTGCAGTTCATCACCCTGGTTGGCGCCGGCCCTGAGGCCGCGCATGTTCGCGACTTTTCCGCTGCAAAGCTGAAGTTGCTGACGGTCGCCGATCCCGCCCGCCCCACCACTGTCAAGCATCGCTTCTGGGTGGATGGCTATAAGCTGTTCCAGCTCGATCAGCGCGACGATTCGCCAATCTCTTCCGCCATCGCATTCGAGGTTCTCTCTTTGGTGCAGGAAGCTCTCTCCGATATCGATCTGGTCGTCTTCTCCGATTACCGTCATGGCCTTCTCTCTCCGGATCTGGTCTCAGCGCTCCTGCCACTCGTGCACGGAGCGGGCAAGGTGGTTTACGTCGATTCTCAGGTATCGCAAACTGTTAGTAACCACAAGCTGTACCGCGGAGGGTGCGTCATGGTGCTCAATCTGAAGGAAGCGCGCTACATCGACCCGGCATTTTCCCCGCTTGCCGACCCTCAGGCCTTCGCGGTTCTTAATCGCGAGCTCGATACCGGCCGCATTGTCGTGAAGCTGGGCGAAGAGGGAGCGATTTTCCAGAACGGAACCCGCATTTCGCGGGTCCCCGCCAATAAAGTAACTGTCACGGATACAACTGGCGCTGGTGACTCGTTTCTATCCGCGCTCTGCCTTGCGGGCCTCGACGATCCCGAGGGCGCGCTGCGGCTGGCAAACGCCTGGGCAGGCCTGTCGGTGCAGATTCACGGCACCATCCCTCCCAAAAAAGAAGACCTCGCCCGCGCAGCCGGCGCGTAAAGCAAAGGAAGCACCGATATGTCCTATGGGTTGACCCTCGATCAGGTCCGGCAAGTCAATCAGCCGCAGCCGTCTCCAACAGAGTGGGGAAGCATCGCTTCGCTCACCGAAATGGATCCCTTCGCGATGTTCCGCGTTAACATCCACGCCGGCGCTGCGCAGCCGCTGCACATCGTCGGTGCAGGCTCGTTCCACGCCTTCGTGGAAGCCGGCGACGTCATCGTTCGCAGCCTCGACAAGACCGGCAAAGCAGTGGCGGGAATCGCTCGCGCGGGGGAAACCGTGCCCCTGCCCGAATACCTCGTGCACGGATTCGGCAGCCCCTCCGGCGCCGTAGTTTATCTCTTTGGCCCGCGTACCCGGCAAGGACTCCGCTCCATCCTCGCCGAAACTCAATCGGAGGCCCTGGCGGCGTTCAGGGCGCTCGACGCCAGGGCCATCCCCGGCATCGGCCTATCCACCACCGATATCCGCGAGAAATACTGGGGCCGCATTGAAACCATCGTCAGTGGCGACGTCGCGGCCAAGCGCATCTTCGTCCGCAAAGGAGGCCAGAGCAGCCTTGAGTATCACGTTGAGAAGAGCGAAAGCTATTACATCCACTCCGGACTGCTCAAGGTCGGCCTGCGCATTGGCCGCGCAGAGAACCGCAGCATTGTAATGACGGCCGGCCAGAGCTACGATGTCCGCCCCGGGGTCATGCACATGCGTATCGGCCTGGAGGACACCGTCATCATCGAAGTCTCCACCCGGGACTCGGACTCGGATTCATACCTGGTCGAGGACGGCCAGACTTACTGTCACATCGACGTCGACTCCAAACCTTCCCCATCAGATAAACAGGAGCAACCTGCGTGAAAATCTTCCTCGACTCGGCCAATCTTCAGGACCTGGAAAACGGCCTGGCGCGCGGCCATCTGTCCGGTATTACTACCAACCCTTCCCTGCTCGCCAAAGAACCGAAGGCGAATTTCTACGAGCATATTAAGAAGATTGTGAAGCTGATCGAAGCCGATGGCCGCAAACTGCCTCTCAGCGTAGAGGTCTTCGCCACCAGGCCCGACGAGATGGTCGCGCAGGGTCAGGACATCATGCAGTCGATCGGTTATCCTCAGCTCAATATCAAGATCCCCGTTGGCTGGGATGAACTGAAGGCAATCTATGCTCTCGCGAAACTCGGCATCAAGGTCAACTGCACCTGCATCTTCACGGAAGAGCAGTGTGTGCTGGCGGCGAACAGCGGAGCCAGTTACGTATCCATCTTTCATTGCCGGCTCAAAGACATCGGCGGCGACCCAGTCCGTGTGATCGCTAACACGCGCCGCATCTTCGACCAGGCAGGGCACAAAGCAGAAATCATCGTCGGCAGCATCCGCATGCAGACAGACATACTTGAAGCCCACCTTGCCGGTGGTCACATCGTCACCGCGGGCGCGAAAATCATCGAGCAAATGTCCGCCCATCCCGCGACTGACAAATCCGTCCAGGGCTTCCTCAGGGATTTTCAGGGCTGGATGTCCTGATGACGGTCTGCTTCGACATCGACGGCGTGCTCTGCGAGCAGGTCGAAGGCAACTACCAGGACGCACTGCCTCGCCGCGCGATGATCGACCTGCTGAACCGCCTGTACGATCGCGGCCATCGGATCGTGCTCAGTACCAGCCGCTTCATGGGCCGCGCCAAGGGCGATCGCGCCGAAGCCGAGCGCATTGGCCGCGATTTCACCGAGCGCCAGCTCGCCGCGTGGGGCGTTCGCTATCACGAACTGTGGATGGGAAAGCCCCGCTTCGACTATGTCATCGACGACCGCTCGGTCTTCTACGACCCGGACTGTGCCCGCATCGAGGCGTTTCTCGAGGAGCGGGCGCGTTCGCACGCCGAAGCGAAGTAATCAATCGCCGTCGCCGTCCTGCTTCTTGCCTGCGGTTTCCGGCAGCGCCGCTCGCGCCAGCAGCGACGTGGTGCTGAACCCTTCCACAAAAGGGACGATTTTTACCCGGCCGCCCCACGAGCGCACTTCCTTTGCGCCGACAATTTCATCTGCGGCGTAATCGCCGCCTTTGACGATGACATCGGGACGAATGGCAACCATCAGTTTCAGCGGAGTCGGTTCGTCGAAGATCACAACAGCGTCCACCGCCTCCAGACCCGCCAGCACACGGGCCCGCGCATGTTCGGGCACAATCGGGCGCGACGGCCCCTTCAGCCTGCTCACTGAGGCGTCGCTGTTGATCCCAACAATCAGCCTGTCTCCCTCACGCCGTGCCTCGTCAAGCAGAACGGCGTGGCCGATGTGGAGCAAATCGAAGCAACCGTTTGTGAAAACAGTCGTCAGCCCGGACGCTCGCCATTCGGCCACACGCCCCAGCAGTTGAGGCAGGAGCATTACCTTGGACTCCGGCCTGGCCGGACCGCTACTCTTCCTCTCGGTCAGTCTTGACAAACGCCGGTCTCCCTTTCATCGCACCGAGTGCCGCTTGAAACATCTCATCGACCGTAATTGAGGTGATACATTTTTTCCGATTCACGATGCAAACCGTCAGCCTGCAGTTCGCGCATTCCACCGCATGATAAACAGACCGGTGCCGCTCCCCGACCGGGAACCATCGTCCCGGGCGGTCTATAGCCGCGAAGGCAATGGCGCAAGGCACGCCGTACGCCGCCGCCAGGTGCATCGGTCCGCTGTCCGGGCCCAGGAAAAGTTCTGCGTGCCTCAGAACCGCGGCCGTCTCGCGCGGAGTCAGGAGTCCGCACAGATTTGTAACCGGGCCATCCCATTGTGCGCTCGAATAATTGCTTACTGCCGCATCCTCTTTCGCACCCACGAGCACCAGGCCGCGGCCGGGAAGTTCGGCAGTGAGCCTCGCCAGCAGCGCACCCCAATTCTCCTGTCCCCAGTCCTTTGCCTGCATCTTGGTGCCGGGGCCACAGGCGATGAATGGCTGTCCGGCGAAGCAGGCCAGCATCTCCTCTGCCTTCCGTTCTTCCTCGGCGGTAAAGTGCAAATTCCAGCCGGCGGGGTCATTCACATCGGCCTCGCCCAGGCTGCGCAGACAACGCAGGAGTCTCGACGCCTCACGCTCCCACATCCCGCTCTTGGGATCGAACCGGGACTCCGCGAGATCGCCCACCGGCAAGCCGACGATGTGACGCGAGCCACACAGCCGAAAGAACCAGGTGTCCCGTCGGAGGGAGCCGCGACCACGTGCCGGCATCAGGTAGATCACGACCTGGGGGCGGAACCGGAGAATTCGCCACCACAGCCGAGCGATTTCACGGATGCTTCGCGTGTGTACCGGGTAGTGGATGTAACCGTCCACCAGGCGTGAACCCTCCAGCACCGCGGCTGCCGGGGGCGCTTTGGCGTGGACGGGGATATTCGTGAGCATCGAACGGCGGGCGTTTGGGAAGGTGCGCTCGACGAGGTGCAGCGCGGGGAGGGCCACCACGGTATCGCCCAGGCTGCCGAGCCGATAGATCAGCACCCGCTTCACGCGTGCTGTATCGAAATTCAACACGAATGCGCCTGTCTGGAAGGGAGGGGACGCCGTTTGCTGTGTTCTTTCCCTGATCGAACGACAGAGCAGTCGTCCACGGCGCAACTGGGACGCCTTTTCTTCAAGAGCCTGAGACGACGGACGTTTCGCCTTTTAAGGCATTCGTTGGCCTGCAATGGCATCGCGTGTGTGGGACAATCCCGGGCGGCCCACGCTGAGATAGGTAAACCCACTCTCCGTCATCATAGCCGGGTCGTACAGGTTTCGACCGTCGATAATGATGGGATAGCGCAGGGTGTAGTGCAGGCGCTTCAGATCGAGCTCGGCGAACTCCTGCCATTCGTTCAGAATGACCAGCGCATCGGCGTCCTGTGCGGCGGCGTAAGGATCGCCGACGTAGCGCATTTGAGGGCCTGGGGGAATCGTCTCTTTGGCGCGCTCGGCAGCCGCGGGATCGTAGGCCGTCACCGTGGAACCCTCATGGAGCATTTGCTTCACGATGTCGAGGGCGGGAGATTCGCGGATATCGTCGGTGCCGCCTTTGAAGGCGAGGCCAAGCACACCGATTTTCTTGCCGCGGAAGGTCCACAGGGCGGAGCGCACCTTCTGGAAGAAGCGGCGCTTCTGCTCTTCGTTGATCTTCTCGACTTCCTTGAGGAGGCAGAAATCGATCCCCATCGTTTCGGCCACGTGGCGGAAGGCGGCTACATCCTTGGGAAAGCAGGATCCACCGTAGCCGACGCCAGCGCGGAGGAACTTCGGGCCGATACGGCTATCCAAACCCATGCCGCGGGCAACCTCTTCGACATCGGCTCCGGCAGCCTCGCAGATGTTGGCGACGACGTTGATGAAGGAGATCTTGGTTGCCAGAAAGGCATTCGAGGCGTGCTTGATGATCTCCGCGGCTTTGGTCGAAGTGAGCAGTACTGGCGGCGGGTTTCCTTCGCTGCAGGGTCCCGGGACGGCATGCGTCGACCGGTAATAGGTTCCCGAGGTGAGGGGCGAATAAATCTTCCTCAGCAGCTCGCCGGCCCGTTCGGTGTCCGCGCCGACAACGATACGATCCGCATGGAGGAAATCGACGACGGCTGTGCCCTCGCGGAGAAATTCGGGATTTGAAGCAACGTCGAAGAGATCGCGTGGGACGCCGTTACGCTCGACCACCCGCCGGATCCACTCATTGGTGTACACGGGGACGGTGCTTTTTTCGACGATTACCTTGTATTCATTGATGGATCGGGCAATTTCGCTGGCGACCGCGTCGACATAGGAGAGGTCGGCGCTGCCCGTGCTGCTCTGCGGGGTGCCCACCGCGATAAAAATGGCTTGCGCCGCCTGGGTAGCGGCTCGCAGATCGCTGGTGAACTCGATGGAATGCCCGCGATGCCGTTCGAGCACTTCCGGCAGGTAGTCCTCGTGAATAGGGACTCCGCCGTTCTGCAGGATGCGCAGTTTGGCTTCATCGTTATCCACGCAAATCACGCGGTGCCCGATCTCCGCGAAGCACGCGGTGGCGACCAGACCCACGTATCCTGAACCGACGACGGCGATGGAAATGCCCTTGCTCATAGCTTCTCTGAATGCTCCTGGATATCAGGGGGACATTGCTGTCTGCCCGGGAAAAATTACCTTACCCCTGTTTATGCTGCATCATCCTACCATGCTGCCAATAGGCGGGATGTGACTCCTAAGTAGTAGTTTGAACCTGATTTTGTACGGACCTGAGGCATACCGAGCGGAGGTCGAGGTTGTTCAAATTGCAGGCCACGGGCGGTCGTCCCGGGCCTGATTTACAATGCTTTTGTGATCGCTCTGGCCCGCGCCGCAATGGCCCTTTGCACCTGGCTCTTCTTCATTGGGATTGCCGGGTCGCTCCTGGTTATCTTCATTAGTTTCTTTGAAGACCTGAACGAACTTGTCGGCAAAGACTAGTCGCGGAGTTTCGGACGTGGCTTCGACCGTCAAGACTCCCATTGAAGGTTCGGCGCGCACCTTCCGCTCTTCGCTTCCACTCTCGATCCTGCCCGGTCTGGTCTCGGCCGTTCTGCTCGACTTTTGCTTTCCTGTTGGGGGACCGATGCCGCAGTGGCGCGGGCTCCTGGCGTGGATCGCGCTTGTACCGCTGCTGTATGGGCTGCTGAACGAACGGGTGGCGATCCATCCGCGGTATCTGCGGCGCGTTGCGCTCACTGGATATATTTGTGGGGTTCTCTGGTACGTCCTGAACTGCTGCTGGATTTACCAGACAATGCTCTATTACGGGCATGTGCCGTCTCCCGGGGCGGCCGGGATTCTGCTGTTATTCAGCCTTGTGCTGGGGCTTTACTTCGGACTGTTTGGACTGGGGCTGGCTTTTTTTCGGAAGCGGTTTGGGTTGAGCGCGGCTCTGATTCTGGCTCCGTTTTTGTGGACTGGGCTGGAACTGGCGGCGTCGCGGATCACCAGCGTCCCGTGGGATCAGCTGGGGTATTCGCAGGTTGACAGCCTCTGGATTACCCAACTCGCGCCCGTCACCGGGGTCTACGGTATTTCCTTCGTGCTGGTTTTTGCAAACGCGGTCTTTGTCGCGGTTTGGATTACCCGGCCACGCGCCAGCCGAGGGATCCGGATCACTGTCTCGATCCTGAGTCTGGGCATCCTCGGTGCATTCGTGCTCTGGAACTCGCCAGGGCCCGCACCTACATCCGATTATGCCGTCCTTCTCCAGCCCAATATCGACGTCGAGCCTCCGGATAACTGGAAGGGCCCCGAATGGCAGGGAAATGTCAGCTGGCTGACCGATGCGGCTCGCCAAACCTGCACTCCGGCTTTCAACGGCATGCCCGTGTCTGACGCGCCGCCACCAATTCAGAACTGCCCGGTGAACACGCCACCACCCGGCATGGTGCTGTGGCCCGAGGTCGGCTCCTGGATGCGGTCGGATGACCCGCGCACCCTGGCCCTGTTGCGCTCAGTCGCAACCAGCGCCAATGCTCCGTTTATCGCCGGGATGGTCGGCGAAGATCCGGCCGGCATTTACAACTCCGCCGTCCTGGTCGACGCGAAGGGCTCAGTTGCCGGGCGTTACGACAAGATCCACCTCGTCCCCTTTGGCGAATACGTTCCCTACCGCAATCTTTTTTTCTTCGCTGACCACCTGACGCGACAGGTGGGCGACTTCACACGCGGCCGCAACCGGCCGGTCTTCCGGACCGGCGGGCATACCTTCGGGGTCTTCATCTGCTACGAATCGGTGTTCGCCGATGAGGTGCGTTTGTTTGCAAAGTACGGCGCGCAGGTGCTGGTGAATATTTCGGACGACGGGTGGTACGGGGACACGAGCGCTCCGTGGCAGCATCTGAACATGGCGCGGATGCGGGCCATTGAAAATGACCGATGGATTCTGCGCGACACCAACAACGGTGTGACGACGGTGATCGATCCGAAGGGGCGCGTGACGCTGTCCGCGCCGCGGCACACGCTGGCTTCGCTCGTGGCTCGTTATGGATACCGGTCGGACCTGACTTTCTACACGCGGTACGGGGATGTTTTTGCGTACTTCTGCTGCGTCGTTTCCGGGGTGGCCATCATCTCAGGGATGTTGTTCAGGAGACGTCCCGATGAGCGAACCCCGTCCTCCATTTCCGCCGTTTAATCTCGAAACCGCAACGCAGAAGGTCCGGATGGCCGAGGATGCGTGGAACACGCGCGATCCGGAGCGGGTTGCGCTTGCCTATACAGAGGACAGCCGATGGCGGAACCGGGCCGAGTTTTTCTCAGGGAGGGCTTTGATCGTCGAGTTTCTGCGGCGGAAATGGGCTCGGGAGCTGGATTACCGGCTGATCAAGGAGTTGTGGGGGTTTCGCGAGAACCGGATGGCCGTTCGGTTCAAGTATGAATTTCATGACGACTCCGGCAACTGGTTTCGCGCCCACGGCAATGAGCTGTGGGAGTTCGACGAGAACGGGCTGATGCGGCGGCGCGAGGCGAGCATCAATGAGGCGCCGATTCGCGAATCCGACCGCAAATTCCAGTGGCCACTCGGCAAGAGGCCGGTGGATCACCCTGGGTTGACGGAGCTGGGGATGTGAGAGCACCCAAGAAGCGGTCAGCTAAGGTCCGGTCAGCTAAGGTCCGGTCAGCCATGCTCCGATGAGTTGCAGACACGGTTCGGGAGCCTGCCCGGCGAGCCGCGTTTCTCCGCTGGCGTTTCAATGCTGGGCGCTTTTGGCTGACCGCTTCCTGGCTGTCCGCTTCTTCGCTGCCCGCTTTTTAGCTAGACTTAAGTGATGCTCTCCGATCTTGAATTCGCCTACGCTCCCGTCCGCGAAAAAGTGCGCGGTCTGCGGGAGTATCTTTGACGCCCCTCGTCTCCGCACCGAACTAGCTGCCATCGAACAAAAGCTCTCCGACCCAGCGCTGTGGTCGAACCCCGCGCTGTCGCAGCCGATCATGCGCGATCGGAAACGCATCGAAGGGCAGCTGGCCGACGATCAGGAACTCGAGCGCCGCACGGGCGACATCGAGGCGTACTTCGAGCTGGCGCGCGAGGGGGAGGCCGTCGAGCCCGACCTGGAGCGCGAGATCGGTTCGCTTCGCGACCACGTAGACAAGCTGGAGTTCCGGACCATGCTCTCCGGAGAGACCGATCCGCTCAACGCCATCGTTACGGTCCACCCAGGCGCGGGCGGAACCGAATCGCAGGACTGGGCCGAGATGCTGATGCGCATGTATCTGCGCTGGGCGGAGCAGCAGGGCTTCCGCACCGAGATGAACGACTATCAGGATGGCGAAGAGGCGGGCATCAAGTCAGCTACGTTCACGATCGCCGGCGAGTACGCATTCGGCCTGCTGGGCGGCGAAACGGGCGTGCATCGGCTGGTGCGCATTTCGCCGTTCGATCAGGCGAAGCGGCGGCATACTTCGTTTGCGTCGGTATTCGTATCTCCCGAGATCGACGATTCGATTGAGATCGACATCAAGCCGGATGAGATTCGGACGGATACATACCGGTCGGGCGGCAAGGGCGGCCAGCATGTGAACACGACCGATTCCGCTGTTCGCATCACTCATATTCCGACGAACATTGTGGTTCAGTGCCAGAACGAGCGGTCGCAGCATAAGAACCGCGAAAAGGCCATGAAGATGCTGCGCTCGCGGCTCTACGAGTACGAGCTCGAGAAGAAGCAGGCGGCGACGCGGAAGATCGAGGATTCAAAGCTCGACATTAATTTCGGGTCGCAAATCCGGTCGTATGTGCTGCAGCCTTACCGCATCGCCAAGGACCACCGGACAAAGGTGGAGGTGGGCGACGTGGATAAGGTGCTGGACGGTTATTTGGAGCCGTTCATCCGCGGTTATCTGCTGATGAAGCGGCAGGGCGGCGTTCCGGTGGTTGCGGCGGCGGACGACGATCTGGAGTAGGACCGGCGATTGCCGGACTGGCTACGCGTGCACAGTTCGGGCCTGCTTCTTGTCCCTGTACATGGCGGAATCGGCGTCGGCGATGAGCTGTTCGACGGTGACCCCGGTATGCCACTCGGCTACTCCGACTGAAGCGTCCATGACAACCTCGACCGACTTGCGGTGGGCGCCGGTGGTGACGGTGTATTTGCCGAAAACCCATTCGCGAATCCGGCCAACGTGGAATGAGGCGTTGGCCGCGTCGCAAAGCAGGAGCACGATGAACTCATCGCCGCCCCAGCGCCCAACCAGGTCGCCGGAGCGGGTGTTCATTTGCAGCTCTTTGGCGAACTGGCGGAGCAGGTCGTCGCCCGCGAGGTGGCCGTGTTTGTCGTTGACCTGCTTGAAGTCGTTGAGGTCGAGCATGACGACACAAAAGTTTTTGCGCTGCTCGATGTTCCAGTGGATGCGCTCTTCGAGGCTGCGCCGGTTGGCGACGCCGGTCAGCTCATCTTTGAGGACCAGGCTTTCGACTGCTTTGAGGCGGCTCTGGAAGGTGGAGACCTCGGCCTGGAGGTGAGCGACGAGTTCCTGGCTGTCGCGGGTCATCTGATCGACGTTGTTCTTCAGTTCGGTGACGCGCTGCACGAGCGAGGAGCGAATCTGGGTGAGGTCGTCGAGGTTGCCGATTTTCTCAAGGCGGGCGGTGAGGTCTTTGAACTGGCCGGTGTAGCTCTGATTGCGGTCGCCGACGGCTTCGGCGGTGTGCGCCAGGGCGATGAGCAGTTCCTTCACCTCGTCGGATTTGGCCTTGAGGTGTTCGGCGGTCCGAGCTCCCCATTCCTGGAGCTGGATTTCCACCTGTGACTGAGCCCATCGGATGGATTCGTCGGTGGGATTGAAAGCGAGGCGGTGCTCGAGGCCCTGCAGGCCGGTTTGCAGGTCAAGACCGAGCGAAGGACAGCCGACAACAGCGTTTCGACCCATGGCGAGCAGGGCGGCGCGATAGGATTCCATGGCTGCGGCGAACAGCGGTTCCTGGGCGGCACCGAGTTTGGGCGTGGACGGCCGATCATCGAGATCGAGGTACTTCTTGAGGGAAATCACCTTGCGTTTCCTCTTCCTGTTTTTTTTTCGCGATGGGGCCCACGTGCGGAGACGAGATGCGTCGGCTCTAACGGCACTTTGGGGAGGAAAGTTTAACGCTCCGGCGGATTCGGGGAGATTATTCGAATTTTTCGGAGACTGGGCTTTGGCTTCATAGGTTTACGGGCCAAAGTGTTGGGCAGGGAGAATGAGGGGTGGGGTCAGGCGCGGTGGGTTACGTCCATCTCGCTGAGGCGGAGAACCAGGCACTTGGCAGCGCCTCCCGCCTTCAGAAATTCGGTGAGGTCCACCTGGACAGTCTGGAAGCCCCTCGCTTCGAGCCGGGCGCACAGTTCTTTGCTGACGGTATTCAGCAGGATGGTTCGGCCCACATTGACAGCGTTGCAGGCAAACTGCAGGGCATCTACTTCGGAGACGCTGATCCTTTTGGAGCGGCTGTAGCGGGCTTCGATTTTCCGCTGCGATTCGTCGTCAAAAGCGGCGGGGAAGTACATCGCATCGCCGTTGGAGAGGGGACAGAAGCAGGTATCGAGGTGATAGAAGCGGGGGTCGATCAGACGCAGGGAGACGACCTCGACGTCCCACAGGCCGGTGAGGTGGCGATGGCTGTCCTGGCGGGTGCGGGGGCCGTGGCCGGCCCAGAGACGCGCGCCGTTGGCCTCGAAAAGGGCGTCGCCTTCCCCTTCGAAAGGTGTGACGCGCGGGATGTCGCACACGGCGAAACCGGACTCGTGGAACCAGCGGCGGAAGTGTGGCTCTTCGCCCTGGCGTTCGGGATGATGAAAGCTGCTGAGGGCGACGATGCCGTCGCGGACGAGGCCGGCGTTGGCGGTGAAGACCATATCCGGGGAACCGGGCTGGGGGTCGACCAGCAGGACCTGGGCGATCTGCCGGAGGGCGGAGTGCAGCCGATTCCACTGCTGGGCGGCGCGCTCGCGCGAGGAGCGGTGGACATTGCCAGCCATCCATGGGTTGATGACGTAGTTAACGTCATAGTGAGTGGGCGGACACATGAGGAATGTCGGCTGGGAGCTGAAATCCGTGGCTGCGAGGCCGGAACGGACCGGCGCCAGGCTGGTTTCGATGGGGCCCGCCAGGCTGGGTTCGGGGCTGTTATGGGGATTGGTATTGAGGGTTCCCATGTCCGAGTGTGCTCCGGTTCCGGCGTTGAGTCCATAACCCGGAGGGTGAAACCAGGGTTACTCGGGCGGGGGTTACTCAGAGGTTACCGTGGTGGCAGACCTGAATCGAACCTTCGAGGAAGCCCTGGGCGGGAAGTTGGCCGGGGCGATTTCCCAAAAACACTGAGGTTTGTCTAAGCTTGGAGGGTCCTCGAACCGCAGTTCCCTCACAACCCGAAAGGATCAGCATGAAACTTGCAGCCGTCATTCCCGTCCTCCTCGCGCCCGTTCTTATTGCTGTGGCCGCGCCTTTGGCCCTGGGCCAAACTTCCACCTGGAAATCCGACCCGAACCACAGCGAGGTGGATTTCACAATCAAACACATGACCGTCTCGAACATTCGGGGGCGGTTTGGCACAGTCGATGCGACGCTGCTTTACAACGACCAGGACGTGACGAAGTCGACCGTCAACGCGACCATCAACGTGGCCGGCATCGACACCGGCGTGCCGAATCGCGATAACGACCTCAAGGGCGCGCGCTTCTTCGATGCCACCACCTATCCCACCGCGTCGTTCGCCAGCACCAGCGTGGCGAAGGGCGGATCGGGTTTGCAGGTCAGCGGGAACCTGACGATCAAGGGCGTGACGAAGCCAGTGGTCCTCGATGTGGAGGGTCCGACAGCGCCGGTGACGGGCATGGATAAGAAGCAGCATGTGGGCTTCTCGGCGTCGACGACGGTTCATCGAACAGACTTCGGGATTGGCGCGGGGATGCCGTCGGCAATGCTGGGCGACGACGTGAAGATCACGATCGATCTGGACCTGGCCAAGCAGTAGGCCTGAGCTGTGAATTCGGGCTTGCCGGGCGCTCGTTCGCCAGGCAATGTAGCTGGACTGGGATCAGGCCGCGTCCTCGAGCGCGGCCTTTTCTTCGCGCGTGGTGCGGGTGCGAAGAAGATAGAAGCCTACGGCGATGAGGTTGCTGATCACGATCGTCGAGAGAATTTTGATGGCGTAGGTGCGCGGGCTCACCACATTCACGAACGGATACGCGGAGATAAAGAGGCTGAAGAGTGTGGCGGCGAAGCCGACCGCGGAGGTCCACCTGAGCCAGGCGGGCAGGGAACGGCGGAGGCCCGCGGCTCCCACCAGAGGCACGGCGAACATGGCGAGGTAGGCGACCTCGTAGTGGGTGAGGCTGGCGTTGGTGAGCAGCTGATACGCCTCCTGCGCGTGAACGCCGGTGCTGGCCAGCAATACGAGTGCGAAGACGAGCGCTGAAGTGCAGGCGATGGAGTTGATGGGCGTCGAGCGGCGGGGGTCGAGGCGCGTGAACCACTCGGGGACGAGGTGGTTCCAGCCCGCGGCCATGGGGAGGCGCGTTACTCCTGTGAAGAGATAGCTGGTGGCTCCGAGGAGTCGAAGCTGCAGGAGCAGGATGGCCAGGATTGCGGCGATGTTGCCGATGCCGGCTGTGCCCAGGGTGATGCGCATGGCCTGGGGAATGGGCGCGATGAAGTCGATGTGACTGCGGGGAACGAGCGCAACAATGGATGCCGTGCCGAGGATGAACATCGCACAGATGACAGGCGAGGAGACAATGACGGACTGGCCAATAGAGCGCGCCGGGTTACGGCTCTCGCCGGCGAGAATGGCAATGTACTCGAGTCCGCACAGGGCTCCGAAGAGCATCTGCCCGAACAGCGCAAACGAGCGCAGGTCGAGCGGCGGCGCGGCAATCGAGAAAGGCGTGTAGCGGACAGGCATGTGCCGCACAAAAGCCACCAGCGGCAATAGGATCAGCCCGGCGAAGACAATCAGGATGGCGATGCCGCCGATGTTGTGGATCCACTTACCCAGCTCGAGCCCCCGGACTGCGGCATACGTGACGCCGGTCAGCATCAGCGTGACGATGGCAAGCGATGCGAGGCGGTTCTCCGGGAGCCACGCCGCGGCTGGTCCGATGAGATACGACAGCTCGGTAGGAATGGCGTAGAGGATCGTCGCGGTAACTGCGACGCCGTAGACCCAGAGATTCCATGCGGTGAGAAAGCCACCCAGGTCGCCGAAGGCCTCGCGGGCCCAGACGTAGAGGCCGCCTTCGAGCGGCATGCGCCGGTTGAGGCAGACGACCGAGGCAGCCATAGGCACGTAGAAGAGCAGCATGGCCGCGACCCAGACCAGGGATTGCGCGCGCCCGAGGCCTGCGGCGACGCCGACCCAGGAAGTGCCCACCACGCAGAGGACCTGCGCTAGCACCAGATCGCGGAGCCGCAGGGTTCGGTGCAGGTGGTGGTCGCCGGCGTTGGCGCGGGGTTCTGTGCCAGGCGCGGCGGTGGGTGTGCTTGCGGGCATGGTTCAGCCATAGTGCCACAGAAGCGAATGCAAGTCGGGGAAAAGTAGGTGGGCGGCGGCTACGTCTGCATCAGCCGCATGTCGTTGGCGAGCTCCGCGCCCAGCCCGTCGAACCTGCCGCCGATCTCGCGAGCGCGGGCCAGTGCGGCCTGCACGTTGGGGAGGATGTTCTCCGGTCCCACTTCTTCGACAAAATCGGCCCTGACCAGCAGACGGGCGGGTTGAGCGCGGGCGCCGCAGAGCAGAAGGGTGCGGCCGGATTCGCGCAGACGTTCGGCGAAGACTTCGAGGGCATGGAGTCCGGTGGCGTCGAGCGCGGTCATGTTGCGCAGGCGAAGGATGACGATGGCAGGGAAGCTGGTGAGGTCGCTGGTGGACTCCTCAAGTTTTTGCGTCGTGCCGAAGAGGAAGGGACCGTGAATGCGGAGAATGGCGACGTCGGAGGGAATGTCCTTGTTCTGGAGGACGTGGGCTTCTCCGTCGCGCAGGTATTGTTCAGTCACCGCTTCGACGGTGGTGGTCTCTGCGATGCGGTAGATGTAGAGCAGCGCCGCGAGGGCCATGCCCACGCCTACGGCTACCGTGAGGTCCGCCATCACGGTGAGGGCGAAGGTTACGGCCCATACGGCGATGTCGGCTTTTGCAAGGCGGAGGACGACGCCAATTTCACGCCATTCGCCCATGTTCCAGGCGACGACAAAGAGCACCGCGGCCAGCGTCGCGAGGGGGATGAACCTCGCCAGCGGGGCCGCCACCAGCAGGATGGCGAGCAGAGTGAGGGCGTGGACCATTCCTGAAACCGGGGTGAGCGCGCCGGAGCGGATGTTGGTGGCGGTGCGGGCGATCGCGCCGGTTGCGGGGATCCCGCCAAAGAGGGGCGATGCGATGTTGGCGACTCCCTGGGCGACCAGCTCGACGTTGGAGTTGTGGCGATCGCCGGCCATACCGTCGGCGACCACAGCGGAGAGCAGGCTTTCGATTGCGCCGAGAAGAGCAACGGTGAGCGCTGAAGGCAGCAGCGGCAGGATGTGCTCGGCGTGGAGATGCGGGAGGGTGAACGGGGGAAACCCCTGGGGGATGCCGCCAAAGCGGGTGCCTACGGTTTCAACGTGAAGATGCAGCAGGGCGGCGAGCGCGGTGCAGCTGAGGACGGCGAGGATCGAGCCGGGAATGCGGCGGCTGACGCGCGGCCAGAACAGAATGATGGCCAGGGTAAGGCAGCCGATGGCGATGGCCGGGGCGTGCGCTGTTCCGATGCTCCCGGCGAGCAGCTTCATGCGGGGCAGAAAGCTGGCGGGGACGGCGGTGGTGCGGAGTCCGAGGAAGTCTTTGATCTGTGTCGACGCGATGAGGAGCGCGATGCCGTTGGTGAAGCCGATGATGACGGGGCGGGGAATGA
>CAZSWI010000026.1:0-23321 GCA_964610635.1 uncultured Acidobacterium sp.
ATCAGGCCGATTCCGATTCCTGGTATAGGGTGCCAACATTGCAATCAATTGAACAACCGCATCTTTTGTGTCGAACCCCATCCGCGAGCTGGAGAATTTCCACAGACACGGACCGATCCCTCTAGCGGGATAGCGATCTTCAGAAACCCCGTTACCATTGGCGGAACCTAAGTTCATGACAAGCGTGGATAACTTTCGCGGCACTTGAAGTTACCTGCGGGGCCACTTTCGCTCCTCCCTTCGTACAGATTTCTTGACGAGGGGATAGCCCACGTGGGTATCCTCCGACAGGCAGCCAGACAATGCAGAGCAATGGCCCCCGGGCAGCTATGAGATTTTCGCTCAAAAACCCGGAACATCTACTGTCAGTCTCCCCAGCCATCGGCTCTTTAACTGGATCGCCCGCCTGCGACTGGCTATTGTCCCGTATTTCCTTGCAACAGAGCATGCACGATGGAGACAGGAAAGCCCTCAACGATCTCTTCTCGGCCGATATATTGCACTCTGCCGGATCGACCAGCCTGCGCATCCGGCACGCCGATGGGCGATTTCGCCGTTTTCACGTGGATTTCACGAAAGGCCTGGGAGAAGATGGCCAGGTGATTCTCGATCTTGTTCTGAAAAATCAGCACACCGATCCAGGTCCGGCGCTGAACTCCATCGTGCACAGCTTCAAAGCCCTGATGGATTCCAGCGGCGATTATATGTACATCAAGAATCGGAATCACGTTTACGTCGCCACCACCACGGCCATGGCGGACCTTCTCGGAGATAAGAATCCTGGGGTCAGGCTCACGGGGAAGACCGGGTACGACCTTTATCCGGAATCGATGGCGGACATGCTCTACCAGCGCGATGAGCAGGTGATGACGGAGGGCCGCAGCTCGCATGAAATTCAGCGGCTGCAGATGCCCGACGGCTCGCATCGCTGGATCGACAACCGCAAATATCCCCTGAAAAATGCCGATGGCGAAATCGTCGGCCTGTTCGGCATCTGCCCCGACATTACAGAAGCTGTCGCGGCGGATCACAAGCTGAGCGAAAGCGGAGAGCTGCTGCAGCTCTTCATCGAACATGCCCCCGCGGCCCTCGCCATGCTCGACCGAGATATGCACTACCTCGCCGCCAGCCGCCGCTGGTGCGAGGATTTCGGCCTGCGATCGTTGGACCTCATCGGGCGTTGTCATTACGAAGTCTTCCCTGAAATTCCGGACCGGTGGAAGGTCCTGCATCGCCGTGCACTCGCAGGCGAAATTTTGTACTGCGACGAAGATCGCCTTGTGCGTCAGGACTTCTCCATGCAATGGCTGCGCTGGGAGCTGCATCCCTGGCGAACTGCGGAGGGAACGATAGGCGGCATCCTGATTTTCAGCGAAGACATAACGCAGCAAAAAAAAGACAGGGAGAAGCTCCAGTTGGCGGCTAGCGTGTTTACCCATGCGCGAGAAGGCATCCTGATCAGCGATCCCCAGGGCGCCATTCTGGACGTGAACGAGATGTTCACGCGCATCACCGGGTACAGCCGCACCGAAGTACTGGGGCGAAACCCCCGCATACTCAAATCAGGCCGTCAGAGCGAAGAGTTCTACTCCGATATGTGGCGGTCGCTGCTCGAAAACGGCCAGTGGTCCGGCGAGTTGTGGAACAGGAAAAAAGACGGCAGTGTCTATCCTGAGATGCTGACAATCAACACTGTGTACGATCGCGCATCGAGAGTCCAGCACTACGTGGCTCACTTCTCCGATGTGACCCAGGCGAAAGAGCAGGAGCGCCAGCTCGAGCACATGGCTCATTTCGATGCCCTGACGAATCTGCCCAATCGGGTTCTGCTGACCGATCGCCTGCAGCAGGCTATGGCTCAGGCCCATCACCGCGGACAAATGCTGGCAGTGGCTTACGTGGATCTTGACGGCTTCCGCGCCGTAAACGACGAGTACGGGCGCGAAGCCGGAGACCAGTTGCTGATGGCGCTGGCCCGCCGCATGAAGCGGGTGCTTGGTGAAGCCGATACTCTGGCCCGCATCGGCGGAGATGAGTTTGTCGCGGTTCTGCTCGATTTGCCCGAGCCGGATGCCGCCAGACCCATCCTCGACGGCCTGCTCGACTGCGTGGACCAGCCCGAACTCTGCGGCGACGCCAGCGTTCAGGTCTCAGCCAGTATCGGAGTGATCTTCTATCCCCAGGGGGAGGAAAACGACGCCGATCAGCTGCTCCGGCAGGCTGGCCAGGCGATGTACCAGTCCAAGCTGGCGGGGAAGAATCGCTGCAAGATATTCGATCCTCAACACGACCTCGCCATTCGCAGCTTCCATGAAGACCTCGAGCAAATTAGTCGGGCCCTCGCGGCCGGCGAATTTGTTCTCCATTATCAGCCTCGCGTAAATATGAGCACGGGCGAACTGGTGAGCGCGGAAGCCCTGCTTCGCTGGAACCATCCTGTACGCGGCCGCCTGCTACCCGACTCGTTTCTTCCCGTCATCGAGGATCATCCGATCATCGACCGCGTCGGCGATTGGGTGATCGAACATGCGCTCACGCAGCTGGAGAGCTGGCACGCAGCCGGACTGAAGATCCCCGTAAGCGTGAATATTGCCGCCCATCATCTGCAGCAGCCGGATTTCACCGGCTGCCTGCGATCGCACCTTGCCGCGCATCCAGTCGTTCGGCCAGCCTGGCTGGAACTGGAAATCCTCGAAAGCAGTGCGCTGCACGATGTGGCCGAGGTCTCCCATGTCCTCGCCGCCTGCCGGGATATCGGAGTCTCGATCGCCCTCGACGACTTCGGTACCGGCTACTCCTCACTCACTTATTTCAAGCGCCTTCCCGTCAACACGCTCAAAATCGACCGCAGCTTCGTGCGCGACGTGCTCGGCGATCCCGAAGACCTGAGCATCCTCGAAGGAATTCTGGGCATGGCTGCGGCCTTCGATCGCGTGGCCGTCGCCGAAGGTGTCGAGACAGTCGAGCACGGCAAGCTGCTTCTGCAACTGGGTTGCATCTACGGCCAGGGAAACGGCATTGCTCACCCTGTGCCCGGCGAGGAATTGGCGGCCTGGTTCGCCGGCTGGATTCCCGACCCCGCATGGATCGAAGCGGAATCGGTCGCGCCGGGCAAGCGCACCCTGTTACACGCCGCAGTCGCGCATCGGGCGTGGGTTGCCGCAATGGAGTCCTTCCTCATTGGCGGGCGCCGCGTTCCGCCCCCGCTCGATCCTCATCGTTGCCGCCTGGGACGCTGGCTGGATGGGGAGCGGAATAGCCCGATGGCGAATGCGTTAGCGTTTCAGAAGGTTGACCGGCTGCACATTGAGATCCACGAACACGCCGAACGCGCGTCGACTCTCGAGATCGTCGGTCCCGGTCCCGATGTCGAAATTCAGGTGCGCGAACTGCATCGCGTTCGCGACGCACTGCTGGAGCAGCTGAACCTCCTGCTGCTGGACGCCGTCTCCTGATTCTTCAGGATTTCATTTTGCCAGATTCCGGCGGGCGGCGAACATGGCCGAACCCTGCAGGAGTTCCGCAAGGACCACCGTTGCCGGGCACCGCCCTGCGGGCCTCGCGGACGCCTTCGCCTACCATAGAGGCGTGAGTTCCTTTGCTGAACGATTGAGTCGAGTGGAAGAACGCATCGCCGCCGCGTGCCGTCGCACTGGTCGCCCGCGGGAAGAAGTGCGGTTGATGGGAGTCTCTAAATTGCACCCCGCGGAGGCGCTGGCTGAGGCGGTGCGGGCCGGAGTGACTCTGTTCGGAGAAAATCGTGTGCAGGAATTTGAATCCAAGCGCGATCGCCTCCGCGAGGCGCACGTCGCAGGCGCAGTAGTGCACCTGATCGGGCATCTGCAGTCGAATAAGTCGGCGCGGGCCGCGGAGATTTTCGACGGGATCGACAGCGTCGATTCTCTGCGCCTCGCCGAACGGTTGAACGACGCTGCAAATAAGGTAGGGAGGAAGCTTCCCGTCCTGCTGGAGATCAAGCTCAGTTCGGAGCCGGCCAAAACCGGCCTCGCTCCGGACAGCGCCGAGTTGCGGTCGCTGCTGGAGCGCCTGCCCGATCTTGAGCACCTGGCGATGCGCGGCCTGATGACCATCGCCCCTCTTGACGAAGATCCGGCGGCCGCGCGCGCGTGCTTCCGGCAACTGCGCAATTCGCGGGATACCCTCGCAATTGAACATCCGCGTCTCGATTTTCGCGAGCTCTCGATGGGCATGTCCGGCGATTTCGAAATCGCCATTGAAGAAGGATCGACTCTGGTACGCATCGGAACCGCGCTGTTCGGCGATCGACTGCCAACACCATGACCATGCTCGCGCGGGACACGAGTGCTGGCGCGAGTTTCAAGGTTCGCGTAACTCCACGCGCCAGCCGCACAGCCATTGCCGGCTTGTTCGGCGAGGGCGATGAAGCGGCCCTGAAGATCGCACTCCGGGCGCCGGCCGTGGAAGGACGCGCGAATGCCTCGCTGATCGAATTTCTGGCGGATCTGCTGGGGACGCCGCGTTCGGCGATCGAGATTGCCAGCGGCCAACACGCACGGATCAAGACGATCGTCGTGCACGGACGGAGCGCGGCGCTGGTATTGGCGGCGATTGAAAAGTTCCTGCCGGCGGTGAAGTAGCCCAGGGTTCACCCTGCGGCCGGTCCCTGAATGGACACGCCCGGTTCCCGGCTGCTGCCGCTAACTCGCCTTCTTCTTGCGCTGGGCCGTGGCTCGCTGCGGCGGTTTCTTTTCTGCGACGGCTGTTTTTTCTGCTTTGGCCGGAGCCCCTTCCGGGGCCTGCGCCATGCTCTTGCGCAACGCATCCATCAGATCGATAACCGGCGCCAGCTTGCGTTTTGTCTGCTTCGAAGGAGCTTCGGCCTGACCCTGCTTGCTCTCGATGAGCTGCTCGACACGGCTCTCGTATTCATCCTTGAAATTCTCCGGATGAAAATCGCTGGTCAGTTGCTTCATGAACTGCTCGGCGAGCTCAACCTCCGCCTTCTGCACCTCGACTTCGGGCTGGTTGTCGTACTCGGCGACGGCCCGAATTTCCTCCGGATAATACAGCGTGTGCAGCACCAGACCCTTCTCAAACGGCCGGATCATTACGATCTGTTCGCGCTGGTGGAGCGTGATTTTCGCGATGGCGCCGACTTTGAGATCCTGCATGCCTTTGTGGATGAGCGAGTAGGCGCGGCGGCCCGGATCTTCGGCCACGCTGAAGTACGACGTCTGGAAGTAGAGCGGATCGACTTCGGGCAGCTTCACGAACTGGAGGATCTCCATCGTCTCCGACGACGAAGCCTCCAGCGCCTTCAGCTCTTCGTTCGAGACGAACACAAAATTCTCCTTGTCGATGGGATAGCCCTTGGCGATTTCGCTGCGCTCCACTACGCGTTCGCAATGCGGGCAAAAGAGCTGCTGCTTGACCCGCGTGCCGCAAACCTGATGAACCTGGTTGAAGCTGATGTGGTGCTCGCGCGCCGCCACATACAGGCGGATCGGCACGGAGATCAACCCGAACGAGATGTAGCCTTTCCAGACGGTCGAAGCCATAGGGACCTAAGAATATCGCAGAGAAAATCGTCAGGAAAATGAAAAACTCGCCGGGAATCGCAGCAATCACTCCCGTTTCGCCGTGTCTTCGCCTCCCCGAACGCGCTGCTTGCTCCTACTTCGCTCCTACTTCGCTCTTGGATGCGTGCGGTCGTAGACCTCGGCTACCTGGCCGATAGTGAGCTGCGTATAACGTTGGGTCGTCGAAAGCCGCTCGTGGCCCAGCAGCTCCTGGATCGCGCGCAGGTCCGCGCCTTCTTCCAGCATGTGGGTGCCGAAGGCGTGGCGCAGGGTGTGCGGGTGCACATCGGCAGCGAGCCCATGCGCCAGCGCGATATGTTTAACGATCCGTCCGACACTGCGAGTCGTCAGGCGTCCGTTGCCGCGCAGCCGCAGATTCAGTAACAGCGCCGGTGACGATTTCCCCGCCCCGCCTTGTGCTGCAGCCAGCTTCGCTTCGCGTACCGGCAGATACGCGCGCAGCGCCTGCGCCGCGGCATCGCCCAGCGGGACGTATCTCTCTTTGCGGCCCTTTCCGCGCACCAGGATCGCATCGTTTGCCCAATGGATATCGGCGAGGTCGATCCCCACCAGCTCGGCATTGCGAATCCCGCAGCCATAGAGCAGTTCGAAGATGACGCGATCGCGCTCCGGCCACGCAGCTGCATCGTCAGCGGCGCTTTCCACCACCCGGTTCATATCCTCGATGGTCGGCACGCGCGGCAGATGCCTGGGCAACTTTGGCGTCGCGACCAGCACAGCAGGACTCTGCTCCACCAGTCCCTGGCGTGCCATCCACTTGAACCACGAACGAATCGCAGCGAGCGCGCGCGCGACGGAGGGCTTCGAGAGACCGCGCGCGTATAGTTCGCCAAGATAAGCGCGGATTTGTTGGTGCTCGATGCGGCGGGGCACGGTCTTCGCGCCGAATTTCTCGACAGCAAAACCCGCAAAGCTGTGCAGCTCACGCTCATAGGCTCGAACCGTATGCGGGCTCGCGTTGCGTTCATGCGCCAGCATCGAGATAAATTCCTCGACCTGACGAACAATAATTGGTTTCGCCGCGCTCCTCGCCCGTCCCGGGTTCTTCGGCGGAGTCACGGCGCCACTCGTTTCGCGCGCGGGTGATGCTGGCGATGTACCGCCTTCAACCGTCCCAGCGCCAGATGCGTGTACACCTGCGTGGTGGCAATGTCAGCGTGTCCCAGCAGGGTCTGCACCGTGCGCAGGTCCGCGCCGCGCTCCACCATGTGCGTGGCGCAGCTATGGCGCAGCATGTGCGGACTGGCCGCATGCTCGCTTTGTTTCACGAGATGCCAGACCCATCCGCGACTGAGCGGCATTCCGCGCGCGGAAAGAAAAAGACGTGAGGACGGTTTCTTTGCCAGCGCTGGACGCCCATTCTTCAGATACTGTTCGATCGCCGCAATCGACGCGCGGCCCAGAGGAACAATGCGCTCCTTATCTCCCTTGCCGCGAACCAGCGCGCGGCCGGCATCGAATGAGAGGTCGGCGACATTGAGCCCGGTAAGTTCTGAGACGCGCAGCCCTGCAGCGTAAAGCAGTTCGAGAATCGCGCGATCTCGCAGAGCAATGGCATCCGCCTGCGGATGATCCGCGGCCAGCGCGGCGCGATCCAGCATTGAGTCGACTTCCGAGGTTGCGAGCGATTTGGGCAGCACCTTCCACGTTGCCGGCGATTCCAGATTCAGCGTGGGGTCGCGATGGATGCGCGTGTCGATCAGCAGCCACCGGTAGAAGCCCCGCAGACAGGAAAGCTTGCGCGCCGCCGATCGTGACTCGACACTGTGTTTCGCCAGATGCTCCAGAAATCCGCTGATGAGCGCCTGGGTCGCATCGGGCAGGGTAGAGGATTGTTTCTCCAGATACTCGGCAAACTGCAGAAGATCGCTTTCGTACGCCTTGCAGGAGAGCGGGCGCAGGCCCTTCTCCACTCGGAGGTAGGCGAGATATTCCCGCAGCACTACGGAATTTCGCAGGGCGACAGTGTGCGCGGCAGCCACCTTTCGATTATCGAAGAAGCGTCGCATCGCCATCAGTATCGAACCAGGTTCGCGCTTAGCCAAAGACTCGCAGTACGATCAGGATTCGCGATAATTCAGCAACAGCAGTCCGATCAGGAGGAGACACGCCGGCCAGATCCACGCGGCGATTTGACTCGGACCCGGCTCGCGCACTGACCCGAAATTTTCGTCGAACCGTAATTCCAGCCAGCGCCCGCACCCGGCCACGGCTCCCAGCAGTGCGATAGGCGTGTGGCTGATTTCCGCGAAGACTTCGCCGTTCCCCTCGCCGAGGGCGTGTGTATGGGTCAGCAGCAGCGCGCCTCCCGCGGCACAGAGTACCGGGAAGACGAAGCGAGCGCGTCGCCATTGCCACCGCCCGGTCTGAACGCCCCACTCAAAGATGGCGAACACTGCGACCAGCACGGCGTAGGCGCGATGTTCAAGTACATCGGGTGCCGTAAAACTGGCCCAGAAAGGACGCGGACCCAGCGGCCAGCATTCGGGATCGGCGCGCAGCAGGATGAAGATCGAGAGGCCCAGAAAGAGCAGCGGCCAGTGGCGCGCCCAACGCTGCCGTGGCAGGCGCGAGACAAAGGCCAGCGAACCAGCGGCAAGGACGATCAATCCGGCCCAGTGATGGTTGTATTCGGACCAGGCACGATCGTTGGCATCGCTGGCGCTGCCCCCCGTGTAGGTCGCTTCACGGACCGCAACGCTGAGCGGGGTCGGCGGCGCAAGCTGTGCAGGCGCGGGCGTATGAAAGCTCGGCCAGCGCCACTCTATGCGATCGACCACCTGGTGCCCGGTAATGGTGTCCTGCGGCGTTTCATCCACCGGCGGCGACTGCGCCGTGAGCGAAGCAGCGGCGAGGATGACGGTGATGCCCAGACCGATTTCTGCTTCGCTGAAGCGGCGCAGGTGAAACAGGACCGGCGCTGGATCGACATTCACGCGGCGGAGAATAAGGTAGTTTCCGGCTCCGAGGGTGAGCATGACCACCGTCAGGACGATCTTTGCCGCAAGCAGAATTCCGTAGGAGGTTCCGTACATTCCCTGCCAGGTGCCCGCGTAAAACCACGCGAGCCCCGCGCCGGCCGATACCAGAATCGTCACACTGGCGATAGCCATCGCGGAAAAACGTTTCGCCATCTGTCGCGATACTTCGGCGTCGCTGTTTAGCTTAAAGGCGACGAGCAAAAACGGCAGCGCTCCGAGCCACGCAGCCATTCCCAGATGATGTCCAGCGGTAAGCAGCAGCAGCAACGGACGGTGATCCATCCGCGATGCGGCATGGCTGAGCGAAACGGACGCGGCGAGCGCGATCGGTATGACAACGGCCGAGGGTGCCAGCCTTGAGGTGAAGCGAAGCAGAAGATACAGCGCCAGAGAGGCGATGGCAAAGGCGGTCCCGGAGATGAAGTACCCGGCGGAGACGACATCTCGCAAACCCATGCCGGACCCCATGCCGGAGCTGCCGATGAGCATCGCCGACGTAGTAGCGATCAGGACGATTTGCGTGATGGCCAGCGCCAGCGCGAATCCTGACGCAATCCGGCGCAAGCGGGTCTGCGCTTCAGGACGCAGTTGCGCGGGCCGCGCCGCGACGAGCAGGAAGAAAACCCCGCCGAAGGCCAGCGCTTCCAGCGCGAACGAAAGCGCCCGCAGCAGGAGCGAGAGCAGATCGAAATCGCGGACGAACCAGATCAAGGTGTTTCTAACTTACGCTGAACGGAATTTCGCCGCGCGTAATGTGGCCGTCGGTCGAAAGTGCCTGCCAGCGCAGTGTGTAGCTACCCGGTTTCAGCGTGAGGTGCGCATTGAGATTCGCCGCGCCGCTCTGCTTGTCCATGGCGACGGCCTGCGTGTGGCCGTCGGCCATCACCAGGGTGAGCACGGAGCGCTGCCCATCGACGCGCGAGTTAAATCGCAGCTCCAGGGCTACCGCAGGACCATGGATCGTCGCATTCGCCGCGGGTGTGCTGGAAACCAGGTGGGCATGTGCGAACGCGGCGGTCGGCAACATCAGAAGTATGCCAACAAGGATGGCTGCGGAAGTTCGCTGGATAGGCATGGCTGGCGATGACCTCACGATCAGAATGTTTGCATGTGGGCCCGTAGATGCTACGACGTTTCAAACGAAATTTCGATTGGCGCGCGTGAATCCACGCCGTTTACCGCGAGGCCGCGCGCACCGATTTGCCGCTGATTTCCGCAGCGCGGGCTTCGGCGTAGGCCGCAGCGCCCATGAGCGCGGCGCGGCTTTCGAGAATAATCTGGACCGGCGTGTGGATGAGCAATTCACTCAGCCGTCCCTTATCGGTGTACGCCTGCATGAAGGCGCCGCCACGCATGGTCTTCAGCATTTTCGGCGCGATGCCCCCGCCCAGATACATGCCGCCGGTGGCGAGGACCTTGAGCACCATGTTCCCGGCCTCGGCGCCATAGGCTGCGGCAAACATCTCGAGGCTCTTCGCGCACAGCTCGCTGTTCCCTGCCTCGCCCACCTCACCGATGACTGCATTGGGATCTTCGGCCTGCATTCTCTGGCGCAGCCAATCCGGTTCTTCGAGATGCTTCTGATCGCGCAGGAATGTGTAGATGTTGGTCAGGCCTTGTCCGGAAACGACGCGCTCAAAGCTGACGCGACCGTTGTATTTCTGGATGAGCCATGTGAGCAATTCGATCTCGAGCGGATTACGCGCGGCGAAATCGCAATGGCCGCCTTCTGAAGCAATGGGCACGTGGGTCTTTCCGTTCCACAAGAGCACGCCCTCGCCAAGACCGGTGCCGGCCGATACCAGCGCGCGATTGCCGACAGCCGAGAGATCGCCCGCATTCAGTGTGTAGATCTGGTCGGGAGTCAGTTCCGGAATCCCATACCCGTTCGCCTCGAGATCGTTTATGAGAAATAGGTGCGTGATATTGAGCCCTGCTGAAAGCTCGCGGCTGTCGAGGATCCAGGGAAGATTGGTCAGCCGCAGGCGTCCACCGCGAACCGGACCGGGCACGCCGAAGCAGGCAGCTGTGATCTCGGGGGTTGAACTCTCCGCGAGAAAGCGCTGCACGATCTCCTGCAGGCCTGAAAATTCGTGGGCAGGAAACCGCTCATCGCGCACATGAACCAGCTGGCCGTGATCGAAGTTGTACAGCGCGAGGTGAACCTTGGTGCCGCCCACATCCCCGGCGAGAATCATCTTGCGATCTCCAGCGTCCCCTTGCCATCGGCGCCGGGCGGGGGCAGATGCGCCGCGGCTGCCGTGTCCAGCAAGAATAGCAGCCTGCCATTCCGCGGCTGAATGAGCTGGGAAGGCAGCGTCTCGGGATCGTACGGGCCCTGAAGAACGCGGCCCAGCGGATCGGCCTTCGCCGCTCCATCGATGAGAAAGAAAACATCGCGCGCCGCGTTGATAACCGGCCAGGTGAGCGTCACTCTCCAGCTTTGCTTCTGTTGCGGAACGTGATTGGCAATGGCGACCCGCCCGGTCTCATGCAGGGCAGCGGTATGCGGAAAAAGCGATGCGCAATGGCCATCGTCGCCCATACCCAGCTGCAGCACATCGAAAATGGGGATCTCGGCGCCCTCCAGGCGGAATTGACCGCGAATGGCAGATTCGTAGCGAGCGGCGGCTTCTTCCGGATCGAGTTCGCCCTCGATGCGAATCACGTGATCCGCCGGCAATGAAACCTTATCGAGAAGAAGCTCGCGCGTCATGCCGTAATTGCTGTCCGGGTGATCCGGAGGCACGCACCGCTCATCGACCCAGAAGATCCAAAGACGATCCCAGGCAATGGCCGCACGATACGGCTCCGCCGGATCGGCGAGCAGAGCGAAGACCGGCTTTGGACTGCCTCCACCGGAGATCGCGATGCGCGCAACGCCACGCGCGGAAACCGCAGACTGGATGCCCTCGACAAATCGTTCCGCAGTCGCGCGGGATAGGGCTTCCTGCTGCCTGAAGACCCGATACTCGACGTGGATTGTCTTTGCCATTCTCGACTCAATAACCTGTGGCTTCCTGACGATTCAATACCTGCGGCCGCGACAACGCGCGGTATCCGGCATCGACGCTCCGGATGCGGGCCGCTAAGGCTTCGACGGCGCCTGCACGCTATGCCAGGTGTGGCCGTCGCGGCCAATCAGCTCGTCGCCGCATTCCGGACCCCACGTGCCCGCCGCATAGTTCGGAAAGGTCTGCGGATACTTCTTCGCCCAGGCATCGATGACCGGCGTATACAACGCCCAGGTCGCTTCCACGCCGTCGCGATGCGCAAAAAGGGTCGCATCGCCCAGCATTGCGTCCAGCAGCAGCCGCTCGTATCCATTGGCCGACGATGCGCCAAACGCCTGAGCATAGCCGAAATCCATTATGACCGGACAAACCGCCATCTGCGGCCCGGGCATCTTGGCGCCGAAGCGCAGCGAGATGCCCTCGTCGGGCTGAATGCGCATGGTGATGATGTTGGGCTGAATCTCGTCGCACGCGCCGGGCATGTGCGCGCCAAATAGTAACATCGGCGGTTGCTTGAATTGCACGGTGATTTCCGTTACGCGGCTCGCCAGGCGTTTGCCCGCACGAAGATAGAAGGGAACGCCGGCCCAGCGCCAGTTATCGATCTCCAGACGAATTGCGGCGTAGGTTTCGGTCTGCGATTTGGGATCGACTCGATCTTCTTCACGATAACCCTTCACCATCTGATCGCCGACGATGCCGGGACCGTACTGACCGCGCACGCAATCGAAAATATTGATGGGCTTGATGGAGGTCCACAGCTTGATTTTCTCGCGGCGCACCGCTTCGGAAGCGAAGCTGGCGGGCGGCTCCATGGTGACGAACGAGAGCAGTTCCATCATGTGGTTTTGCACCACATCGCGCAGCGCTCCGGCTTTCTCGTAGAAGGGGCCTCGGCCTTCGATGCCGATGCTTTCCGCCGCGGTAATCTGCACGTGGTCCACAAAGTTGCGGTTCCAGACGGGCTCGAAGATACCGTTGGCAAAGCGGAAGACCAGTACGTTCTGCACGGTTTCCTTGCCCAGATAGTGATCGATGCGGAAAATCTGATTCTCGCTGAACACCGTGTTCACATCGTCGTTCAGCTCTTTGGCGCTCTCCAGATCGTGACCGAACGGCTTCTCGATGATCACCCGCGTGATGCCGACCTCCGGTTTCGCCATGCCGTGCGTGCCCAGGCGATGCACGATATCCGCGAAATAGTCGGGCGCGGTGGCCAGGTAGAAAAGCCGATTGCCGCGCGTTCCATAGTCTCGGTCGTACTGCTCGAGCAGCTTTTTCAGCGCCGCATAACCGTTGTCGTCGTCGAAATTCATGGCGAAATAACCAATCTTCCCAACGAATTCGTCCAGCTTGTCGGCGCCTTTTTCAACTCCGCCGAACTCGATGATGCCCTGCTTCATATCGTCGGCGAAGCCCTGGCCCAGGTCGCGGCGTGCCACGCCCACAATGCGGAAGTGCTCCGGCAGCAGTTTCCCCTGCTCCAGATGGAACAGCGCGGGAAGCAGCTTGCGCTTGGTCAGGTCGCCCGACGCGCCGAAGATCACCACCACGCTCGGTTCGGGAATGCGTTCGCGCACCTGGGACGCGGCCTGCTTCACGTCCTCCGGAGAGACTCTCACTTCGGTCGTTGCCATGTTACTCCCCCCTGTTTATGCGCCTTTTGGCGCCAGGCGTGACTGCTCGCCGAACCCTCGTCCAGATTTACGCCGCCGCTTCCTTTTCCGTCTTCACCGCATGGCCGCCAAACTCGTTGCGCATAACTGCGAGCATGCGGTCGGTAAAGTTGTACTCTTCGCGGCTGCGAATCCTGCGCAGCAGCGATTCCGTAATGACCGGCGCCGCCACGTTGAGGTTGATCGCCTCGAAGACCGTCCAGCGGCCCTCGCCGGAGTCCTCGACGTAAGGTTCCAGTCCCTTCAACTCCGGATTCTTTCCCAGCGCGTCGGCGGTCAAATCGAGCAGCCACGAACGCACCACACTGCCGTAGCGCCAGATCTGCGCGATCTGCGGGAGGTCAAGGCTCATCTCTGCCTTCTTTTCCATGATGGAAAAGCCCTCGGCATACGCCTGCATCATGCCGTACTCGATGCCGTTGTGGATCATCTTCACGAAGTGCCCGGACCCGGCGGGGCCCACGTGTCCCCAGCCTTTATCCTTCGCGGGCGCCAGCGTCTCGAAGATGGGGAACAGGCGTTCGACAACTTCGTCATCCCCGCCAATCATCATGCTGTAGCCCTCTTTCAGGCCCCACACGCCGCCCGATGTACCCACATCCACGAAGTTGAACCCCTCGGGCTTGAGCTCGTGGTAGCGGCGCTGGCTCTCCTGGTAGTTCGAGTTGCCTCCGTCAATGAAGGTATCGCCCTTCTGCATCAGGGGCTTCAGCTTCGCGATCGTATCGTCGACCGGTTTACCCTGAGGCACCATGATCCAGATGGCCCGCGGCGCGGCCAGATTCTTCACCAGGTCTTCGAGCGTGGAGACGCCAGTCGATCCGGCGTCGGTAAGCCGCTTCACTGCTTCGGCGCTGAAATCGAAACCGACGACTTTGTGGCCCCCGAGGCGGAGACGCTCCGCCATGTTGCCGCCCATTTTGCCCAGTCCGATGATTCCCAGTTCCATTGGTCTTCCTCCTGCAATTCGGTTCGAATTTCCGCAAACCTGTTTACGCTTCTCGCACGCTCAACCCATGAAAGCGATCCTGTGTGAGAGAAACACCGAGCCGCGCCAGTTCTTCGGCTAATTTTGTCGAGCCCTCATATCGGATGGCGTGAATGCCGAGCGAAGCGGCCGCCGCCACGTTCTCCGCGCGGTCGTCGATAAAGACGACCTCCTCCGGGTCGCGCTGCAGCACATCGAGTGTCACCTGAAAGATCTTTTGGTCGGGCTTCCGCAATCCCAGATAACAGGAGCTGAAAAAAGCGTCGAAATCGTCAAGAAGATTGAAATTCTCCAGCCGGAATTCGTTCATCGCGCGCGACTCATTGTTGACTGTGGCCAGTACATATTCTTCCGATGACGAAAGCTGCCGAAGGATTCCAATGCCGCTGTCGGGAAGCACCTTCGACTGCGCCCGCACGGCATCCAGGAAATCAGCCGGTGTGAAATGGCGCGGCTCAAAAAAAACGGTAGCCCGCAGATACTCATCGGCGCCGATCTCGTCCTTCTCCCACGCCTGGTCGACCTGGGCATGGCGGCGCTCGAAGTCGGCATGGTCCAGACCAAATTGCGTGAGCACGACTTCGCGCTGCTGCCGGTCCCAGCCGTTGGTGAGCAGCACGCCGCCAACATCCCACAGAATGGTGCTGATGCCGTCCATGGCATCTCCTGACTTGAGAGCCTGATTTGAATACCCTGCTGGTGCTGGGGAAAAATGCTGGGGCCCGGTCGTGCGATTCTACGGCCTTGCTGTTTCCGGCATGTTACGAGCTTCGATCGCTAACACCTTATTCAAACGGCGGACAAACCGCTCCTCCTGCCCCTGAAAGCGGGCGTCCAGAAACGCAGCCACCAGGTCGAACGCCAGTTCCTGCCCGATGATACGTGCTCCCAGGACCAGCACATTCATGTTGTCGTGCTCCACCCCCTGATGCGCCGAGTAGTGGTCGTGGCACATGCAGGCGCGAATGCCGTGCATCTTGTTAGCCGCGACGTTAACCCCTACGCCGCTCCCGCAGATCAGAATTCCCCGCTCCGCTCGTCCCGCCTGCAGCGCGCGCCCCACCGCCTCGGCAAAGTCCGGATAGTCCGAAGGCTCCTGGTTATAAGCACCCAGGTCGATCACCTCGTGCCCCAGCCGCTCCAGGTAACCCCGAACCTCCTCCTTGAGAAGATACCCAGCGTGGTCTGCTGCAATTGCCAGCTTCATGGTCATTTGCCCGCCATCGCCGGCTCGGACTTGCGCGCCCGCTCCACCAGCGCCCTGGCGCGGGCAACGACGTTATCGGTTCCGAAACCCAGCTTCTCCAGGACCGTGACGCCCTGACCCGAAGCGCCGAAGCGATCGAGGCCGATCACGTCGCCATCGCGTCCCACGTACTTCCACCAACCCAGCGTCGCACCGGCTTCAATGGCCAGCTTGGGCAGGTGATCGGGGAAGATGGAAGCCTTATAAGCGTCCGATTGTTCGTCGAAGATATGCGTGCTGGGCATGGAAACCACGCGGGTCGTAATACCCTCCTTCTTCAGCTCTTCGGCAGCGCGCATCGCAGGCCACAATTCCGCGCCGGTGCCGACAATCAGCAGATCGGGAGACTCGCCGCCCTGCTCGACGACGTACGCACCGCGGCGCACCCCCTCAAACACGCGGTGCTTTACCGGGTCAAGCAGCGGCAGATCCTGCCGCGACAGCGCCATAAAGCACGCACCCCTGCGTTCGAGCGCGAGTCCCCAAACCGCGGAGGTTTCATTGGCATCGGCCGGACGGAAATCCGTGAGGTGCGGAATGGCGCGCAGCATGGTGAGTTGCTCGACCGGCTGATGCGTCGGGCCGTCTTCGCCCAGGCCGATGGAATCGTGGGTGAAAACGAAAATGGAATGCGACTGCATGATCGCAGCCAGACGGATCGCAGCCTTCGCATAGTCCGAAAAGTTGAAAAAGGTTGAGCCATACGGAATGATGCCGCCGTGCACAGCCATTCCGTTCACGGCTGCGCACATGCCGAACTCGCGCACTCCGAAGTAAACGTTCTGCGCCGCCGGATCGAGATGGAAATTGCCGCTGTTCTTGATCACCGTCTTCGTCGACGTCGATAGATCCGCGGCGCCGCCCAGCAGCTCGGGAACATACTTCACGAAGGCGTTCATCACTGTATTGCCCGCGGTGCGCGTCGCCACCGGCTTGCCATCCGCGGGGAACTGCGGCAGACTCTGCTCCCACCCATCTTTCAGCCGGCCCTCCTGCACGCGCTCGAATTCAGCCGCCAGCTCGGGAAACGACTTCCTGTAGTTCGCGAAAAGTGCATTCCAGTCGGATTCTTCCTTCGCGCCTTTATCTACGGCCTGCAACCAGTTCTTCGCAGCCTCGTCCGGAACGTAGAAGGTTTTGTCCTCAGGCCAGCTGAAGAACTTTTTCGTCGCCTTCACGGCTTCCGCACCCAAAGCTTCGCCGTGCACCTTGTTCGTGCCTGCCTTGGGACTGCCGTAGCCGATGACGGTCCGCACCGCGATCAGCGAAGGCTTGTCCTTCACGGCCTGGGCAGCTTCAATCGCCTTTGAAATACCCTCGAGGTCATTGCCGTCAGCCACGCGCTGCACGTGCCAGTGGTAGGCCTCGAAACGCTCCAGCACATCCTCGGTGAAGGAAAGCTCCGTCGGCCCGTCGAGGGAGATGAGATTGTCGTCGTAGAGGAAGATCAGTTTTCCGAGGCCCAGGGTTCCGGCCAGCGAGGCTGCCTCGTGCGAGACGCCTTCCATCAGGTCGCCGTCACCGCACATGCCGTAGGTGTAATGATCGACAACCTCGAAACCAGGCCGGTTATAAATCGCAGCCAGATGCTTCTCCGCCATCGCCATGCCCACGGCCATCGCGAATCCCTGGCCCAGCGGGCCGGTCGTGACTTCCACGCCGTCTGTGTCCCCGTACTCCGGGTGCCCCGGCGTCTTCGATCCATATTGGCGGAATTGTTCCAGGTCCGCGATCGAGAGGTCGTAACCGGTAAGGTGCAGCACCCCATAGAGCATCGCGGAGGCGTGCCCATTCGAGAGCACGAAGCGGTCGCGGTTGGTCCATTTCGAGTGCTTCGGATTGTGCCGCATGTATTTGTGAAAGAGGAGATACACCATCGGCGAGTCGCCCAGCGGCGCTCCAGGGTGCCCGCTGTTCGCCTTCTCCACCGCGTCGACCGCAAGAAACCTCAGGGTGTTGATCGACAACTGATCGAGTTCGCTCATAATCCTCGTCTCTCCTCTTTGGTTTTCTGCCTGGGGGACAATCCGGCCGGCCGGACAATCAAATCCCGATGTGATGCTGATTTTCTCTCTGCGTGGTTGGATGACGCAAATGCGCCGGCCGTCTCTCAGGAAGCCGGCTCGATCGCGACCTCGAAGTTGCGGCCCTCCCAGCGCCCGCGGGTTTCCGGCGAGCTGCTGTTGCTCGCTGGGTCGGAACTATGTTCCTCCGGCCAGAACAGAGTAAAGGAAAGCCCGCCGGTTTGCTCCGCCGTGGTCGGCAGGTCCGCATAAGAGCCGGCGTACCCCAACTGTGTGCTGTCCAAAGTGTGGGTGGTCCGCCAGTTGTCCGGCGACCAAATCGCTCGGAAACGGCTGGCGGAGGTGATACGCAGGCTTTTGCCCGCCGGTATTTCCCGAATCTGGCGGCGTAATACTTTGAAGACTTCGATGCTGCTGGGTGGATGATTGCCCCTGGCATAGCGTTCTTCAACGACAGGAATGCGGTCGAAGACCTGCCCATCGTGAGACGACCGCAACAGTTTCAAATACTCGGAATGCGCCCATACCAGCGGCATGGCCGAGCCCGCGGGTCCGCCCAGCACCAGACCATCCTTGTCCGGCTCGTCCCAAATCTGCTCTGGCAGCATGCCGCCGCTTGAGGCGAATTGCTCGATGGTCTTAATCAGCGGGCAAACATCGCGGCCCGCCGCCAGCTCGTAGTGCGCGCGCTCCCCGGTGAGCAGCGGCCACGCGCGACCCTTTCCCCACCCCAGAAACGGCCCGCCGTCGGGGCGTTGGCCGTAACCGTCGTGGTTGTAGCGCAGCCAGCACGGACCCTTCGGCGTGTCGACCTTCAGCACATGATCGACTACCTTCAGCGAATCGACGATCAGCGGGTCGTCCGCCGCCCGCACCCCGTAGCGCACCAGTTCCAGAAATCCAGCGTCGACAATTTCGCGCGCCTCAAAGTCCGCCTTCTCGCCCGGCGGAATATTGTTGATATGCACCCTCTCGCGCCCGCACTCCTCATGCGCATACGGATCGCCGCATTCCGGAGGGCGAACCCGCATGTAGTGCCGCTTCACCTCCGGGTGCAGCACCCCATTGTTAGTCACCGTCCAGTCTTCCAGGTGGCCTTCGATCCAATCCGCGTGCTCTTCGAGAAATCGCGCCAGCTCCGGCGAATCGTGATCGCGCGCCAGATCGGCCGCACAGATCAGCCCCGCAATCACCGCCGCCAGCGTTGAAGGTGAATAGCCTGGCGTCTCTTCCCAGCGTTCCTGCTGCGTCACCGGAGCATAGCGAACCAAAAAGCCCGCAGCCCGCTCCACAAAAGGAAAAACGTCATAGTTCCCCAGCGCGTCGAGCTTCGACAATCGCCACGCCAGAATGATGGGGAAAGCCACTTCGTCCAGCTGAATCCCGGTCCAATACGGTTCGCCGTTAACCCAGAAATTCTGCGAAAACCCGCCATCCGGCTTTTGTGAGCAGGTCAGGTACGTCAGGGCTCGCAGCGCCGTCTCCACGCGGCCGCACGCCATCAGCGCGGTCGCGGTCTGCACCATGTCGCGCGTCCACACCAGGTGATATCCGCCCAGGTCATCGTCGCCTTTCGCATATCCCCAGGGAATCGAAGCCGACGCGATAAAAGCCCCAGCGAAGGTCTTGTCCTCATGCGCCAGCACCACGTTGTGGCTGATCTGCAGCAGCCGCCCCTCGTCCCCTGAATAGCGCGCCAGCTGCTGTGGCGTAGCCGCGCGGCGCCATTGCTCGATGAACCGCGACAGATGATGCTCGAACGGCGCCACGAGCGACCCCAGCGCAGCCGTTAGCGCCGCATGATGTCCCTCGCCAAATCCGATCGCCAGCGTGAAGTCCCGCATTCGCCCGGCTGGAATCTCGCCCATCACCGCGATGTTGCCGTCGAGCGCCGAGCCAAACTCCCAATCCATTTTGAAATTCTGCTTCAGATCCTGCCAGCCGTCGCTCGCGCCCACATAGCCGCAGCTGGCGCGCGAAAATCCGCAATCCGCCGCCAGAGCCAGCGACATCGTATCTTTCCAGGCAATAACCACCCTTTTGCCCGCCACATCCGCAACGCCCGCGGAGTTGCCCATGCCGCCCCCTTCCAGATGCGGCGAGAGCAACGCATACATGTGCAGACGGGAAAGTATCGCCTCGTCGCCCTCCAGTCGCACATGCACCAGCACCACGGGGTAATGCGGATCGCTGATCATCTCGCGAATCAAACAGTAGCGGCCCTCGCGATCGCGGTTGTGTACCCGCACAGCCAGCGCGTCCGAGTCGATGTACTCGAATTCATGGGTCAGATCGCGGCGCTCTTCGTGGAAAAAGGTCTCCCCATCCGTGATCAGAAACTGCATGTCGCGAATCTGCGGGCGGTCGATGGTGGGGCAGTAAACCTCGTTGAGGATGCCGTGCGAAACCGTGAACCAGACTTTGCTGGAAGCCGCATACGCTGTGCTGACGGCGTCTTTGGCGCTGGAAGTCCAGCGCGGTTCGAGACCGGGCGCGCCGAAGGCCGGACCCTGGCCCTCGATCCATCTGTAACGCGGGGAATCTGTCATGCGTCAGCCATTGTCGCTGAAATTTTGAACTTGTGCGTTGCGAGAACGTGAATCGGGGTGCTGAATCGAAATTTCTATAGCTCGATGACCGAGAACCCCGCCGCTCTGGCCGCTTCGGACAACCGCTTGTCGGTGCAGAGAAATGCGTGGGCTGTGGGCTGCCCACCGCACCACTCCATCGCCGCCGCCAGCTGCAGCGCATCCGCCGCCCCCAGGGGATATTTCTCGACCAGACGGCAAGCCATGTCCCTGACGGCATCGCCAGGGGAAACCTCTTGCCACCCTGCGCGCCAATGATGGAGTGAGGCGACGGCCTCCTGCGCTTCTCTCGCATCGATCGATCCATCTCGAATCGAGCGGTTGACGCTGCGCATTTCGCGACCCCGTTATGGCCATTCTGGCCACATTTCTGGCCCCGTGCGGTCACACCACCTGCGACATCGCTTCCACATCCGGATGGAACTGCACTTCGCTCATCGCATGGCCAATCTCGTGATTCTTCATAAACTGCTGCCACACGAAGCCGGTGCGCAGATTCTCGGCCATAAGCATGGTGATTCCCTGGTCGATGCCGAGTATGTCGGGCGCAAACCAGTTGGCCTTCGGCTGGAACGCATCGACGAACCCGTAGCGGGTATAAACCTTCTCGCCAAACTGCTCCCGCATACTCAGCAACACATGGGAGCATTCGGCCGGCAGGAAAATCAACGATCCGCCCGGCGCGCACGGCACGAGCGTGCCGTCCAGCTGGCCCATGGCCGGCGGCCCTCCCCATACCCGATAACCTTCCCGCGAATCGGAAGCTGTGATCCCCCACAAATTCTGGTCGAACCAGGGAAACTTCCGGCTTTCCGTCAGGCACCACAGCTGGTGCGCCCGCGTCGCCGCGATTGAGTTGGTGAAGTAGTTGGCGTGCAGGTCGGCAACGTTGCGGAAGTCGCACCATGCATGCGCGTATTGGTGAATAAACAACGGCGCCACGCCGCTGATAAAGTCGAGGCCGCCGAACTGCACCACCGGCCGCTGCAGATCGTTCCACGTCGTCGCGGGAATAGGATGGGTCGGCGACCCAATGGCCAGCAGATACATCGTGAGCAGCTCGGAATAGATGTCCCACCGATGCTTCAGGAATCCCTGGTCCGGCAGCCAGCCCATCGACAGCGTCTGGCCGCCGTTCAGCATCCAGTCCCAGTCCACGCGGCGATAAAACGTCGTCGCCAGGCCTTCTATGCGCGGATTACCAGCGAAATACTGGCGGCAGGTCAGCACGCCGCACAGCAGCAGCGCGGTGTCGATCGAGGAAAGCTCGCTGCCAAACATGCGCTGCCCGCTCTCGATGTCGACGAAGTGATACAGAAACCCGTGCTCGTGCGGGCAGTCTTCCAGGAGAAACGCCAGGGTTTTCTCCACCCGCTGCTCGCAGTCGTAGGGGCGCAGATAATTGCGCTTGTGCGCGATGCACAGCCCCGTCAGCCCAAATCCGGTAGCCGCAATGCTGGAGACGCGACTGAGTGAAAGCCCCGCAGCCGGCGCGCGATCCCGCACCATTCCGGTGCGCGGGCTGGCCTCGTTATAAAAAAAATCGCTCGCCCGCCCCTCCAGATCGTCCATCAAAGTTTCCGCGGCCGTGGTGATCTGGGTGAGTGGCCGATTGATAAAGACGCCCGGCGGGTGCGGATAGGCCTGCGATGCCTGCGACTCCGACTGCGGCTCCTGGCCGGGTTTGACCTTCGGCGCCTGCTGCTGATTCTGCGCAAAGACCGAGGATCCCAGCGCCAGCGCGCCCGTGGCTCCCGCTCGCCGCAACAGATCTCTTCGGGTTATCGACGATGGAGCCAATGCGGGTGGGTTCTTCTCTCTGAAATTCAAACAGGGGGTCTGTCAGGACGTAGACGCCGCACCCCATCTTGAAGATGCCGTCGAGTCCGGAAACATCCTACTGGCAATTTAATGGGGAGGTAGTAGTAAAAAGCAATGCCGCCAACGTGCGCTCAGCCGCCGATCAGTGTGACGTGCTGTGCGAATTCGCTGCCCGCAAGATGGCGAACCGCCCTGTCGAGCGTCGCCAGCGATCCCTTTTTCTCAATCGCCAGTCCCAGCAGGCAGGCATCTGTCGCCTGGCGGTGCGAGAAAAGCCGGCGTTCGAACGGCAACACCACCTCCAGAAAGCCACGCGTCATCGGCCAGAAACGGTATCCCTTGATCTGTCCCAGGCGAGAGAGCGCCTCCTTTGCTTCGGCCATCTCCAAATTTTTCGTTGTAAAAGCAGCATTGGTCAGGATTCGCACGAACCCCGCCTCCGTCATCGGGCAAAGGGCGAAGGACCTTTCCCCTTCCCGCTCAAACCATTCCATGGCGATACGGTGCAAATCGTGGCCTGGCCAGTGAAGCGCGAGCAGTACATTCACATCCAGCAGATACGGTCTCAAAACTCATCGTCCTCAAACCGTTTCACGTCTTCCGTCGTCACCCGGCGCCCCCCCGGTATATCGAATACTGCAACGCCATTCACCAGCTTGAAACGCGGTTTGGTGCGGCTGCCCCGCAAAATAAGATCGGATACGGCCCGGCTGCGCGAGACGCGCGCACTCTCCGCATACTGATTCACCAGCTCGGCTGCCTCATCAGATAGCGTCACTGTGGTTCTCATAGAAGAAAACGATACGCCGACAGACATTTCGATGCAAGCGAGTACATGGTGATGCAGAAGTGCCGATTCAGCACCTTGTTCCAATTCCTCTGGCGCAGCGCTGAGCACTCGACCCAATGCACCCTCCGCCCACCCTCCCGCATCCAGTATGATCGGAGGGCGCAACAGGCACAGTCCTTCCGGATGAACATATCCGGCCCCCGCGACCCCTCGGAAATTTCACCACCCACAGTCCGCAAGGAGGTAATCCTTTGGCATTCGAACTTCCACCTCTTCCCTACGATTACTCGGCATTGGAGCCCTACATCGACACCGAGACGATGAAGTTGCATCACGACAAGCATCACCAGACTTACGTCACCAATTTGAACGGAGCCATCGAAAAGCATCCTGACCTCGGCAAACACTCCGCCGAAGATCTGCTCCGTAATCTGAACAGCGTGCCGGAAGACGTGCGTACCGTCGTGCGCAACAACGGCGGCGGCCATGTGAACCACTCGATGTTCTGGGCGATCATGAAGCCAGGTGGGGGAGGAGAGCCCTCCGGCGCTGCCGGCGACCAGATCAAAAAGGACTTTGGCAGCTTCGAGGATTTCAAAAAGCAGTTCAAC
>CAZSWI010000027.1:0-1398 GCA_964610635.1 uncultured Acidobacterium sp.
TTCAGAATCGGCCATGCTGCCCCAGAAGCAGAAAAGCCATCCATCTGGATGGCTTTTCCGGTGACAGCCAGTCACTGGCCTCCCTGAAGTCGCCCTGTCCGGATTGCAGAAATTCCAGATCAGGACGTTATATTCCGGTCGGGGCGAAATCTCGAAGGATATGCTCTCTTCGACCGGAATTTTTTGTTCGCACCAGCCCTCTTCGGGGCTCAATGCGTCGCTGGCGATCTCTCTTTGTGCAATTTGTCTGCCGTTTACCACTACGATTGGAATCAATCGCTTAGCCAAAGTGGATAGGGTGAATACCTTCAGATTCCCGTAGACCGGTAGCCCCCAGGTCCGGAAATCCATAACACCGCTTTGGACTCGCTATTCCAAATCTCGTCTTCCCCGGCTTTCTCTGCTCTCTGTGTCCTCTGTGGTGAAATCGTCCCCCCCCGCCTCGCCGCAGCCTCGCGCTGAGCACAACATCTTCCGTCGTCTGCCGCAAAACGTCCGGGCGACTCGGTTTACCTCTGGCATTTTGGGCAGTAATGCGTACTTCGTCCGCCCAGCACGATCCGCCGGATCCGCGTCCCGCACACCAGGCACGGCTCACCCTCCCGTCCGTATACCCGGTGCTGGATCTGAAAGAAGCCCCGCACCCCATCCGCATCCACATAATCCGAAACCGACGATCCTCCCGCCCGTATTGCCGATTCGAGGACAGTCCGAAGCGCCCTCCTCAATCCCTCCAGCCGCTCCTTCGACAGCCGCCCCGCCATCCTCGTCGGCCGGATTCCCGCCCGAAACAAGCTCTCGTCCGCATAGATGTTCCCCACCCCATGCAGCAGTTTCTGGTTCAGCAGCGCAGCTTTGATCGACAGCTTCCGCCCCCGGAAAAGCGCAGCGAAATCCGCATCCGAGATGGTTAGCGGCTCGCTCCCAGGACCAGCAAAAATGCCGTCTTCCACGGTCCGCAGCGCCAGCCTCCCAAAGCGTCGCGCATCCACAAACCGCAGCTCACGCCCAGAGCCTAGACTCAACACCGCATGGGTGTGCGGTGGTAGCGGAACCTCCGAGGCTGAGACCAGCAGCCGCCCCGTCATGCCCAGATGAACAATCCACTGCGCCTGAACTTCGGAACTCGATCTCCCCGCCCCGGCCTTCCCTCTCCTTGTTGCACCCGCGCTCCTTGCCCGGACGCGTTTCTTCGTTAGATCGGCAACAATGTGTTTTCCCACTCGGTACACGCGCCCGATCCGCATCCCAGCCAGCCCGCACGCCATTTCGGCCGGCGGCGTCTTGAAGGGCTCCTTGTACCCGCTGAACCACGCAGACACGATGCTGTCGCCGCGAACCCGCCGGTCGACCCCGTTCGCAATCGTTTCTACTTCAGGAAGCTCAGGCATGAACCAC
>CAZSWI010000027.1:1498-22960 GCA_964610635.1 uncultured Acidobacterium sp.
TAAAAGGACTATCAGTGTTACTCCCCCTAAAAACCAGTAAAAGGAGATCTCTACATGGGACATGGGATTATTGCCTGGATCATCATCGGGGTGCTCGCCGGTTGGCTTACCGGCAAAATCATGAAAGGCTCGGGCTTCGGGTTCCTGATGGATATGGTCGTCGGCCTCGTCGGCGCGCTCATCGGAGGCTTCATCTCCAGCCACCTCGGCTTCGGTGGAATCGGTGAGCACGGCCTCATCATCAGCATCGTCATTGCCGTCATCGGAGCCGTCCTCCTCACCTGGGTGGTCCGCCTCGTCACCGGCAGTCGCAAGGCAAACCTCTGACCGCGGAATAAACTCGCCCTCACCGCGCCACCGTTCTGTGGATCACGTTCTGTGGGTCACGTTCTGAGGGTCAGGTCCTCTGGGTCAGGTCCTCTGGGTCAGATCCTCTGGATCAGGGCCTCAGGGTAAACAGCATCAAATCGGCCGGGCCGTGCAGGCCCATTCCCCAACTCAGCCTGCACGCTCTGCCAGGTTTCCCGGTCTGGGTTCCTCCGTCCCCGGCAGCGGCTCGGCCAGAAACGCCGCTCCGCCAGTCCAGTCGGGCCGGCGCCTCAGGCTTCTTTGTAGAGCCCTGCTCCCACCAGCGTTCCCGCCACTACCTCCACCATGGCTCCCAGCGTGGTGTACACCGCCAAGTGGTGCGAGAAAAGGTGCGGAATCACCATGAACCCCGCATCGGGCGCCAGATAACCAACCACCCAAACCGCCAGCGCCGCGTACACCGCCGTCCTCGGTCCAGCTCCGAAACGCGGACGGATCCCCACATATATCCAAATCGCCGCCAGCCCCACCAACAACCCCACCACGTTGAACCACAGAATCTGGGTCGCCGTAAACGGCGGATGCCCAAGCTCTCGCATCCCCGCAGCCCACCGTGCCCCCAGCATCCACCCATCGATCAGCGTTCCCAGCAAATCCACTACGATACCTGCGATCGCCCCGCACACAATCCACCGGCCAATATTAATCTTTCCCATACCGCCTCCCTGGGGGATGCGGCAGTTATACCGATGCACCAACTTTTGTGCAACGAGAAAGAATGGCGCCCGGAACGGGCCTTGGTGCGCAACCGGCTCGAGTGCGGTCTCTCACTACTCGATGCTCCGGCGTGAAAGAGTCAGTTTGACCCGCGCGCATCTCGATCGCTCCTGGCTCGCTCCGCCATAAATTCCGCCGGGAAGCCCGCCTCGCATTCAGGATTCGATCAGAGCCCAGGCAGCAAAGACAGAACCTTGCTGATGGTCGAGACGACCGTCGCGGCCGTGTTGATGTTCTTCGTGATGTTCGCAATCTGGTCCCTGATGGTCTTGAGCGAGGCATTAACGGCGGCTATCCTGGTCTGGAGTTGGACAAATGAACTCGTATTGTCAGCAATGCCTTGTTCGTCCAGTTTGGTAATGATCTCGCCGATGGCCTCCTGGGCCCCGTAGATGAGGTCTTTGCTGTTAATATCGGAGGCCTCCCAGTAGGCCTTTCCGAGCGCATCGTACACGGCCTGATATGAGGCGGCTAAGTCAGGATTCTGCAGGTTCGGCTGCTGGGTGCTGCTCATGGCTTTTCTCCGGCAATGCCTGATTGAGTTCCACTTTGACTTCCAGGCGGAGTTCCCGATTGACGTTCAGGTTGAATTTCTAACTGACCGGCAGCGACTTGTAGTAATTGCTCAGATCCTTGCCCGCCGCCTCCAACCTGGCGATCTGCTCCGATATGGACTCCTGGTTATTCCCCTGCACTGCAGCGGCAAGCGCGTGATGCGTCGTGGCGAGTGTTTGAAGGGCCGTCTGTAACTTAGCCAGTAGATCGTCGTTTGCCCTTTGCTGAGCGGCCAGCACCACGAGACTGCCTATTTCTTCTCTGCGCTCGTACGGGCTCACCGCTGCCCCCTCATGCTGAATTGACTGGTTCTGCCGCAGGATAAGAGTCTGGTAATCCACATCGGCCTGACGTCGCAGGATAACGATGTCGCTGTTCAGCAACTCGCAGAGCGCCTGAATGGTCGGGTCCATACCCTGTGTGATCCTGGGAAGAGTGGCTTTGACTTTGCGCGCGATAAGGTACTGGGCGAGCGCGAGGATCGCTGTGCTGGCGCCATTGGCCTCGGCGGTGCTCATCACTGGTACGTTGGGGATTGCGGTGCTCAGATCGCTGGCGACCGTCTGGTTAAGCCCCTGAAGGCTCGTACCAGCAGCCTGGGCCGCGGTACCCAGATCCTTTGACCCCTTGCTCGAAGTCAGATCCACAAGGCTTTCCGCGTAGGCCTTCAGACCTTCCAGCACCTTGACCCGCGCGTCCAGCTGCTCAGGAGTCAGGAGTGGCTTGAAGTCTTTATAGGGGCTCCACGCAGAGTTCTTATCGTAGTCATAAACTGCGGCCGCCGCCTGTTCCTCGAGGCGGAGGTGGTTGGCAGCAGCATAAGCATCCTCCGAACCATCGATCACCGCGCCGGTCGCCGATGAGAATGCGGCAGCCTGCTTCGTCAGCGGAGAAAGGCAGCCTGTCGCGGAAAGACTGATCGCCACCGTGGCCGCCGCTATATACAAACCCCGGGACCGGTGGCCATCTATTTTTCCCACAGCGCTCGTCCCCATATAGCTCTTTCCCATAACCGCCTCCCTGGGGATGCGGCAGTTATACCGATGACCCGCAATTTTCGCAAACACGAAGGCGGGCTTCCACGCACATGCCGGCATTTCTCTCCCCAATAAAGCGGCCTCCGGAGGCGCGCGACTCCCCGGTTGGCGCCCCATATTTCGCCGACAAGACAAAAACGCGGCGCCGGAATGCCACCCATTAATCAACCCGGCGCTCTGCAACTTTCGTGCTATTCGCAGTTACTGAAGTACAGTATTTCATGAGATATCTGACGCACAAACGTCCGATATCTCCAGATTTACAAGTATCGACACTCAGAGAAGGTATCAACTGCAGAACAGTGTCTATGCGCGTTTCACTTTATACCTGCTTTTGAGCAACGGACTTCTGTGACAGCCTCCATTGCTCTGCACGGCTCGTATGATTACCGTTTGGTTACACTGTCCGTCATTATCGCGGTGCTCGCAGCCTATGCGGCCCTCGACCTTGCCGGACGGGTGACAACCGCGCGGGGCCGTGCCCGTCTGCTGTGGCTGACCGGCGGCGCGGTCGCGATGGGCATCGGCATCTGGGCCATGCACTACATCGGCATGGAAGCCTTTTCCCTGCCGGTGCGCGTCCTGTACGACTGGCCCACCGTCCTCATCTCCCTTCTGGCCGCTATTTTGGCCTCGGCCGTCGCCCTCCTGACCGTCAGCCGCCCCACCATGGGGCGGGTGCGGATGGTCGTTGGGGGCGTCTTCATGGGAAGCGGCATCGCCGCCATGCATTACATCGGCATGGAGGCCATGCGCCTGCCCGCCATGTGCGCCTACTCACCGTGGCTGGTCGCACTTTCTGTCGTTGTGTCCGTCGCTATCTCCTGCGTTGCGCTCCATCTCACGTTTGCCCTCAGGGAACATCTCGCCACGGCGAGCTTGCGCAGAATGATCAGCGGGTTCCTGCTCGGCCTCGCCATTCCGGCGATGCATTACGTGGGCATGGCTGCGGTCCGCTTCATGCCCATGCCTGCCATGAGCGGTCCCGTGTTCCACGCCATCGATGTATCGAGGTTCACAGTCGTCAGCGTTGCCCTGGTGACCCTTCTCATTCTCGGCATCGTATTTCCCACCTCGATTATCGACCGCCGGTTTACCCACCAGGCCCAGCGGCTCGCCACCAGCCAGCTGCAGCTCCAGACCATCTTCGACAACATGACCGAAGGCGTTCTGGTCCTGGACAGCAGGGGCAAGACCGTTCTCGTCAACAAAGCGGCGCAACAGCTGCTCTCACTTCCCGAACAGCCCGACTACGCAAAGGTGATCGAAGATTTCGAAGGCTTCTCGCTGGACGGCGAACCTCTTCCGCCGTCCCAGTGGCCCACCGTCCGAGCTCTGCGTGGCGAGTTTGTCCGCAACTACGAGATGCTCTATCGCCGAAAATCGACCGGAGAGACCGGCGCGAGAGAGATCAGCAGCGCGCCGGTGACCATCACCCGCGGAGACTCCCGTCAGGTGATCATGACCTATCGAGACGTCACTGAGCGCCGGCACATGGATGAGGCCAGAAATCGCCTCGCCGCCATTGTCGAGTCCTCCGAAGACGCCATCATCGGCAAGAGCGACAGAGGCATCGTCACCAGCTGGAACAAAGGCGCCGAAAAGCTCTTTGGATATACATCTGCGGAAATGGTCGGGCGGTCCATCAAACAGCTCCTCCCTCCCGGCCACGAACAGGAAGAAGATGACATTCTGCAGCGGCTCCGCCAGGGGGAAACCGTCGAACATTTTGAGACCGTGCGTGCGAAAAAGAACGGCGACCTCGTCAATGTTTCGCTCACCATCTCACCCATTCGCGATGCCAGAGGCAGGATCACCGGCGCCTCCAAAATAGCCCGCAACATCACCGAGAAAAAACAGATGGAGCGCCAGCTGCAGCAGAGCCAGAAGATGGAGGCCATCGGCCAGCTCACGGGTGGCATTGCTCACGACTTCAATAACCTGCTCGCTGTCATGCTCGGCAATCTCGACCTCCTGGAGCGGTCCGTGGCCGGAAACGAGGCGGCGCTCAAGCGTGTGCACACCGCCCAAAAAGCAGCGGCTCGGGGCGCCGATCTCACCCGCCGCCTCCTGGCCTTCTGCAGCAACGTCGAGTTGAAGCCCGCGCCGGTCGATATCCATCACAACGTCCAGAACATGATTGAACTGGCCCGCGCTCTGGGCCCCGAGATCAGGATCAGCTCCCATTTCGACGACTCCATGCCGCTCGTCCGCGTCGACGCTGCAGGATTTGAAAACGCGCTCCTCAATCTCGCCGTGAATTCCCGGGATGCCATGCCCCGGGGTGGCACGCTCACCATCACCACCCAGCGCTGCGCCATCGAGGCGAGCTATCCCCCCGTCCAGACCGGCGAAATGAAGCCCGGAGATTATGCCTGCGTGTCCATCTCGGATACGGGCTCTGGTATGTCGAAAGAAACCCTGGCGCACGTCTTTGAGCCCTTCTTCACAACCAAGCCTCGCGGGAAGGGGACAGGGCTGGGCCTCGCCATGGTCTACGGTTTCGCGAAGCAGTCCGGAGGGACCGTCCGCATTTACAGCGAGCTCGGGGTGGGCACCACTGTCTCGCTCTATCTTCCCCTCGCGGAGGGCCAGGTCGCCCTTCCAGCCGAATGCCCGGCGGCTCCGAATGTCCGGCTGACCGGTAAGGTCCTGGTAGTAGACGACGAGCCCGAAGTGCTGGAGATAGCCACCACCTATCTGGAACAAATGGGCTACAGCACCCTTCGCGCCGACAACGGCCCCAACGCCCTCAAAATTGCCGAACAGCACACAGATATTGATCTGATTATGACCGACATTATTATGCCGGGTGGAATGAACGGGGTCGATTTCGCCGAACAGGTTCGCCATCATATTCCCCACGTCAGGCTCATTTACTGCTCCGGATTTCCTGCCGATGCGCTTGCCGAAACCGGTCTGCCCCACGACGATTCTCCATTGCTGCAAAAGCCATATCAGAGAAGCGAGTTCAATGCCGTTGTCGCCGCCGTCATGGGGGGCCAATGAGTCCTCTCCGCAGTATTCTCGCCATCGACGACGACAGCGACATCTGCGAGCTGATTTCCTCCACGGCCGAGTCGAGGGGATTGCGCTGCGTTGCCACCACCAGCCCCGCCACATTCTTTGACGCCCTTACTTCGGTCCCCTCTCTCATCTTCCTCGACCTGATCATGCCCGAAATGGATGGCGTCGAGGTATTGCGGCAACTTGGCCAGCGCCAGTGCAAGGTCGGCATTGTTCTCATCAGCGGCGTCGGCAGGCGCATTGTCGAAGTCGCCGAGGAACTGGCGCAGGCCCATGGGCTCTCCACGGTCGGCTATCTGCAAAAACCATTTCGCGTCACGGAACTTGAAGATATTTTCGACGCCCAACTCAAGACCGTCGCCGTTCCACTTCCTACCTTTAGACCAAAAATCCCCGTCACCGATGAAGAGCTGCGCACCGCCCTCGATTGCCACCAGTTCGTCCTCCACTATCAGCCGCAGATCGATATCGCCACCGGCGCGATGGTCGGCCTCGAGGCCCTCGTCCGCTGGGAACATCCTGAGCACGGCCTCATCTTCCCCGACAATTTCATTGCGCGCCTGGAAGCCCTCGGCCTCATCGATCGGCTCGGCTGGATCGTCGCCAATCAGGCTCTGGTTCAGCTCCGAAGGTGCCCTGACCCGGGCGGCTCTGTTCCCACCATCTCCATGAACGTTTCGCTCTCCTCGCTCAGGGACCTGAAATTCCCCGACACCATGGCAGCTCTGATCGCCGCGCACGCCGTCCCTCCTGAAAAAGTGATCCTCGAAATCACTGAGACCTGCCTCATCGAGGAGCTTGCTCGCACCCTCGACGTCCTTACCCGGTTGCGTATGAAACAAGTCCAGCTCTCCATCGATGATTTTGGAACCGGCTACTCGATGATGCAGCAGTTGCGCAACATCCCTGCGACAGAGCTTAAGATCGACAGATCGCTGGTCCGCAATCTCGATCGCTCCGAACGGGATCGCGTGATGGTGCTGAAAACCATGGAGATGGGTCATCAGCTCGACATGAGGATCGTGGCCGAAGGAGTCGAGACCCCCCAGCAACTCGAGTTCCTTCGCGCCAATGGCTGCGAAACAGCGCAGGGTTATCTCTTCAGTCCCGCGCTCCCTCTCGACGCACTGTCCAGCTGGCTTGCAAACTATCGCACCATCTCCGTCTGAAAGTCCCGGCGCTCCGGGAGAACTGGAATGCCAAGGCGTATCCTCTTCGTCGACGATGAACCTAACCTGCTCATGGGTTTGCAGAGAAATCTTCGTTCCATGCGGGAAGAGTGGGAGATGGAGTTTGTCTCCGGGGGAGACGAGGCGCTCCACCTTCTCGCGCTCCGTCCATTCGAGGCGATTGTCACTGACATGAGAATGCCGGGAATGTCCGGCGCCCAGCTTCTCGAAAGGGTTCGGGAACTCTCCCCACACACGATCCGGATCATCCTTTCAGGTCAGTCAGACAGGGAGTCTGTCTTTCTGTCCATTACATCCTCACACCAGTTCCTTTCAAAACCCTGCGACCCCGACCAATTGAAGCTTATGCTGGCGAGAACCATTGCCCTGACGGACTTGCTGGAAAACGAGCGTCTGAAGCGATTCATGTCCACGCTGAAGTCCATCCCAAGTCTTCCAATGCTCTACCAGGAAGTGACCCGGGAACTGAGCTCCGACTCCGCGTCTGTCAATAAAATCGGGCAGATCATCGCGAAGGATATGGGAATGACCGCAAAAATCCTTCAGATCGCCAATTCTGCCGCCCATGGTATCCGCGCCGAGATCTCGGAGCCCAGTCGGGCGGTCCAGTTATTGGGCCTGGACCAGGTGGAGGCGATGGTTCTGTCGCTCAGCATCTTCTCGAATCTGGATACGCGTGTTCTCAGCCCCGAGAAAGTCGAGCAATTGTGGAACCGTAGTCTCTCAATCGGAAGACTCGCAAAACTGATCGCTGTCGCTGAGGGTTTTTCTGGCAGAGACCTGGACGCTTATCAAACGGCAGGACTGCTTCATAATATCGGCGAACTGGTGTTGGCGTCCGCGGATCCCGGAACCTATCGCATGTGCGAGGAACGAACGGCCTCATCGGGTTTGGTTCGATCTCAGGTGGAAACCGGCCTTTTCGGTTGCAGCCACGCCGAAGTCGGTGCATATCTTCTGGGCATATGGGGTCTACCCACGGCCATCGTCGAAGCAGTTGCCTGGCATCACAATCCGTCCCGGAGCGCGGCCACACAATTCTCACCGCTGGCTGCAGTTCACGTAGCCTGCGCTTTCGATACACAACTCCATCCCGAGGACAAGGAATTCGGCGCGGATCTCGATCAGGAGTTCCTGGAGAGGATCGGGTCACGCGGTCGCCTCGAAGCGTGGTCCCAGCGCTGCGCTCAGGAACTCGTCGAGGAGCATCTGCAGTGATAGGAAAGATTATGTTTGTCCACCACGAGCCTTGGGCGCTTCGCGCCAGCACGGCAAAACCGTCCCGAAGCATTTTCCGGCTGGCTCGCAAACTATCGCACCGTGTCCCCCTCAAAGCCCCCGCACTCCGATCTCCCACGTCATCGGGTTTACCGAACCACGTCGGGGTGGATCAGGTCCGGCATCCAGGCCAGACGTTTTGCACGTCAGACGTTGTAGCGACATGCTTTAGGTTGGTGACCGCGAATAGAACGCAAGTTGCGGAGCACCGGTGCGAGACTGTATCTTCCATCATCTCAAACCCGAAGCAGTTCCCAGTTGTCGCACAGCTTTCGAACCGCCACTACCTCGGATCTCTGGTCGGCGGCAAGCTCCAAATTGTACTTGCCATTCGGCATCCTTGTGCCATCCAGAACACGGATGTATTCGATGATGCCAAGGTGCGTTATTAAAGTACGATTGGCGGATGCTACAACTCTCGTCCGCCAAAAACTATATTCGACCTCAAAATAACCCTCAGGGAAGATGCAGTTGCGCAACTTGCCTCGCCCGTGCTGCCTAAAACCTCCTGGGTTGACTTTCTTTCTTCCGTATAACCTCTCTGTTATCAGCACTTTTCTGCCTCACTGGAGCCTTGAGCATCTTGCCATTGGCACGTAAAAGCCCCTCGATAGGTTAACTTCCTGCGGCCGCGGCTGTGCTGCGCCGGCTAACACTCCCACAACAGCGGCTCGCCCAGCGAAGCGGCGACCGCTCCCGCTCCTTCAGGGCGTCTGGACGGGTCGATTGTCGCGGCGCCCGCCGGCAATTGCATTCGCACTGCTTCCCGGGCCGTCAGCTTAATCGCCGCCCGTGCCAGCCGTGGATTCGACTCCAGCATCGCAATGACCTGATTCACGGAGATAAAGCCCAGCTCCGAATCTTCCACCGCCTTCGCCGTCACGGCGTATTCCCCGCTCAGCGCCGCGGACAAACCCATGATGCTGCCTGGTCCAAGCGCGTCCATCGGGTACACCTGATCCGCCCCTCTCCACACCAGAACCATCTTGCCGCTGCGAACGATGTAGACCGCCAATGCCGGAGCCCCGCATCGGAATATCAGCGATCCCCGGCCCACAGGCATCGAGATGGCGAGTTCGTCCAGCTGCCCGATCAGGTCAACTCGCATTCTCGCGGCTCTCGGGCATGCGCCTGTCAGGCGTCCGATGCCACGCCGTCGTCAGCCGTTCAGGATCGAGCGCTCCGTCCTCAGTTCTCGGCAGCATAAGCTGACTCGCGTTGAAGCCGCCCGTCCTCACCGCTTTCTCCAACACCGCTGATCCGGCAATAACATCGTAGTTATTCATCGGATAATCTCCTCTCACGCGCAAACGCCATGATAGGGATAATGCTGCTCCTTGGTTGTGAGGACAATATGTAACATAAGAAACAGCGGGCGAAACAATCAACACAAGCGAACCTATCTCGTCAATCCCCCACCCGAAGTACTTCCTGCACAGAACGTCGCGACAAGCACGTCGTAATCGAGCATTTGAGATCGCTGCTGTAGCGTGGCAGGGTGGGCAGACCCGCTGTAACATCCTTCATAGCACATACATGTGAGAAACGGCACAGTTTATAACCGTTCGAATTGTTACATCTTGCCTTGCATGGTCGGCTCAGCCCCCGTGGTTGGTTGCGTTGCGCCCCAGTGACTGACGAGAACACCGGGCCACAATTAACCTGGCGCGAAAGCGAGTCGCTTCGGTGATGGGCGCGGGGAGGCGTACCGCGATTACGATTTGCCCGGCGGAGCCACGAGAAAGGGTGAGGCGGCAATTCGCCCCGGTAGCTGATCCATCAGAGTCATATTCAGCAGCGATTTATGTACGCGGATGCGGCTGTTGTATTCAATCAAGCCAAGCTTCCGGAAGCGGTTCATGAAAAAGTTGACGCGGGATCGGGTGGTGCCGATCATCTCCGCCAGGGTCTCCTGTGAGATTCTTGGAATCAGTTTGTCCGAGCAACCCGACTTACCGAAATCCGCCATTAACAGCAGGATGCGCGCAAGGCGCTTTTCGCTCGAGTTGAAAAGCTGGTCCACCAGATCCGCCTGGGTACGCATACTGCGGGCCAACAGAAACGACAGGAATAGATCGGAGAAAGTATCCTCCTCGTGCACCACTCGAAACAATTCCGCTTTCTCGATCCTGAGCGCGGTACAGCCGGTAATGGCTGTGGCCGTCGCCGTCCGAATGCCGATCCCCGCCATCAGCGACTCCTCTCCCACGAAGTCGCCGGGGTGAAGAAGTGTAATGGTGGCCTCTTTACCCTTCGTTGAGACAACTGTCAGCTTCGCCCGGCCCCTCTGAAGATAGAAGATGGCGAGGGCAGGGTCTCCCTGTGAAAAGAAGGACAGCCCCGCCCGAACGTGGACGATTCTTCGCCCCTGCCCGGCACTCGCCAGGAAGATGCCGCTGTCAAATTCTGCTTCCTTCGGCTCGGCCATTCGAAGTTGCCTCCTTCCGATGAACACGGATCGTAGGAGAAGGGTACAAATGAAGCTACGCTGGCAGCTGAGCCTCCGCTTTTAGCACTTGAAAAGCAGCGTCGCAGGACATTTTGAGTGATCACGTTGCTGGATGATCCCATGATACCCAGTCTCAAGTATCTGTGCCGCGGCCGCGAGTGTCTGTTCAATTGTGAACATACCGGAGTGTTTCCGGTAAGAAGACACCAGTGGTATATGCCTCCACCCAATCATGTTACCACGGTGACCGTTTCTGGCTGTTTACTGGATATAGACTCCTCTGCATCGGCACTAAATGCAGGACTTGGACTCACTATTCCACGAATACGGGCGAAGCGGCTTCGATCAATCCGGATCAACGCAGCCTTCGACTCGGCAATCCCGCCAGTCCGGCATCTCACGCAGCTACGGAGGAGTCGACAATCGCATACTGAATCGAATTGTGGCAGTAGAGGCAGCTGATACGGTTAATCGAGCCGGACCTCTCACCGCATATCTGTGGGAAAGTCCTCAGGCACTCGCTGCAGCTCACCATCACGTATGGTTCTCCCGCAGGGTCGTGTCCATTGCTCGGAATCCAGATGGGAACCGGCGAACGCCTCCTGTTAGTGAAAGGCGACGTTTTGTGGAACGTTATATCTTTCACCAGCTCAAGCAGGAAAAACGGATCGACTCCCTTTTCATAGAAAGCGTCGGCTGCAACGCCCACAGGCAATTCCACACCTGAGAACTGGCCGCTCATCGCGATAACCGGAATCGACGGAAATCGGCGTGCAACCACCGAGAGCAGTTCGAAGCCGGACATGCCGGGCATGTTCAGATCCGAGACGATGAGGTCCGGCATCTCCTTCCTGATCTCGGCCAGCGCGGCAAAACCGTCGCGCGCACTCCGAACTCCGTAGCCATGGCCAGAGAAAAGTTCCGATAGACCCGTCCGAATCGAGGGTTGATCGTCTACTACAAGAAGACTCGCTCTGAGGATGGACATCGCTTCACCTTGCCGTGGCATCTTAACCTCCGCTTAGCCGAAAGTGTCGCATGGTGCTGCGTTCAGCACCGTTCACTAATGAACATGCCTGCTAACACAAACGTGTTATTGGTAGGTATCGACAAAGGCCTTAAAAAATACACCTGAAATCGCACCCGCAACCCTTCTTTACGTTGCAAATCATTGAAGGTAAAAGCCGGAGATCGGCCTCCGGTAAATCACCTCCAGCCTCCGGGTCATGTGATCTAAGTCACATCCTTTTTTCCACCGGTAACCCACAATAGTACTGTTCCTCCCCCTAGCGGTCAGAGAGCAGGTTAGCCGATGAATGCCGCCGATGTTATCCACCAGTTAATTGACTTGGAAAAAGCCGTGGGCAAGAGCGACCCCGGAGCGATACGAGCCATGCTGCTGCGGGTCGAAGAAGGAGTGCTGGCGCTCGAGCAGTTGACCATCGAGACGCTGCGCGAAAACGCCGCCTTGCGGCAGCGGCTCGAAGAGCGCCAGGCCCGCCTCGCCCCAGGTTGGCCGCCGGCTGCCGAGGAGCGCGTCCATGGCTAATCTGATCCGGAAGCTGGATGAGCTGGCCGTTGACGCATCCGTGTCGCGCGGGTCGCTGCTCTTTCACAGTGGCACGCCTGCGTCGGCCGCCTTCGTTGTGCGCAGCGGCAGAGTAGTCCTGGTGTGGCAGGCCTCCGATCAGGTCTATCCCATGTGCGTTCACGGCCCCGGCAGTCTCCTCGGCTTGGCCTCCACCCTCAACGGGCAATACACAGTCACGGCAAAGGCCCTCGACGATTGCGACGTTGGCTATATTCCAGCTGACCGCGTGGTCGCACTGCTCCACTCCAGTCCTCTTCTTACCCTCGAGGCCATGCGCCTGACCGCTGCCGATTCCGCCCGTATGCGGTCTATGGGCAGCGACAGGAAGTCCGCGTCGCCAGTGACCCCGAAAACTCACCGCTCGTCCTGAGTGACCGAAGCGTCGTTGCGGCCCGCGACTCGTCAGGACCGGTGTTTCGACCGCGCCGGGGCCCCGGGGCGCTTTTGGGCTCGGCTTTCGCTCGCGCGCTGCTTTTGTCAAGTTTCCACCTCTTACCCAAAGTAACAAGCTCTGATAACTCAGGACTTCCACGCCACCAAAGTTGGCAGCTTTACCCTCCGAACCTGCTATTCTGAACTTATAGGATGTAAAACGAAAAGTTCTCATATGTGAGCCAAAGAAGAGGCCGCCAATGCTGCGCGGCTTTTCTGCTTTGGAAGAAAGGAATCCTGTGCTGCTTTCCCTGAGCTCTGAGCCTGGCGTTCTCAGCCTCGCGCTCCGGCACGCGCCATGGACGCATCCCCAATGGACGCATCCCCAACCTCGATCGATCTGGCCCGGTTCTCATCGCGACCGCCAGGTCACCGGCGTAACCCCTTACCTAACCTTTTTCGAATCAGGAACGAGACCGCAAAACCACCCCCCTCGCAATGTTCGCCCCAAAATCTCCTGTGGTACTGTGGGACTAAGGCCGTTTCGGGGCGGCTCGGACCTCAAAACACGGAATCATGCCGCATTTACCCAACCTTGTTTCTTCCGCCCCGGCGCCCCACATCCCAGCCGCCAACTCAACCCCCGCTCCGTCTTCTCCCGGGCCTCATCCCAGCTCAAACTGGCTGCGGCGCGCCGACCTTTTTCTGCGAGTCATCGTCCGGCTCTACGTCGGGCTCTTTTTGATTTTTCTGCCGTGGACGAGATTTTGGGAACTGAACCGGTTCTTTCTTTACTACGCGCACGTCGCGCGTCTGACAGAAAGCGGAGCCGTCCGCGGCCTGGTTTCCGGACTCGGCCTGCTGAATCTCTGGATCGCTATTTCGGATGCGATCCATTACAAAGAAGGCTGAGTTCAAAAAGAACCGATGCCCCGCAAGCCGCCGAATCCGCTCGAAAAGGCCGCCCTGGCCTATGAGAACTGTGCATTTCTGAACAGTCCGGATGGGCGAATCCTGCGTATTATCGCGGAGTACTCGGAGCCGCTGGCGCGTTTTCGCCGGGAACGCATCCAGGACACAGTAGTTTTCTTCGGCTCGGCTCGATTTCGCGCCCTCGATGAAGCGAACCGGGAACTGGAGCTGCTCGAAAATACGGGATCGAGCAGGCCGGCTCCGGAAGAAGAGCAGCCTGCTCGTCCGGATGATATCGAGCAGGGAACGTCCAGCGAGCTGCGCCTGCGGCGCGCAGAAGCGGCGGTTGAAATGGCGCACTATTACGAGGACGCGCGGCGGCTTGCGTTTCAACTGACGCAATGGGCCAGGAAGCTGAAGTCCCGTCGGAATCGCTTCGTCGTCACCTCCGGTGGCGGTCCCGGCATTATGGAGGCGGCGAATCGCGGCGCGTGGGAGGCGGGCGGCAAGACGATCGGACTGAACATCAGCCTGCCGTTCGAACAATTGCCCAATCGGTTTATCACGCCGGCGCTCAATTTCGAGTTCCACTACTTCTTTATGCGGAAGTACTGGTTCGCGTATCTGGCGAAGGCGCTGGTGGTTTTTCCCGGGGGGTTTGGGACGCTCGATGAAATGTTCGAGATTCTGACTCTCTCGCAGACGCAGAAACTGGCGAAGAAAATTACGGTGGTGCTATACGGATCGAAGTACTGGCACGATGTCCTCAATCTCGACATTCTTGTGGATAAAGGGACAATTTCGCCGCGGGATCGCGAGCTTTTTCAGGTCGCCGATACGACCGATCAGGCGTTTGAGATTCTACGCGACGGCTTGATGCGGAATCATCTGGAGCCAGATTTGGCGCAGGACGCGGAACTGCCGGACATAGCGCAGACCCGGCGTTAGAGCGTTGGCACGCCGCAACGGCCATCGTTATTGAGTTAGTTACCACAGGGATCAAGTCGAGTCACAAGTCGTAAACGTTGAAATATAATAAGGTTACGCGGGTTCGGGGAATCCAGGAGGTAACATTACCAACCCTTGATTTGACCGATCATTCTCCTATTCGTAATGCCCCGTTCATGGTGCATACCGATACTGGAAGCAGTAGCACGACCTCGGAGGTTTTCCATGGCCGGTCTGCGCCGCATTTCTTATCTGTGGAAAGAATCTGACGCTGCCCGCGATTATTCGACCGCGGTATCGTTGCACAGTCACACGAACCAGTCCAGGGAGACCCTCGATTTCCTCGCGAATCTGGGGAATCAATATCCGCTGTTGCGCCCGCTCCTTGCCAGGGCCGAACGGAAGTCGAACGACCGCCACTTCATTCCTGTGAACTACGCGGCAGCCTACTGGACGCCGCCGCTAACTCCTCGTATTGCCTTCGACGTGGAAAGCGGGCAGATCGAGAAGGAGTTGAATCGGATGGCGCTGGTTTCGATCACGGATCACGATACGATTGCGGCTCCGATGCTGCTGCGGACGGTGGCTGCGGCCCGGCATATTCCGGTCTCGGTGGAATGGAGCGCGCCCTTTGGCGGGGATCAGTCGTTTCACCTCGGAATTCACAACCTGCCCAGCGATTCGGGCGCGGCATGGATGAAGACGTTCGAGGAGTACACGGCAAATCCCGATGAGAAGCGGCTGACCGAGATTCTGGCAGCGCTGCACGCTCTGCCGAATGTGCTGATTGTCTTCAATCATCCAATGTGGGATCTTTACCTGATCGGGGCGGAAAAGGCTGCACAACGGGTGCGGGATTTCCTCGCTGCGAATCACGAGTTCATGCATGCGTTCGAGCTGAACGGGCTGCGCCACTGGGAAGAGAATCGCAGGGTGAAGCAACTGGCGAAGCAGTGGAACAAGTTGCTGATCTCCGGCGGCGACCGCCATGGGCTGGAACCGAACGGGAATGTGAATTTGTCGCAGGCGTCGTCGTTTACCGAGTTTGTGCACGAGGTGCGCTATGAGGAACGCAGCCACGTTCTCTTCATGCCGCAATACGCACAGCCCTGGAAGCATCGGATTCTCGAATCGACGCTGGATGCGATCCGGAACTACCCGGATTTCCCGCTGGGCTCGCGGACATGGGATGAGCGGGTTTGGCATCCGGATCATAATGGGGTGGTTCGGCCGCTGAAGGAGCTGTGGCCGGATGGTTCGGCCCCGACGTGGATGAACCTGGTGCTGCGGGCGGTGCGGCTGATGGGGAGCCGGCCGGTGTCCGACAGCCTGCGGCGGGCATGGAGCGAGTCTCGAGAGCTGCAGTTCGCGCTGGGAGAGGATTCCGTTTAGCCAGCCTCGCCCCCGGGGTTTTGCTCGTCGAACTGTCACACGATTCGGGTATCATTCGCATTTGACGCGCGTCGCTTACTTCCCCGATTCGTTTCACGAAGTCAACGGTGTTGCGCATACCTCGCGTCATTTTGAGGACTATGCGCGCAGGGGCAATCTGCCTTTTCTGTGCGTCCGTGCAGGGGATCGCTCTACTCGCCTGCTTGTCGAAGGCAATCTGATGACCCTCGAGTTGCCGCGCGGGTTTCTTTCTGTTCCACTCGACAAGGACCTGAAACTCGATCCCGCGTGGGTGCGGCACGTTCCGGTCATCACGCGGACGCTGCAGGCGTTTCGGCCGGACATTGTTCACATCACCGGTCCGAGCGAACTGGGGATATTGGGGGCATGGCTCGCGCACCGGCTTGGCGTTCCGCTGGCCGCTTCCTGGCACACAAACGTGCACGAATATGCCGCCACCCGGTCGCGCTGGTTTCTGGATCACCTCCCAAAACGCCAAGCCATCGCCGGCGCACACAATATCCAGGAATTGGTCTTGGGAGCAGTGTCTGGCTTTTATCGGCATGCTTCTGTGTTGTTCGCGCCGAATCCCGAACTCTGCAGGTTGCTCGAAGTACGGACGGGGCGGCCGTGTCACCTGATGCAGCGCGGCATTGATGCGCAGCTGTTTTCTCCTGAACGCCGCGAACGGACTTTTTCCGATGCGGAATTTGTGCTGGGCTTTGTGGGGCGGCTGAGCGTGGAAAAGAATGTCGCGCTGCTGGCCCAGGTGCAAATGGAGCTGGAGGCTCGCGGGATTCGCAACTTCCGGTTTCGTATTGTCGGTCAGGGATCGGAGGAAGCCTGGCTGCGCGAACACCTGCCTCGGGCGGAATTCACCGGAGTGCTGCGCGGCGAGGCGCTGGCGCGCGCTTACGCCGGGATGGATGTCTTCCTGTTTCCTTCACACACCGACACATTTGGGAATGTAGTGCTGGAAGCGATGGCGTCAGGAGTTCCCGCAGTAGTCACGCCCGATGGCGGACCGCGGTCTTTGGTTCGGGACAGCCGCACAGGATTCATCGTGGATGACGCAGACTTTTCGGCGGCTACTGCCCGCATCCTCGGGGATTCAGCCTTGCGTGAAGGGATGCGAGTCAGCGCGAGGGAATACGCTCTGGCTGCATCGTGGGATGCGGTTTTCGAGGGAGTCTATGCCGCGTACGGACCCGTGCTGCGGTCCGATTCTGTGACGCCGCGCAGCTTTGAAGCTGGGGCTGCGGTTTGAGGCTTGTTTCGCTCTGAACCAGCAAACCCACCGGGCAAGCAGCTTTTCGAAAGCGAAATCAGGCGGGCGGGGTGAAGTCCAGGCCAGCCTGCTGGGCAGCCCGCTCGGTTGCGGGCAGGTTGAGTTCGGCCAGAGGAACGCGCTGCTGGCGACCCGATGCTGCCTGATCCAGGACGATCACCGTTTCCGAGGTGAGGACATAGTTCCGGATTCCTTCGCGATGGCCGTCGTTGAAAATGAGCGTCAACTCTGGTTCTGACGCGATGGGCGTGGAAGAGATCGCGGCGGAACTTTGATAGACGGGTTCACCGTAGCCCTGACGATAGCCGTCGTCCGTTTGAGCGAGGGCTGGATCCTGGGCGGGATCCGATCCGGACTCGTTGCTTCCTGAATTGTAGCCGCTGCCATATCCTGTGAAGTCGGGATAGCCGAGGTCCCAGGGCAGCAGTTCCCAGGAGTTGGCGTAATACGGATAGCCGCCGTAATTCGCGTAGCCGCGATAGTGAGGCCTGTAACGGCCATTAGCGCCATCGGGGCGCCGCGAGGCGGGGTTCGTTCCATAAGAAGCGCGGGATGCGGGGAAAACGGAGCGACTGGGCGTGGTGAAGGCCATTCGGGGCGCGGTGGCGGAGCCGCGAGCCGCAAACCCCGAGGGTCTGGCGAAAGAACCGGAAAACCCGCCAAAGCTGTGCGACGCGGCGTGGCCGCCGAAACCCGCGGAATGCATAGTGCCAGCGCGCTGTGCAAAGACCGTCGGTATGGTCACTAAAAGGGCCGAGAGAAACACCGCCGGAAAGATCCGCCGCATAGAAGCACTCCTGGTCTTTAGACGCCGGATTGACGTAAGGGACTCATGGGATGACTCGCATGACGATGGTCAGATCAATTCTGTTCCCCAGAGATCGTGCAGGTGGATGACGCCTTCGATGCGGCTCTCCGGATCGACCACGACAAGCGACGTAATCTTTTTCTCTTCCAACGTGTGGAGGGCGCGGGCCGCCAGTTCGGCGGCGGAGATGGTTTTAGGAGATGAATTCATGACTTCGCCGGCCGTCTTTCGTAAGCCTTCCGGACCATTGCGCTCGAGGAGGCGGCGCAGATCGCCGTCGCTGATGATGCCGGCCAGCTTGCCGTTGTGCTCGACAGTGGTCATACCCAGTTTTTTGCGGGACATCTCGTAAATCACATCGGTCATGGAGGTCGTGGAGTCGACGAGAGGGATGGCATCGCCGGTGTGCATGAGCTGGCGGACGGTGGCCAGCCTTTTGCCTAGCTTTCCGCCGGGGTGGAGCGCAGCGAAGTCTTCGGCGCGAAAACCTTTGCGGAGAGAAACAGCAATGGCCAGCGCGTCACCGAGGGCCAGCATGGCTGTGGTGGAGGCGGTCGGAGCGAGGCCAAGTCCGCAGGCTTCCGCGGGGACGGAGCAGTCGAGTGCGACGTCGCTGGCGGTGGCCAGTGTGGAGTGCGTGTCGCAAACGAAGGAGATCAACGCATTGCCCATGCGTTGGAGGGTTGCGAGCAGGCGGAGAATCTCCTCGGTTTCTCCGCTGGCCGAGAGGGCGATAACGATATCGCCTTCCGCGATCATGCCGAGATCGCCGTGGACTGCTTCGGCAGGATGCATGAAGAGGGCTGGACTTCCAGTGGAGCTGAGAGTGGCCGCGACCTTCTGTGCGACGATGCCGCTCTTGCCCATCCCAGTTACGACGACGCGGCCTCGCGATTGACTGCATTCGAGGATGCGGGTAATGGCGCGTTCGAAGTCCGCGGCCATGGGGCCGTCGAGACGGTCGGCGAGGGCGAGCAGCGCCTGGGCTTCAATGCGAACCAGTTGCGATGGAGCGTGAAGGTCGGTCATGCTGTGAATCAGTTCTGCAACTGGTGATGCTACCACCAAGAGGCCGGCGGGCTGGTTCTGTTGGGCGCGCCGCTCGACTTGTAGAATGGACTGGAGTGAGGGGCGGCGAATTTGCGGCGTAACTTTCTGGTATTGGCGGGGATGGTGACGGCGCTGACGCTGATGATTACGGCGGGTGTGGTCAATTTTCTGCATCGGCGAACGATCGAACAGGCCAGGATGCAGGGTATGAAGATGAACCTGGCGCCGGACAATGGGCCGGCGGGATCTGCTGGAGGGGCTCAGGATGCTTCGTCCGCGGCGATGAGCGCGGACGAGGGAAATTCCACGCCGCTCGATGGGAAGATTGCGCCTGGTTTCACGCTGCCGGATTTGAACGGCAATAAGGTCTCTCTTTCGAGTTACAAGGGCAGGCCGCTGGTGGTGGATTTTTGGGCAACCTGGTGCGGTCCGTGCAAGGTGGAGATTCCGTGGTTCGAGAAATTGCACGACCAGTATGCGAGCCAGGGATTGGAGATTATTGGCGTTTCCGCGGACGAACTCGATAAGGACGATGCGGCAAAGTTGTTTACTGAGAAGCGGGATATTGCGGATTTCGTCCAGAAGATGCATATGAATTATCCGATCCTGATCGATGCCGAATCGATTGAGAACTCGTATGGCGGTCTGGACGCTCTGCCGACGACGTTTTTCATCGATAAGAACGGAAAGATTGTCGCGTCGACGGTTGGGCTGGCGCCGCGGGACGAGATCGAGGCGGACATCAGGAAGGCGATCGGGAGTGGAACGTCGTGAAATCTGTAACAGTCGCGGTGGCTTGTGTAACGTTGCTGGCAGCTGCGGGGCAGAAGCTGCCCTGGCAGACTTCGGGCGGCGAAATCGGAAGTCAGGCCGGAAATCCGCAGCAGCTGGTGCATTTTCTCTATCCGCAGCAGGTGACGTTGGCGGCGGGAAAGTCTCAGACGATCGAGATTCATTTCCGGATTAACGAGGGGCTGCACATCAATTCGCATGAGCCGAGGCAGAAGAGCCTGATCCGGACCGAGCTGATGGAAGCGGAGCCCGCGGGCGTGAAGATTGCCTCGGTCGATTTTCCGGCGGGAGCGGATTACGCATTTCCGGCCGATCCGAGCCAGAAGCTGAGTGTTTACAATGGCGAGTTTGTTCTGAAGATGCATTTGACGGTGCAGCGGGGCGATCACTTGCTGGAGGGTGCGCTGCGCTATCAGGCCTGCGATACGAATACTTGTTTTCCGCCGCGGAATTTGCCGGTGGAGATCGATGTGACGGGGCAGTGAGCACCGTGCACCCCTGGGGGGGGTGGGATGCTGCGGGACCGTGCCTGATTCTAAGCGAGTTGCGTGAGTGGTTACGATGGTGACCTGGCCGTGGCGTGCGCTAACTCGGTGTGACATGGTCTTCCTACCCCTCCTTCCTTAGAAAGCAGAAAAGCTGCCCGAGATGGCAGCTTTTTCTTAGCTCAATTTTGAGAATTTCTTTTCTTTACTCTTAAGTTCAGAATAGCAGGTTCGGAGGATAAAACTGCCAACTCTTTTGGCTTGTAATCCCTGTCTTATCAGGCCTCATTACTTTGGGTAAGTGGTGGAAACTTGACAGGGAGGCCAGAGTTTGGAGTTTAGGGATTAGAGGTCAGGTCGCGGCTGACGAAAAGCTGGCTGGCAGCGAGCGAAGGCGGCGAGAGGCGGGAGGGGAAATGCGGGGTTCGCGTCTGAAATTATTGTTGCGCTAACACCACTCCATCGGGCGAAATGCGGACTCGCCGCGGGCCTTTCAGCTTTTCCAAAATGACCCAAGAGGGTACTTCTGGATGAAACGGGGATCAAGTCGCCTTGACGTTCAGACGACAGGAGAGTTTGCTTCTTGCTATGGGGTGAACCTGGCCGTCTTCGGGTGCTTGCTGTTTGCCGCCCGCGTGAAGGGGATCGCGGGGTCGCGACCCAGCCACCGGGCGTAGTTGGCCCATACTCGTGACCGGCGATGGGGCTGACTCCTCCGCCCGCCGGAGGCACGGGACGGGGCAAGAGGTTCCGTTCCGCCCTTGTCGCTGCTTTTTTTTGGCGCGTAGGGTTGCGGGCTGGGCTTCTTCGGATTGGCCACTCTGGGCTAAAGAACGGCCCGCGCCAGCCGCTCGAAATTCTCCCCGGCTTTCGGTCCTTCGTGGTATTCGTGTTTCGTCTTCCTTTACTGTCCTCCCTCAGAAAGCTGACGCAAGGCCATGCTTCGTCGCCAGTTCAAAGCCCTTGATAGAGATGTTGCGCGCAGCGTTGAGCGCGATTCAGAAAGCGCTCGCCGATGCGATACAGCAGCATAGCGACGCCGCACGCTATGCAGCCAAATCTGCCGAAGAAAGCAGGCGTGAACCAATCAGGACCATCATTGTTTCCGGTGCGCTCGGCACGGTCGATGAGATTAACGCCGATGCCACCCGCAAGAGAGAGGACTACTGGCAACAAGAGAGACTTATAAAATGGACCAAACG
>CAZSWI010000028.1:0-1466 GCA_964610635.1 uncultured Acidobacterium sp.
GAGACGCTGCCGACGATTGAGTACGCGCTGCGGCACAAGGCGAAGCTGATTCTGGCGTCGCATCTGGGGCGGCCGAAGGGCAAGGTTAATCTGAAATACAGCCTGAGGCCGGTGGTGGATCGGCTGAGGACGATGCTGGATCATCGGCTGGGCGAGGGCACGAATGTCGCGTTCTCGCCGGATTGCGTGGGCGAAATCGCGCAGGAGATGGCGCGCCAGCTGGAGTCGGGTCAGGTGCTGCTGCTGGAGAATCTGCGCTTTCATGCCGAGGAGGAGGCGAACGATCCGGGCTTTGCGAAGCAGCTGGCATCGTTGTGCGAGCTGTACGTGAACGACGCGTTCGGGTCGGCGCATCGGGCGCATGCTTCGACGGAGGGGATTACGCATTTTGTGAAGCAGTCAGCGGCCGGGTTGCTGATGGAGAAGGAGCTGACTTACCTGGGGAAGGCGCTGGAGAATCCGGCGCGGCCGTTTGTGGCGATTCTGGGGGGATCGAAGATTTCGGGCAAGATCGACGTGATCAATAACCTGCTGGATAAGGTGGACACGCTGGTGATTGTGGGGGGGATGGCGTATACGTTTCAGCGGGCGCTGGGCGTGACGACGGGCAAGTCGCTGGTGGAAGAAGACAGAATTGAGATGGCTGGCGAGGCTGTGAAGAAGGCGAAGGCCAGGGGGGTGGAACTGCTGCTGCCGGTCGACAACGTGCTCGCGGATGCATTTGCGGCGGATGCGAAGACGCAGATTTGGGACAGCAGGGTGAACTTCCCCGCGGACTGGCAGGGGCTGGACATCGGGCCGAAATCGGTTGCGGCGATCGAGAAGATCGTTGCGGGTGCGCGGACGATTGTGTGGAACGGGCCGGCGGGGGTCTTCGAGTTTCCTCGTTTTGCAGTGGGAACCAATGCTATTGCCGAGGCTGTCGCGGCCAACAAGGACGCGATTTCGATTGTGGGGGGCGGGGATTCGGTGGCGGCGGTGAAACAGGCTGGCGTAGCGGATCGGATCACGCACATCTCGACCGGGGGCGGGGCGAGCCTGGAGTTTCTGGAAGGGAAGAAGCTGCCTGGGGTGGAGGCTTTGACGGAGAGGTAGGGGTCTGGATTGATGGAGCGCAGGTCCTAGCGGCCCTTTTTCTTTTTCTATCGGGGACTCCGGCGAGTTTCGAGAAACTGAGCCGGGGTGAGAATCCGAATATCGTTCCAGGGATCGAGGGTGAGCAGATCCTCGTCGCTGCTGACGATAACGGCAGCTTCTGCAGCCAGAGCCAGAGCGAGGAAGATGTAGTCCCGAGGGTCGCGGCATATGAGAGTAAGGCCGGAGGGTTGAAACTCAGGCACGGCGAAGATCCGAAACTCGCTTTCGGCCAGGGTCAGGAAATTTCGCCGGGTTTGGGCATCTGTGTAGCGATCGAACTTCGGAAGGTCCAAAACGCGACGCAATTCGGCAATGGTCTCCAGACTTGC
>CAZSWI010000028.1:1566-22880 GCA_964610635.1 uncultured Acidobacterium sp.
CCGGCTCACGCTGCGCTGTGTCGATCAGTTTTCCAAACTGATTCTGTGCTTCGACGGACGTCATTTTGACCATCGGATGTCCCCTAAAATAGCTATTTTAGCAGTTTTTTTAGCTGCTTTAGCTAACTACTCATTCGCCAATGCGGCGAGGCGAGCCTGGAGTTACCCGAAAGGAAGAAGCTGCCGGAGGCGGAGGCTTTAACGGAGAAGTAGTCAGACCGGTTCCCAGACGAGATAATTGGGGCGCCATGCAAATTCTGTTTGCGGCGCCCTTTATTCTTTTGGCCGGAATCGTCTTCACGGTGCTTTCGATTGTGCCGAGAGCGCGTCGATGGGCGATTCCGATTCCGACAGGGATTATTGGCGCTGGGCCAACGTCCCTGGTGGGTTTATTCGTCGGGGCGGTTGTGATTCATTCGCTTCCGGGGCCAGGTCGTGGTCCGATAATCGCCTTTTGTTGCGCGGGAGCCGTGACTGGATTGGTGGGCGGCTTCCTAACGGGTGCGATCGCTCGGTTTGTTGCTTCAATCCTGCCTGCCATTCTCCTGCGCCTGACTGTCTTTGTAGCCGGGTGGTGCAGCTATTTCGTTCTCATCGCCGGGGCGCTTTTCTTCGTGCATACGAGTGGTGGCGGCCTTTATGGCGAGGGCTGGCCAATCGTGACCATGACGACTTCACTGGAGTTGCTGCTGAGCTTTATCAGTGCCTGGTTCATTGCGCGGAAGTCGGAGGAGTTTCGTTCTTTAAACTTCAGGCTGCCGCGTGGAACGCCATTTATTGCTCGAGCGAAGGAGTCGGGCCAGAAAGACTCAGAAGGCGGTATTTCTGCACTCCGCGAACGCACAAAGCGGGGGTCGCTGGAAGAGTTCCGCGATATCCTCTCGCGCGTGCCCGACGTGCCGCCCGATCCCGGCGACGAACTTCCCTCCTGAAACTCACTCGTAGGCGAGGGCGTCGATGGGGTCTTTGCGGGCGGCTTTCCAGGCTGGGTAGAGGGCGCCGAGGGTCGATCCGATGAGGGCGATGGCGGCTCCGTTGAGGCGCCAGTGGGTCGTCAGATAGAACGTCAGGGTTGGGAAGCGGGCGTCCATAAACAGCTTGATCACCTGGGTAGCGACGATGCCCAAAAGAACGCCGGCGACGGATACCAGGATGGCTTCGCGCAAAAACAAGTTCACAACGTAGAGTTTCGACGCGCCCAGCGATTTGAGGATTCCGATCTCGCGGGTCCGCTCCATGACCGCGGTATACATGGACTGGAAGATGACGAGGAAGCCAACGATGACGGCGATGGCGATGACGACATTGAGGGCGATGGTGAAGCCCGGCAGGTGTTCGGGCGTCATCGTCCCCATCCATTCGGCGAGCGTCTGGACCGAATAAGTGCTCAACGTGGGCGTGTGCTGGAGCTCGTCGATGACCGCCTGCTGGTTTTTCGGATGGTCGGTGCGGATATAGAAGATGGATGCATTGTCCGGCGTGCCGTTCAGCGAACCGAGGGTGCGGATGGGCACGAAGATATGGCTGCCTTTGCCGTGCTCGACGATGCCAGAGATGCGGAAGGTGTGATTGAGAACCTTAACCGTCTGACCGAGGCCAACGTGATGGCTGCGGACATAGAGATCGTCGACCAGCGCATCATCCGGACCCGTGGGGGGGCCGCCGGCGAGGAAAACGAAGGGGCGAAGAGCGTTATAGGTGGGGTAGTCGATGCCGAAGATGGTCTGGACGGCACCGCTGGTGTCCAGCTTGGCAATGGTCGGAGATGCGACGAGGACGTGGGGAAGCTTCGCAAGGAACTCCGGGGCAATCTTGGCCGGGACCGCGGCGTCGCTGAGTCCGCTGAAGTTGCTGGCATTCGGCGGGCGGACCATGATGTCCGCGCCGATACCATTGGTCTGGTTCGCCGCTCCCTGGATCTGCCCGACCATAATGGCGACGATGGAGAGGATCATGATGACCTCAATGGCGACGGCCAGAACGCTGATGGCGGAGCGGACGGGACGATAAAGAATGTTTCCAAAGACAAGCTTGTTCATCTGGGATGAGGCGCGGGCCTTTTCGAAGTGTGCAGGACCAGAGTAGCAAACGGCTGTGGAAAAGCGGGCTGGATTGACCGGGTGGGTATTGCGTGTTTCGTTATGGACTGATGTACTATGCAACATCACCCGAGAGAGGTATTTGCACAAAGGGTTACCTTCGTACTATGATCTTCGATAGAAGAACAAAGAACTTACAGATGTTTTTGGATTGACGTTTTTGGCATTGCCGCCTTAGTCTTGAGGGGCAAATCCCCAAATCACTCGGAAGGAAGCCTGGCGTGGGGCAGTTTGGCGACGAGTTACGGCGGGAACGCGAGTCTCGCGGAGTCACGCTTGAAACCATCAGCGACAAGACAAAGGTAATCACGCGTTATCTGGCTGCCCTGGAAAACGAAAAGTTTGATTTGCTGCCAGGTGGCATACTGAGCAAGGGCATCGTGCGCGGCTACGCGCGAACGGTAGGGCTGGACGAAACGACGTGGGTGGAGCGGTTCGTCGCCGCGACTGGCGAGAATGTACAGACCGAGGGCGAGTGGGTGGCCTTCGTTGAGAATGTGGGTAAAACGCGGGACCAGTCGCGGAAAAGGAACAAATCGCGGTTGCGCTGGGGTGTATTTGTCCTGTTGTTGCTGCTGGCTGGGGCTGGATGGGCGGTTTGGCGGTATATGAACGGGCGGATGGTGGCAGTTGAGGCGCAGCAGCATGCCGTGAGTTCGGCGGCGGCCACCGCCCCGGTTGGGTCCGCAAGCCAGTAAATTACTTCTGTGACCTGTCGCAGGCGCGGGTTCCTCCATAGCCTGCAGGTATGATCCTTCGACAATCCGGCTGGTTGGTAGCTGTGGTTCTTTGCGTGCCCGCGATTGCGCCTGGCGCGGGGAAGCCGCATGTGGTGGTGCTGGGAGCGGCGCGGCATGAGCCGTACTCGCTCGAAGGCGACCCGGCGGGCGCGAAGAAGGGCGAAACCGAGTTGAGGGTGCGTCCGCTGATGGTGGACGGCAAGGTGAAGGAGTGGACTACGGGCGAGGTACATGACGTGACCGAACGGAGTTTCGCGGTGCGGCGGGCTGTGGAGGTGAACGATGCGCTGCCTGAGGAACGAGGGACGCGGTGGGTATGGCAGAGGGGTCCGTGGGTGCTTGTGGACCGCGTGAGCGGTAAGGTGGCGGGGCTGCGACTGCCGGACTTCGATCCAGCGGTATCGGAGGCGGTTTGGTTCCGGGACTATGCGGCCTACTGCGGAGTGAACGCAAGTGGGAAGCAGCTGTTGGCAGTGGTAGCGCAGGTGCAGGCGGGGCGTCCGCTGCTGGCGAAAAAGCTGGGTGTATGGGATGCGGCGGATCATCCGATCCCGGCATGCGCGGCGACAGTGTGGGAGCGGAGCCCACTGAAGGTGAGCTTCCTGCCGACCGGGGGTGCGGGAGTCAGCTTCGATCTGGTGGGGGCTTCGGCGGTGCTGGTGGAAGAAGACAGCGACGACGAATAGAGCCGCATCTGGCAGGCGTGATATGGTGGGCCGCTTCAGCGCGCCGCATTCTCGACAACAGGCATAGCATAGGTGCATGGAGCCTCTGGAAGAACTACTGCGCCAGGCGGAGATTGCGCATGGGCATTTGTGTGCGGGCCAGGTGCTGGGCGTACGCATGGCGATGCTGGGGTGTCACCGTTTGGGGATAACCGAGCCGCGCGGAACGGATCGCAAGCGGCTGGTGACGTACGTGGAGATCGACCGCTGCGCGACGGATGCGATTGGCGTGGTGACGGGATGCCGGCTGGGGAAGCGGGCGCTGAAGTTTCGCGACTGGGGAAAGATGGCGGCGACATTTGTCGACCTCGGGACGGGACGGGCGATTCGCATTGTGGCGCTCGAATCGTCGAAGCAACGGGCGCGGGAGTTGTATCCGGGAATCGCGGACAAAAACCAGCAGCAGATGAAGGCGTATCGCGAGATGGACGATGCGGAGCTGTTCGGCGAGCAGTGGGTCGAGGTCGCGGTGGGTGCAAATGAAATGCCTGGCTACAAAGGGGCGCGCATTGCCTGCGCAGCTTGTGGCGAGGGGATCAATTACGAGCGATTCGTCGAGCGGGATGGCGAGACGCTGTGTTTGGCCTGCGCGCATCCGGAGCAGCGATACTACCGGCCGGCCGGAGAGCCGAAGCTGCGCGAAGAGAATGCTGCGCATCGGCGATCGGAATGCGCATAGCCGGCAGCGCGATCCGAGCGATGGAGCAGCTACAATTGCGAGGTTGGCGGCCAACCGCCGGGCAGCAAACGATGATCCGCGGAGTGGGACGAACTCATGCTCAATTTGGAAGGCCGCGTAGCGGCTGTTTTTGGACTGGCGAATAAGCGCAGCATCGCCTGGGGGATTGCGCAGAAGCTGCAGGAGGCGGGCGCGAAACTGGCGATCAGCTATCAGAACGAGCGCATGAAGGCCGAGGCGCTGGGGCTGATTCAGGATTTGCCGGGGGCTGAGCCGTTCCAGTGCGATGTGTCGAACGACGCGGAGATCGACCAGGTCTTCGCGCAAATGAAGGAGCGCTACGGCAAGCTGGATGTGCTGGTGCACTGCATCGCGTTTGCCCCAGCCGAAGACCTGAAGAACGATTTTCTGCAAACCACGCGGGAAGGGTTTCGAATTGCGCATGACGTGAGCGTGTATTCGCTGATCGCGCTGAGCCGCGGGGCTGCTCCTTTGATGACGGAGGGCGGGTCGATCATCACGCTGACGTATTTCGGAGCCGAGAAGGTGGTGCCGCACTATAAGGTGATGGGTGTAGCGAAGGCTTCGCTGGAAGCGACGGTGCGTTATCTGGCCTGGGACCTCGGGAAGCAGAATGTGCGGGTGAATGCGATCTCGGCGGGACCCATCAAGACGCTGGCTGCGCGCGGGATCGGAAACCTGGGGGACATGCTGAAGTATCACGCCGATCGTGCGCCGCTGCATCGCAACACGGAGCAGGAAGAGGTAGGCAAGACTGCGGTGTATCTGGCCTCGGACCTGGCGAGCGGGGTGACGGGCGAGACGATCTACGTGGACAGCGGCTACAACATCATGGGCTTTTAAGAAAGCAGTCTCCGGCAACGGAAGTGAATTTCCGAACGCAGATGCGGGCCGAGGAATCCCGTGGCGATAATCAGAGAAGATCCGATTCCGCCTGAATGCATTCAGTTGATTCCGGCGAAGCGAGAAGAAGAACCGATCCTGGCGAATCTGCTGGAGCTGTACGCGCACGATTTCACGGAATTTCTGCCGATCGATCTGCGGTCGAACGGCCGATTTGAATATCAGGATTTGTCGCGCTATTGGCGCGACCCCGATCACCACCCTTTCCTGATCAAAGCGGCGGGGAAACTGGGCGGGCTGGTCCTGATCCGGAGGGACGAGAGCGTAGCCCGCGCCGAGCCTCTCTGGGATCTGGCGGAATTCTTTGTAGTTCGGCGCTATCGGCGGCAGGGCGTGGGCACATCGATGGCGCACGAGGTGTGGAGAAGATTTCCGGGGCGATGGCAGGTGCGTGTTATGGAAGCGAACCTGCCGGGTCAGCACTTCTGGCAGCGCGCGATCACACAATTCACGGGAGACGCGGTCGAATCGGCGCGCCTTGAGCGAGCGGGTGAATACTGGCGATTCTTCACGTTTGAATCGAAAGAATCGAGGTCTGGGTCGCGCGCGCGGCCTGGCCGTCCCTGATTCATGGTGGCGAGTTGGGTTAGCTGACCCGGGCGTGCGCTTGACAGCGAAGCGAAGCTGCTATGTAGTGGAGTTAATTGAGAGGCGAAGGAGTTCGCCTGAACCGCTGTCCTTTTTTGCGCTGGACAGATGATGACTCCTGACAGGGATCCTGTCGCGGAGTCTTATATCCGGCGCGATCCCTGCACAAGAAAGTGGAATCCCGATCTGTGGCGAAGCCACGGATGGACGCGGCTTTTTGTCGCTGGCTCTAGCGGGGATTCGGGCTGGGGATGGTGGCGCGACACCGGGACTTCGCGCACCTGCAGGGAGGACGATTGCAGAAGTATCTGCTGATTGCACTGGGCGGCGCTCTTGGTTCGGTCGCTCGATACTGGATTGGGGCGACGGTGACGAATCGCCTGGGAACGAAGTTTCCTTATGGGACGCTGGTCATCAATCTGACGGCGTGTTTGGTGCTCGGATTTGTGCTGACGTTCATGAGCAGGCGCGTGGGGATGAGCGCGGCGTGGCGATACCTGGTGCCGGTGGGGTTTGTGGGGGCGTACAGTACATTTTCGACGTATGAGTGGGAGACGATGTCGTTGCTGCGGGCGGGAGGGTTGCCGATGGCGGCACTGTACGCTTTCGGCAGCCTGGTGCTTGGGCTGGGCGCGGTGTGGTGCGGGATGCTGGCGGCGGAGTTGTTGTCGTGATGTCGAGTGAGAAGGAGACGGTATGCTGACGACCGGGAAGGCGCTGAAGGTTTCAATCACGGTGAGCGATGGGGCGAAGTATCACGGAGCGTCGGCCTATGCGAGCATCCTGGATTTTCTTTTTTTTCGGGGAGTGAGCGGGGCGACGGTGCTGAAGGGGATTGCGGGATTTGGGGCGGATCACCACATGCACTCGGCGAGCGTGGTGGAGGTGTCGGACAAGTTGCCGATTCGGATTGAGTTTGTGGAGACGCGGGAGAAGGTGACGGAGCTGATGGGGAAGCTGGAGGAGATGGCGGGCAGCGGGCTGATTGAGGTGCAGGAGACGATGGTGACGAAAGCGGCGCAGCTTTCGAAGCAGAAGCAGCCGGTTGCGGAGCACATGAGGATGGAGGGGAAGGCGAGGCTGATGCGCATCTATGTGGGCGAGTCGGATCGCTGGCAGGATAAGCCGCTGCACGAGGCGCTGGTGCACGCGATGCGCGCCAACGATATTGCGGGGGTGACGGTGTATCGGGGCATCGAGGGCTTTGGGGCGCACCGGCGGGCCCACAGGGAGAAGCCGCTGCATTTGTCGAAGGACGCATCGATTATGCTGTCGGTGGTCGATACGGAGGCAAAACTGGAGAAGTTTTTGCCGGTGGTGGACCAGATGGTGCAGGAGGGCCTGGTGGTCATGTCGGACGTGGACATCGTGAAGTACTCGTGGCGGGCGGCCGGCGCGGAGCCGTCGTCCGAGGCGGGCGGACTGTGACGGTGGCAGGATGAAGGAACAGTTCGAGGCGCGGATGCTGCGCATTTATTTCGGCGAGGCCGACAAATGGGAGGGTAAGCCGCTGCACGAGGCAATTCTGGCGAAGTGCCGGGAACTGGGGATGGCGGGGGCGACTGTTTATCGCGGCATTGAGGGCTACGGAAGCAGCACGAGGATTCACCGGGCGAGTCCATGGAAGTTATCGCGAGACGCGCCGATGGTGGTGACGGTGATCGATCGCGAGGAAAAGATCGCGCAGCTGGTACCGCATCTGGATGCGATGGTGGGCGAGGGGCTGATCGCGTCGTCGAATGTGGATGTGACACGGTACACGCGGCCGGAGAAGGCGTGAGGATTTGGCGCGGCGTTTATTCCGAGCGAAGGGCCTGCATGGGATCGACGGATGCGGCGCGGCGGGCGGGGACCCAGGCTGCTAACGCGGCGATGGCGGTAAGGAAAAAGACTGCTCCGAGATAAATCAGGGGATTGGCCGCGGTGCTGCCTGCGAGCCTGACTCCGCCACCCATGGCAGAGTTGGTGAACGAGACGGCGGCGATGCCGCGCGCTGCTGCCAGGGCCAGCACGATGCCGGCTGCCAGGCCGCCGGCGGCGAGGGTCAATCCCTGACGTACGACCATGACCAGGACGGTGGCGGGACGGGCGCCGAGCGCCATACGGATGCCTATTTCCTGCGTTCGTTGTGCGACTGACCAGGCCATCACGCTGTAGAGGCCAATTCCGGCGAGCAGCACGGAGAGCGCGCCCAGCGCGGCCAGGAGCGTCGCTGCCATTCTCTGCGGATAGAGGGAGGCACCGATGAACTCGCGCAGGGGAGTGGGGTCGAAGACGGTCACGTTGGGATCGATTTTGCGCACGGCGGCGCGGAGTGGCGGCAGGACGGCCATCGGGTCGCCGTGCGCGCGCACGTAGAATGCGAGGTTCATGTCTGCGCGGAAGATCTGGCGGAAGGGCACGTAGATATAGGGGATGTTCGATTCGCCGAGGTAGTGGTACTTGCTGTCCTGAGCGACGCCGACGATGCGGAACCAGTCTCCCCAGCCGTGGACGCGACGGCCGACGGGATCGCGACCTTGAAAGAAGCGGCGAACGAAGGCCTGGTTCACGATCATGACGGAGGGCGAGCTGTCTTTCTCATCGTCCTGCTCGGTGAAGTTGCGGCCTTCGAGGAGGGGAATGCGCATCAGGTCGAGATAGCCGGGGGAGATTACGTTGCGGAAGATCTTCATATTCTCGCCGGCGGCGGGGGTGTAGCCTTCGATGCGCAGATCTTCCCACCAACTGGGCTCAAAGCCGAGGGGCACGCCGTCGGAGTAGGCAATGTTGGTGACTCCGGGAACGGATTGCATTTCGGTGGCGAGGCGCCGGCAGAAATCTTTCCTCTGCTGGAGGGTGTAGCCGTTGGTGGCGAGGTAGAACTGGTTCAGCAGAACATGATTCGGATCGAAACCGGGATCGATGCGGCTGGTTTGCTGGAAGCTGCGGGCCAGGAGGGCGGCGCAGACGAGGGCAACCAGGGCGAGCGCTACTTCCGAAGCGACGAGGGCTGAGCGCAGGCGGTGGCGACCGCGTCCGGCGGCTCCGCTGCGTCCGCCCGCGTTCAGTTTCGCGTTCAGATCGGCGTGACCGGAGACAAAGGCAGGCACGATGCCGGCAGCCAGAGTGCTGAGCAGGCACAGGCCGGCGGTGAAGATCAGCACATGGGCGTGCAGTCCGCTGTCGAGAGTGAGGGAGAGCTGTCCTGGGGGCATGAGAGCCTGGAGGAGGCGGCCGAGCCAGGGAGTGGCGGCGACGCCGAGAACCGTACCGGCCGCGGTAATCATGAGACTCTCGGTGAGGACTTGCTGCATGAGGCGGCGGCGGTTCGCGCCGAGGGCCAGACGGGTGCTGAATTCTTTTTCACGCACGGTGGCGCGTGCGAGGAGGAGGTTGGCGACGTTGACGCAGACGATTCCGAGCAGCAGGATGCAAACGCCCATCAGGATACGGAGAGGTCCCGCGAGCATGCCCTGTGGGCCATGGGGAGATTTCGATAAGGGCAGCAGTGTAGCGCTCATGCCCTGGCTGACATCGGCGTTGGCGACGGCCATGCGCGTGGCGAGCGCGGCGAGTTCCTGGCGGGCCTGGTCGATGGTCACGCCTGGCCGGACACGCGCAATGCCGAGCATGTTGCGATTCTGGCGATTGCGCAGCATCCACTCGCCCACGCCGTTGAGGACGGGCTGCTGCATGTAGGGCACCCAGAGATCGAAGGCGACAGCGGCGATGGAGCCGTGGAATGCGGGCGGCGCGACGCCGATTACTGTCAGCTCATGCTGGTTGACGCGGATGGTTTTTCCGGCGATGTTCGGGTCGGCAGCGTAGTGCGAGCGCCAATAGCGGTCGCTGATGACGGCTACGGGGAAGGCTCCGGGCTTGTCGCCATACTCATCGGGCGAGAACATGCGGCCGAGCTCCGGCTGCACGCCGAGTACTGCGAAGAAATTTCCGGAGACCAGTTCGCCCCAGACACGCTCGGCGCGATCGTCTTTGCCGACGCTGAAAGGAGCGGGATGCGTAACCGCGACGCCCTGGAGCATGCGCAGGTGGTCGCGGAAATCCCGATAGTCGGGATAGGAATTGGGTACCCATTCTCCGCCTGGCGTGACGGATTCGAGCGCGACCAGACGGCCGGGATCGCTGACTCCGCCGAGGGGGCGCAGGAGCACGGTGTCAATCCAGCTGAAGGCTGTGGTGCTGGCGCCGATGCCGACGGCGAGGGTGAGAATGGCGACTGCAGCGAAGGATGGATTGCGCGCCATCATGCGCAGGCCGTAGCGGGCGTCCTGCAGCACGTCGTCGAGGGTGGGAAGCGTGTTTCGTTCGCGATACGCCTGCTTTGTCTGCTCGACGCCACCGAGCTGGATCAATGCGTGGCGGCGGGCCTGTTCGGGAGTCATGCCGGAGCGGAGGTTGTCGTCGATGTGCATCTGGAGATGGCTCTCGAGTTCCGCATCGATGCCGGCGGACGCGTTTTGGGAGTCGAACAGGCTGCGGAGCCGGAACCAGAGTGCCCTGAGCTTTCGCATTGCTTCATTCCTCCAGAAGCATTCCTATGAACTGCGTTATTCCGAGCGCAGGGCCTGCATGGGGTCGACCGAGGCCGCGCGGCGAGCGGGGACGTAACAGGCCAGCAGCGCGACGCACAAGAGGAGGGCGATGACACCGACCATGGTGAGCGGATCCCAGGGATGGACGCCGTAGATCATTGAGGATTTTGCGAGGGAGATACCGGCCATGAGGCGCGTGACGAGAAGGGCTGCGACCGTGCCCACAGCAACGCCGATGCCGGCCAGAGTGGCGCCGCGCTGCATGACCCAGCGCAAAACTTTGCCGCGGTCGGCGCCAAGGGCCATGCGGATGGCCATCTCCTGGGTGCGTTGTCCGACGAGGTAAGAGATAACACCGTAGAGACCGACACTGGCGAGCAACAAGGCGAGGGCAGCGAAGGCTCCGAGGAGGATCATGGAGAAGCGGCGGGCGGCCAGCGAGTCGGCGATGATCTGGTTCATGGTGAGAGGACGCCAGGCGACCTGTGAGGCATTCATCTGGCGCAGGGAAGACTGAATGTCCGGGAAAACGGTGTCGGGGTGGTCCGCGCGAACCGCGACGTTCCAGAAGAAGCCGCTGTTGGAGACGAACTGCGAGTCGGCGAGCTGGCCGATGTCGATGTAGAGCTGGGCGTGCAGCGAAGAGCTGGCGTCGCTGTCGAGGCCCCAGTGCAGGACATGCCCGACGACACCGATAACGGTGGCCTGGATGTCATCGGGATTGGTGAGGTTGACGATTTTTCCAATGGGGTCGGTATTGGGGAAGAACTGGCGGGCGAGATCGTCGTCGATGACGATGACGTGCGGAGTGTCGGCGCGGTCGGCATCGGCGAACCAGCGGCCGCGCAGGAGCGGGATGCGCATGATGCGGAGATAATCGGGCTCGACGGTGTAGAGCAGAGACCAGTGCATATCGTTGGCGTCTGCCGGCTTGGCTTCATTCTGCAGCCAGAAGAGCTCTTCGTCGTCGTCGCCGGTCATCGGAACGTCGTTCCCCATGAGGGAGACGCCGGAGATGCCGTGAACGGAGCGCATCTGCTGGTCGAGGCTGCGGGCGTAGGCGCGAGCGCCCACAGGGTTGTGGAGAACGAGTGCATCGGGGCCGGCGACGCTGAAGCGGAGAACGCCGTTGGGGTCGAAACCGGGCGAGGTGTGGTAAAGCGCGAAAAGGCTGCGGACCATGAGGCCGGCGCCGGCGAGGAGCACAAGCGCAGCGGCCATCTGAAAAATGACGAGGACGTCCTGGGTGCGATGGCGCGATCCATGGACGGTGCGGCTTCCAGCGTCGCGCAGCGCGGACTGCGGCTGTTGCGCGGCGATCTTCCATGCGGGGATGAGGCCGAAGACGATGCCGACAACGAAGGAGACACCAAAGGTGAAGCAGAGGACAGCGGGGCTGAGTTGGATGTGGGAGGCGCGTGGGAGCGTGTCGGGGGCGAGGGCCACCGCTGCGCGCGTTCCCCACGCGGCGAGAACGAGGGCGAGTGCGCCGCCGGCGAGCGCCAGGGCGGTGCTTTCGGTGAGGATCTGGCAGACGATGCGGCTGCGGCCGGCGCCGAGCGCGATGCGAACGCCGAACTCCTGCGCCCGCGAGCTGGAGCGGGCGAGCAGCAGGTTGGCAACGTTGGAACAGGCGACAAGGAGCACGAAGCCGACGGCGGCGAGAAGAACAAAGAGCACAGGCCGCACGTTGCCGACGATGGCTTCACGCAGCGGACGGAGGTTGGCGCGCAGGCCGCGGTCCTCTTCCGGATAAACGGCGGCGAGATGGTTGGTGACGTTATTCATGTCCGCCTGGGCCTGAGCGAGGGTGACGCCTTGTCGCAGACGGGCGATGCCGTGAATGCCCAGGCCGGCGCCGCGGAGTTTGAGGGCTTCGTTCTGCCACTGGCCGATGGGAACGTAAATGTCCTCGGGCAGGAACCCGCCGACCTGCAGATCGAAGGAGGCGGGTATGATGCCGACGACGGTGTAGGCGCGGCCGTCGAGGGTGATGGAGCGGCCGACGATGTTGGGATCGGAGCCGAATTCACGAGCCCAGAATCCGCCGCCGAGCATGACGATGGGCGCGCGGCCGATTTCGTCTTCATCGGCAGCGAAGAGACGGCCCAGGGAGGGTTTGACTCCGAGAAGCGGGAAGAAGTCTGAGGTGACGTAATTGCCGCGGACGCGCTCGGAGTAGCCGGAGCCGGTCATGACGAATCCGATATGGCGATAGATCGCGAGATCGGAGAAGCTGCGATTGTCGCGCTGCCAGTCGCGGAAGTTGGGGTAGGAGATAGAGCCGTGCTCGAAGTTGGGCTTGGAGGCATCGACGGCAACGAGTTCGTCGGGATGCGGCTGCGCGATGGGGTGCAGGAGGACGGTGTTGACGATGGAGAAGAGAGCGGTGTTGACGCCGATGCCGAGCGCGAGGGTAACGATGACGACGGCGGTAAAGCCGGGGGATTTGCGAAGTTGACGGAGGGCGAAGCGGAGGTCCTGGAGGAGGTATTCGAACCAGGGGAGGGTGCTGCGCTCGCGGACGGTTTGTTGGGTTTGCTCCAGGCCTCCGAGTTGGAGGAGCGCGTGGCGGCGGGCTTCCTGGGGAGTCATGCCGACGCGGAGGTTGTCGTCGATGTGCAGCTGAAGGTGGCTTTCGAGCTCGGCGGCGATTTCGTCGTTGGCGGGGCGCGCGGGGGAAAGCCCACGGAGGCGGAACCAGAGTGCTCGGAGGCAGCGCGGCAGAGAATGCATCTAGGCCTCCTCGGCAGGCGAGAGAAAGCGGGCCAGGATTGCCGTGGTTTGCTGCCAGCCGCGGGCTTCGCGCTCGAGGAGCTTGCGGCCGGTGCGGGTGAGCTTGTAGAACTTCGCCTTGCGGTTGTTGTCGGACATGCCCCACTCGGAGACGATGGCTCCTTCCTGTTCGAGCTTGAGGAGAGCGGGATAAAGCGTGCCGTAGTTAAGGGAAAGCAGGTTGCCGCTGGTCTGCTCAATGCGGCGGGCAATGCCATAGCCGTGCTGCGGGCCCATAGTTTCGAGGGTTTTGAGCACCATCAGGGCAAGGGTGCCTTGCCAGACGTCGGTCTTGTCGCTCATACGCGCTCCTCTTGGTAGACCATAGGTAACACAGTTTGCTATGGGAATGCAATAGGTAAAACAGGAGAACTAGAGGGAAATCGAATACTTCGCCTGGCGGCCGCGGAAAGCGGCCTGGGCGACATTGGGCAGCTGCTTCTGTTTAGATACCCAATGTGCGGAACATGCCGAGTTCGGCGACCTCGCGGAGAAGATCGTTCCTGGCTGTGGATGCTCGGATACCAAACGCGGTGACGGCAGCTTTGGCATTGCTCCTTTGTCTGCCCACGATGGCGCAGGCCATTTCCGGAGCAGGTGAGACGGTTCTCCTCGACGCCTGGTACAACAGTCAGACACGGAAGAACGCCGCCGGGCAGGTGGAGCTCTTTCATTACAAGTGGGACGATTTTTCGAATTCAGGATTTTCGCTGTTTGGGCAGATCTGGCGCAGTTATGGCGTTGAGACGAAGATGCTCACCAGCGCTCCGACTGTGGAGAAGCTGAAGGGCGATCAGTTTTACATCATTGTTTCTCCGGATAACGCGGCGAAAAATCCCGATCCGCATTTCATGACGGCTGAAGACGCGGCACAGACAGCACAGTGGGTGCGCGGCGGCGGCGTGCTGTCGATGATGGAGAACGATCCGGCGAACGCGGACATTTCGCATATGGATTTGCTGGCAGACAAATTTGGGCTGCACTTCAACGATGTGCTGGTGCATCACGTGGTGGGCGACGATTTTCCTGCAGGGCGAATTGATTTGCGCACGCCGAGTCCGCCGTTCACGCATCCGCACGTGCTTTATATGAAGGACACGTGCTCGCTGACTCTGTCGCACGGGGCGGTGCCACTGTTGAGGGATAAGGCTGGCGACCTGCTGATGGCGTACGCGAAGTACGGGAAGGGGATGGTGTTGGCGGTGACGGACCCGTGGCTCTACAACGAATACACGGATGGCAAGAAGCTGCCGCCGGAGTATGACAACTTTGCTGCGGGCAAGGAACTTGTCGGGTGGCTGCTGGAGCAGCGGGCGCAGCATCCGCACTGAAACTCTGCGCAAGAAAGGCGCAGCCGGCGGATTCGACCGGCTGCGCTGTGGCCTTCCTCATTGCTATTCAGTAGATCTCAGCCTTCGGAAGAATGAAGAACGCGGAAGGTGTTGCCGCCGTTCGACCAGACCAGCACCATCGCGTCCTGACCTTTCGGAACACTGGAGAGCTGCTGGGCTACGTCGGACGCGGTGGGCGTCGGTTTGCGGTTGACGGAGACGATGATGTCGCCGCGCTGGAGACCCGCATCATCGGCCGGGCTGCCGGAGCGGACGTTCTGGATCACCGCGCCGTGGACGCTTTCCGGCGCCTGCACCTGCTGGCGGACATCGGGCGTGAGGTCTGCCAGGCCGAGGCCCCAACGACCCTTGCCGGTTCCATTCTGCGCGATGACCTGCTCGTGGCCGCCATTCACGGTATCAAGCGTGACGGGCAGATCGAGGGTCTTACCATCGCGCATCACTTGCAGGTGAATGGTGTCACCAGGCTGCTTTTGGCTGGTTTCCATCTGCAATTCTCCGGCGTCGCTGACTGGCTTGCCGTTGAAGGCGGTGATGACGTCGCCGGTTTGGAGGCCTGCTTTGCTGCCGGGAGAATCCGGCGTGACACCGGAGACGACCGCGCCCACAGCTTTCTTCACGTTGAAGAACTTCGCGCTGTCGGGCGTGACGTCTTCGATGGTGACACCGATGTAGCCGTGGCGGACCTTGCCATCGCGGATGAGGGCGGTCACTGTGGGCTCGGCGATTTTAGTTGGAATCGCAAAACCCATTCCGGAAAAGGCGCCGGTTGGCGAGTAAAGGAAGGTGTTGATGCCAATGAGCTGACCGCGCGCATCGACGAGCGCACCGCCGGAATTGCCGGGGTTAATGGCGGCGTCGGTCTGGATGAACTCACCGGGTTTGCGGCGATCGGAGTCGGGGTTGGGGCGATCGAGCGCGCTGATGATGCCGCGGGTGACGCTGAAGCGGAATCCGTAGGGATTGCCGAAGGCGAGGACGAGCTGGCCTGGTTCGAGCTTCGACGAGTCGCCCCACGGGATGCTGGGGAAGTCGTGACCGTCGATCTTGATGACCGCCAGGTCGGTGAGCGGATCGGCGCCGATGAGCTTCGCGGGGTAGATGTCGCGGTTGCTCATTGTGACGCTGATGTTGGTGGCGCCCGCAACGACGTGGTTGTTGGTGACGATGTAGCCATCCGGGGAGATGATGACGCCGCTGCCGAGGCCGTGTTCAAAGGAGGGTTGCTGTTGCTGCATCGGACCCTGAAAACCCTGGGGACCCTGGAAGAACTGGCCGAAGGGGGAGCCGGGACCGAAGAACTGCTGGAATTGTTTTTGCTGCTGTTGCTGGTTCTGGCCCTGATCCTGGTCGTCCTCTCCGTCTTCGGCGACCTGATGGTCATTCACCTTTGCGGTGACGTTGACGTTGACGACGGCCGGGCGGACGCGCGCGGTGAGCGCCTCCATGGCCTGATCGAAGGCGAGGAGCGGACTGACGCTGGTTTCATCGAGTGGAGCGGCGGCTGGAGCCGGAGCGGCTGCGGCGGCCGCGGGACGAGCGAAGGTCCATGCTCCCGCTGCGATGATGGCTCCTGCGGCGAGGACTGGAATGACCAGACGCCGCGTGAGTGACGATTTCATTTGTTTGAGGTTCATTGGTTGGTTCTCCTGGTTGTGAACTAACGAATTAGTTGATAACTGCAAAATTTTTTGGGCTAGATCGACTGCTCGATCCGTCCCGTTTCTCCGGGCACCAGCAGCCCGATGCGAAGAATCTGGATTCGATTGCCGGTCGCCGGGTCGATGACCTGGAATATCTGAATTTCGAGTGCGGGGTCTTCCCTGCTCTGCTTTACCTGTTGGGCACCGATTGTCCGAAGCTGCGCCTGGGTTGGACTTGTGGTAGTTCGACTGGTTTCGAGGACGACCAGCATCGGGGCTTCTGCCATTGGATCGGCTTGGTTGACGGCGACGAAGCGCGCCATCACGACTGGATTGCCGGGGGCTTGCGTTTTAAGCGTGGCGAGGTGACGAGCGGCAGGCCTGTGCAACGATAGGTCCCGGTTCCCTGTCTTATTGCGGAACACAGCCGGCTTCTGTACGGGATGAAACGACGCCGGAACCACGGCGGACGCGGAGAAGCGGACTCCGCCTTCGACTCCGGTGTTGTTGAGGGGCCGGGTGACCTGTGCCGCGGGGTTCGCGTTCACAGGGACAAACTCGACGATGCGCGGCATGCAGAGTGCGAGTCCAGCGCAGGCGATGGACAAGGACGCCGCCACGGCGAGGGCGGCGCGTCCGACGCGGGTGGTCGCGGAAGTACCGACGCGGAGAATGCGGGCGATACGCAGCGAGGCATCGCGGGCACGCGCGACCGCGGCCTGAACCATGGTCCAACCACGGCGCGCACAGCCTCGTTCGAGCAGATCGATGAGGCATTCGGCGTAGGCGCGGGGATTGCCGGTGGCGGCGAGGACCGCATCGTCGCAGGCCATCTCGCGCTCCAGCGAGAGGCGCGCGTCGATCCACCAGACGGCGGGGTGGTAGAAGAGGATTGCGCGGACCGATTTCTGGAGGAGGTTGGTCCAGTCGTCGTGGCGACGCAGGTGGGCGAGTTCGTGGATGAGGATGGGCCGGAGCTGAGCGGCGGTGAGGTCGCGGAGCGCCCATGCGGGAAAGACGATGGCGGGGTTGCGGAATCCGAGAGCGGCGGGGACGCGGGCTTTGTCCGACACGAGGAGACGGACGGGACGATTGGTCTCGGCGAGCAGCGGCTGGAGGGTTGGGTCGAGTTCGGTGACCGGAATTTCTGTGCAGCTACGGCGAAATTGGCGCACCTGCCATAGGCCGAGGACGACGCGGGTCAGCGCGAGGACTGCAAGCGATATCCAGAAGACAAAAAAGGCGACGGCCCAGAATGCGGGGACCACGATTGCAAGATGCGTGTGTGCCATTGGGGTCGGGAGGGCCTGGGGCACCGAGCCGAGGCCGCCGAGTACCGGAAGCGCGACGACGCCCGCGAGGGCGACGAGCCAGACTGCGAAGCGGGTGCCCGCATTCTGCCGGCCCATGAGGCGGAGCAGCAGCCATGCGCAGGACGCGATCAGCAGGCCCTCGGGGAGGGAGTTCACAACGCGTGCGACAACAGGCTGCGCAATTTGGGCGGCGAATTGGGCGAGGTGCATCATCGCGCGTCGCTCCGGTGGAGGGCTTTTGTTCCGGCTATCCTGGCCATCTTCAAATCGTCGCTGTTCTCGAGCATTTTGCGCAGACGGTGCAGTTCCGCAGGAGCAATGCCGCGGTCCTCAAGAATGTTGAGCACCAGATCTTCATGCGAGTCGCGGAAGAAGCGACTCACCAGGTGGCGGATCTCCGAACGGCTGGCTTCATGCTGGGCGACCAGCGGGGTATAGACGTGGGCGCGGCCGTCCTTCGCGTGTTCGACGTAGCCTTTGCGTTCGAGGATGCGAATGGTCGTGAGGATGGTGTTGTATGCGAAGGAGGGCGCGCTGGGGAGGACATCGAGAATCTGCTGTACCGTGCCTGGACCCTTTTGCCAGAGCACTTGCATGATGCGGAGCTCGGCTTCGGTGAGGGTTTGGGATGTTTTGCGCGGCACGGGCGGGTTCCCTTCTTTCCATTCGACGCGCGAGGGCGGCGAAAGTAACTAATAATTTAGTTTTACCGCAGAATTCGGCGACTGACAAGGTCCGGCGCCTGTGCTACCGGTGCTTCCCTGGCGAATGCTGCAGGGTCTGCGGGAAGCGAGCTGGACTCAGAACGGGGAAGAGTCGCGGTTGAGTACGGATCCGCCGTCGTCTGCTATTGTCATCAACATCCAGCGAACGCGGCCGTCCCAGGATCGTTGTCTGCCGTCGTTTTGGAGCACAACATGAGCGTTTTTCTGCAGGACCTTCGCTACGCCTGCCGCATGCTCGCGAAGTCGCCGAGCTTTGCCGCCATCGCGGTCCTTACCCTGGGGCTCGGCATAGCCGCAGACACCACGCTGTTTTCCGTTGTGAACGGTGTCCTTCTCAACCCGCTGGCGTACCCCCATTCCGACCAGCTTGTGTCGATCAACTCCAATGAATCTGTGCCTCAGATTCCGGTGAGCTATCTCAACTTTCTGGACTGGCAGCGCCAGACCCGCACGCTCTCCTCGATGGCCATGTATCGCCACGAGGACTACAACCTGACCGGCCAGAAGGGGCCCGCTGAGCGCGTCAACGGCTTCATGATCTCCGCTCAGTTCCTCAGCACCCTCGGGGTGCATCCAGCCTTCGGTCGAGACTTCGACGCCTCCGACGACCACCTGGGCGCGGCCCCGGTCGCCCTTCTCAGCAATGGCTTCTGGCACCGCCGGTTCGACGGATCGCTCTCAGTCCTCGGCAAGCCGGTGACGTTAAACGGGGCCGACTACACGGTGGTCGGCATTCTGCCACCCGGTTTTCTGTTCTATGGCATCGACCGAGATGTTTACGTGCCCATCGGTGAGTGGACCGACCCCTCGTTCCGCGATCGGCGCATCGACGAAAGCGCCCACGTCGTGGCTCGCCTGGCGCCTGGCGTTACGCTTGAGCAAGCCAGGGCCGACATGGACACGGTCGCCCACAACCTCGCCACCGCGTATCCCGAGGTCGACAAGGGCTTCGGCGTGGGGATCAGCCTTATTTCTGTAAAGCAGGACATCGTGGGGAACGTGCAGCCCTTGCTTCTAGTCCTTCTCGCCGCAGTCGGATTCCTTCTTCTGCTGGCGTGCACCAACGTCGCGAGCCTGCTGCTCGCCCGCTGTATGGCTCGCTCCGCGGAGTTCGCCATTCGGTCCGCGCTTGGAGCCGGCCGCAGCCGCCTGATCCGCCAGCTGCTTACCGAAAGCCTTCTGCTCGCCGGCCTTGGCGGCCTCCTGGGACTGGCCATCTCGTTCCTCGCCACCAAAGCCATCGCCGCTGCCTTGCCTAGCGAGCTTCCGCGCGCCTCCGACGTCACAATCGATGCGCGCGTTCTGTTCTTCACCCTGGGCGTCTCACTGCTTGCCGGCATCATCTTCGGACTGGCGCCCGCGCTTCGCACCTCGCGCACGAATCTTCAGGATGTGCTGCGTACGGCTGGCCGCGGCTCGGGGGGCGCTCGTTATCGCCTGCAGGGATGGTTTATTGCCTGCGAAGTTGCAATGGCGCTCGTCCTGCTGGTGGGGGCGGGACTTATGCTGCGATCGCTCAGCAGGCTTTGGCGCGTGGATCTCGGCTACAACCCCGATCACGCCATTACTTTTTCGGTCTCATTGCCCTCGAACGCCAAAACCACTCCCGGTGAAACCCGCGCCCGCCTGCGGCAGTTCGACGCTGCGCTGCGGGATGTTCCGGGAGTACGGGCGGTCTCCGTGACCCTCGGCTCGCGCCCCATGATCCATGACTCCTCGCTGCCTTTCTGGATCGAAGGGCGCGCGAAGCCCGCCACCGATAACGAGATGCCGCAGTCGCTCTTTTATCTGGTGGAGTCAGGATTTCAGCGCGCGATGGGGATGACCCTGCTGCGTGGCCGCTGGATCTCCGACCAGGACAACGAGAACACACCCACCGTGATTGACGTCGACGACGCTTTCGCGCGCGCGTACTTTCCTCACGAGAATCCCATCGGCCAGCACGTTCACCTGGTACAGTTCGACACTGAAGCGGAAATCGTGGGCGTCGTTGGCCACGTCCGCCAGTGGGGCCCGGGAGGCGATCCGCACGCCTCGATCGAGGCGCAGTTTTTCTATCCTTATATGCAGACGCCGCCCAAACTCATGCCTCTGCTCGCCGGAGTCACCGCAGTAGTCCTCCGTACCGATGGCGATCCGAGCGCGGTGATGGGCCCGGTGCGCCGCGCCATCGCGCAGCTCAATCCCGATTACGTGGTCTACGCGGTCTCCACCATGAAGGGAGTCGTCGCGGATACGCTGGCCGCGCGTCGCACCTCGATGATTCTGCTCGCCATTTTTGCGGCTTTGGCGCTTGTTCTTGCGTGCATTGGGATTTATGGGGTCATCGCGTATCTGGTCGGCCAGCGCACGCACGAAATTGGCATCAGAATGGCGCTTGGCGCCGGACGCCGCCAGGTCCTACTGCTCATCCTGGGACAGGGCCTCCGCATGGCGATCGCGGGTGTTGCTGTCGGCGTTCTGCTGGCCTTCTCGCTCACACGCTTCATGAGCAGCCAGCTCTTCGGGGTCTCGGACCACGATCCGCTCACCTTTGCTGCCGTCGCGCTGGTGCTGATCGGGGTCGCGCTGATCGCCTGCTGGCTGCCTGCCCGCCGGGCTATGCGCATCGATCCCGTCGTCGCTCTCCGCTCCCAGTAGGCCTGCTATTGAAATCTCATCCAGTCGCTGCGGGGTGATCTTCGCGGCGATCGAGGGCGGCACGGCAATTAGCATCATAATGATGCTATAATCTGCATCTTGAGGTTTTTCAAATGCGCACAACCATCGCTCTTGACGATGAGCTGATCAGGCAGGCCGAGTATTACACCGGCATCAAAGAGAAGGCTGCGCTGGTAAGGGAGGCGCTCACCCGGCTTGTCCGAAACGAAGCGGCCCGGCGCCTGGCGGCTCTCGGGGGCAGCGATCCGGCGGCGAAAGCCGCGCCACGGCGCAGAGAAAAATGATCCTCGTTGATACTTCGGTCTGGATCGATCATCTGCGAAGTCCGGAACCGAAGCTGCAGGATTTGCTTCAAAACGACGAGGTCGTAACGCATCCACTTGTGCGATTGGAGCTGGCGCTGGGTTCAATCGCCGACAGGAAGAAGATGCTGAACGACCTGTCTTTGCTGGTTCAGGCAAGGGTCGCGGGAACCGATGAGTTGTTCGCTCTGGTCGAGTTGCGAAGACTGTACCGAAGAGGCATCGGCATCACCGATCTTCATCTCGTAGCCTC
>CAZSWI010000029.1:0-22843 GCA_964610635.1 uncultured Acidobacterium sp.
AACACGTGCTGCGCGGCAAAAACCAGAAAGCCGACCGGCTGGCCAATGCCGCCATGGACCGTGGCATGGGCCGGACCGCAAAAGCCACTCCGGGTGCCCCATCCTTTGCGGTTTCTGGCGCAAAGGGTGGGAACCCGCCACCACAGCCCCTGAAAGGCTACGTAAAGGGCGGGGTCGTCCATCTGCTCGAAGGCGAGCTGCCCGACGGCGTCTTCGTGAAGGTGACACCCGACCGCCAATAACCGCGCGCCAATAACCGCGCCTCAGAAGATTTCTTGTCCTGGTTAAACGTAACGAGTACTCTGGTTGCCAGTTTCAGGAAGACCCATGGCCACAGTTTCCGTAGAAAGTCCGGCCGCGACAGCTACCACCCGCATGTTGTCGCTCGACGTGCTGCGCGGGGTGACGATCGCCTTCATGATCCTCGTCAACAACAACGGCTGGCACGCCTACTGGCCCTTCGAGCACGCGGACTGGAATGGCTTTACGCCGACCGACCTGGTCTTCCCCACCTTCCTTTACCTCGTGGGCGTCACCATCGTCTTCTCCACCGAATCGCGTCTGGCGCGCGGCGGAACCGCGAGATCGATTGTGCCGCACATTTTTTGGCGTTTTGCGATCCTCTTTGGGCTGGGCCTTCTTTTGGCCGTTTTCCCGCTGTTTCATCTGTCGACCATCCGCGTGTGGGGCGTGCTGCAGCGCATCGCCCTCTGCTACCTGGTCTGCGCCCTGCTCTATCTCTGGGACCGACGCCAGACCAACAAGGCGGCGCCGCTGCTGATCCTGCTGGTCGTTCTGCTCGCTGGCTACTGGGTGCTGATGCGCCTGGTCCCCGTGCCGGGCTATGGAGTGCCCGGGCGCGACATCACGTTCCTCGATAAAGACGCGAATATCGTGGCCTGGCTTGACCGCCAGATGCACATCGGCCGGCTCTATGAGAAGACCCGCGACCCCGAGGGCCTGCTGAGCACCTTCCCCGCGATCGGCACCACGCTGCTGGGGATGCTCACCGCGCTGTGGCTGCGAACGAAGCGCACGCTGGAGCGCAAATGCGCAGGCATGTTGGGCTCGGGGTTTGTCCTGATTCTCCTCGGCCTGCTGTGGAACCCCTGGTTCCCCATCAACAAAAAGCTCTGGACCAGCTCCTTCGTCCTTTTCATGGGCGGATGCTCGATGGTTCTCTGGGCCCTTTTCATCTGGCTGATCGAAATTAAAGGCTGGAGAAAAGGCTGGGGCTTCTGGCTGGTCTTCGGCATGAACGCTATCGCCAGTTATGTCATGTCGGACCTGGTTGCGGCGCCTCTGTGGGCCATTACCATTGCGCCCCATGTCAGCCTCGGCTACTGGATTTACCTGCATGTCTTCGCGCTGGTCCAACCCCCCGGAGTCGCATCATTGCTGTACTCTATCGCCTTCGTACTCGCCTGCTGGCTTCCGATGCTGATCCTGTATCGCAGAAAAATTTTCCTCAAGGTATAAAACCGGTCTCATGTATTGCGCGGCGGCTTTGGCGGGGCCGCGTGAGCCTCGCTTCGATGGCAGGTCTCACACGCTGCATTTCGATGGCATGAGGTTTATGTGACGGGCCGAAGCGCGGCCTTCGCGGCCGGTTCCCCGCACAATTTTTAGTGCGTTGAAATGCTCTAGACTGACCAAGCATGAGTAAAGTGCGAAATTTTGAGGCAGCGGTCTTTCGCCGAGTGCGCCGCGAACCGCCGAAAGGCTTTGCGCATCGCGCCGCGTTCTGGCTTTTTCTCGGATATCTGGGCTTGTCGATTCCCGGCTGGCTGCCCGGCACGACCGGCCAGGTCTTTACCGGTCTGGCCGAATTCGATTTCTTTCTCCTCCTCATCTTCTGCATTCCGCTTTTATGGCGCTTCATTTTTCAGCGCCTCCTGTGGAAGGTCCGCAACCGCCTGATCGTCACCTATCTCCTGATGGGCCTCACCCCGGTCGTGCTCTTTGTCACCCTCGCGGGACTGCTGCTCTATGTTTTCTCCGGGCAGTTCGCCATCTTCGCCGCTACCAGCGTCGTGCATGATGAGCTCGAGCACATTGGGGCCACGAATGGCAGCGTGGCTATGCACGTTGCGCAGTTCCTCAGTCAGCATCCGCGCCAGCGCAACGTCCCTTTCCCCGAGGCTAACGGCGCGTCCCCCGAGCAGGAATACAGCGGCCTAAGCGTTTCCGCGTTTGAGGATGGCAAGCCCGTAACCCTCGAGCCCTCCCCGCCGCATCCTCAACCCGCTCCCGCCATCCCCTCGTGGCTGCACGGGCCGTTTCGCGGCATCGTGCTTGATGGGGGCCAGCTTTGGCTGCGTGCCGCCGATGTTCAGACTTTAGACGGCCACACGACGGTGGTGATTGCCAGCGTGCCCATCAGGAAGGAAAACGTGGAGGCGTTCGCGCAGGGGCTGGGACGCGTGACCATCTATCCCAAAGTCGACCTTGCCGAAGAAAACGCGCCGGCACGCACCAAAGTGGATTTCGCACCCGAGCGGCGGGCCAGCGATTCCAATATTCAGATCAACGGACAGGATATTGAGGCCGCCCGCAAGAATGCGATCATCGGCGGATCGCTTCCCCCGCCGCTGCATTTCTACGATGTGCCGGTTGGGTTTGTTGCACCGCTGGCCACGACCGACTGGAGCAATGGCAAAACCCTCAGCACCTACTCCGATGTGACCTCGCGACCGTCGCTGCTGTACCGGCGGCTGTTCATTACGTCGCTGAGCATTGGCGATCTGGTGCGCGAAATGCTGATCGCCATCGCTATCGCCTTTGGCGTGCTCGAACTGTTAGCCTTCCTCGCCGCCGTCCGCCTCAATCAGACCATCACGCAGTCGGTCCACGACCTCTACGAAGCCACTCTGGCGATCGATGGCGGCAATCTGGAACATCGGATCAAAGTGCAACGCACGGACCAACTCGGCGCCCTCAGCCGCTCTTTCAATAGCATGGCTGCCTCGCTGGCGCGGCTCCTGATCGAACAGCGGGAAAAGCAGCGCATGCAGAATGAGCTCTCCATTGCCCAGGAAGTGCAGGCGAATCTCTTTCCGCCGGGCCGCATTTCGCTGCCAATGCTGGAACTCCACGGTGTCTGCATTCCGGCGCGCACGGTCAGCGGCGACTACTATGACTTTCTCCTGTTCGGCGAAACAGGCCTGGGGATTGCGCTTGGCGACATCAGCGGCAAGGGGATTTCCGCCGCCCTCCTCATGGCGACGCTGCACTCCGCTGTTCGCGCCTACCGCTTTGCCGGAGAAGAAATGATGACCGAAGGCGCCGCCGCGCTCACCAATCCGCGCACGCGCCGTTCCGGCGAGCAGGAAGTGGAATGCGCGGAGCTGTTCGAAGAGCCGGCTAAAATTCTGTCGCTGCTCAACCGCCATCTCTACCGCAGCACGCAGCCGGAAAAATACGCGACGCTCTTTCTCTGCCATTACGACGGCCTCAGCCGCCGGCTCGTCTACTCGAATGGCGGCCATTTGCCGCCGCTGTTGCTCCGCGAGAATGACACTGTGACGCGTCTCGACCGCGGCGGATCTGTAGTCGGCTTACTGGATGGGCTGGAATGGGAGCAGGGAACCGTGCAACTGGGCATGGACGACATTCTCATTGCCTACAGCGATGGAGTGACGGAGCCCGAAAACGACTTTGGTGAATTCGGCGAGTCGCGCCTGCTCGAAGTTGTCAGGCGTCATCGCCACCTGAGCCTCGAAGCCATTTCAGAGCAGGTGATCCAGACCCTGCGCAGCTGGATCGGCGCGCAGGAGCAGCCAGACGACGTAACCCTGGTACTGGCGCGGCAGCGCTGAGCGCTACGGCGCGGCGCCCTTCAATTACGGCTGGGCGAGCTTCTTTGTCGCCGGTGTGACGAAGCTGACGACGTGATATGTGGCCGGGCCCGCGCCGGCGTTGCGAATCGCGTGCAGCGAATTCGCTGCGTTAAAGATGACCGAACCTGGCCCGACGCGCGTCCACTTGTCCTGGCCAAAGGCTTCGACTGTTCCCTGATCGACGATGATGACCTCTTCGTTGGCATGCCGGTGTGGCGGATGCGATTGCTTGCCTGGCTCGAGCGTCGTGGCGTGGATTTCGAGCTCATCGAGGGTAGCCGTGGGCTGGCGAACAAACTGCCGGCTCTCGCCCACATCGGTCTTCTTCACAGGAATCGAATTCCAGTCGAAGACCGACCATCCCAAAATAGCCGGGCCCGGATCGGCGACGGCAAAGGCGCAGCAGGTTCCGAGAATCGAGACGAAAGCAATGGCAAGTTCGCGACGCGTGAGCAGTTTCATAAAAACCTCCTCGACCAGGATCAAGAGAAACCATTATGCTCCCGTCGATTTAGTCCGGGGCGCCACGAGGTTCGCGGACGGCCCTGGAACTGGTCTCATAAACCTGGTACCAACGAAATGCAGCGTGTGAGACACGCCATCGGAGCGGGGCTCATTCAGCTCGCCAAAGCCGCTGCCCTATATATGAGACCAGTTCTACCGCGTCATCGCATAGTGAACCTGCTCCTCAATCGCGGCGATGTGCACCGGTTCCCGATGAGCGCCGGTGAGGGCCGCATTCACCGCTGCCAGGTCAACGGTCTTGAAGTGTTCCCAGGCATCGATGCCTCGCTGTGAAGCCTTCTTCATTTGCGCGAAGATCTCCACTGCCTGCGCTGGAGCAGCACGGTCGCCGCTCTCAACGACGCGAAGATCCGTGCCAAGCCCAGAGGCCGCCTCCGCAAGTCCAGGAGACTTTTCGGCTCCGTTATGCTCACCGCCTCGGATCCTTTCCAGCTTCGCTTGGGCAGCATCGATCGCGGCTTCGAGCGCAGGAGGATTGTCACGGGCTCCCTCTACCTTCTTTAGCTGGCTCGCGACGCTCTCCAGTTCCGCCATCGCCTTCCGGCTCGCCCGCAACTGCTCATACACCGACTCCGAGAGAGCAAATTGCTGGTCGAGGACTTGCTGTTTTGCCGCCGCCCGCGGGTCCATGATGACGCGCAGCGGTCGATCCATAGTCGTCCCGTCGACGGAGAGGCGCAGCGTGTAGATGCCCGGAGCCACGCGCGGGCCGGCAGGCAGGCCGATGGCGTCGTCGGAGTCGTCATCGCCGAGTCCTGCGCTCGATCCGCCCTCCGAGAGATCCCACACGAAACGATGCTCACCCGCGCCGATCGCGAGCTCCTGCGGCTTGGGAAACCACCGCTCGGCGATGGGAAGCAGCGGCCGATTGACCGCCTGCTTTTCGGCGCTCGAAAAGTGCCGCAGCACATGACCCCGCGCATCGAGAACCTGCAGCGTAACTTTTCCCGCATCGCCGCCCAGATAATAGTCGACGATCGCTCCATTCGGAGGATTGTCCGCCTGAGGCTCTTCGGGCGGAAACGGCGTCCCGAGAAAACCGTCGTTATCGACGCGCACGGCAGTCGGTGGCGCATACAGATACGCCTTCGCCGTCTGCGCGGCCGAGGCCTGGCGCAACGGAGCAATGTCATCGAGCACCCAGAACGACCTCCCATGCGTGGCAATAATTAAGTCACTGCCATTGATATTCATATCGCGCACGGAGCTGACAGGTAGATTCAGCTGTAACGGCTGCCAGTGGTTGCCGCCGTCGAAAGAGGCATAGATCCCGAATTCAGTTCCCGCGAAGAGCAGGTTTTTCTGCTCCGTGTCTTCCCGCACAGCGCTCACGAAATGATGCGGCGCAATGCCGTCGACGGAAAGCTTCCACGTCTTGCCGTAGTCATGCGTGATGTAGAGATACGGCGTCCGATCGTCGAGCCGATGACGATCGACCGCCGCGTAAGCCGTGCCCGCATCGAAGTGCGAGGCCTCGATCATCGAGATTTTGCTCCACGGCGAAATTCCAGGCGGAGTAACATCCGTCCACGTCTTGCCGCCGTCCCGCGTAATGTGAATCCGCCCCGTGTCGCTTCCCGCCCAAACCTCCTCCGCATGCAAAGGCGAAGGCGCAATCGTATACACCACTCCGTAGCCCCGCTGCTCGGCGTTGTCCGGCGTCGGCGGGCCGTCATTGCTCGCCCCCTTCACCGCGCCAGTGAGGTCCGGACTAATCTGTGACCAGTGCAGACCACCATCGGTCGTCTTCATCACATATTGCGTGCCCAGATAGAGCGAAGTTTTGTCGGCGGCCGAAAACACCAGCACCGGCGTCCAGGGATCGCGATACCGCCGCTTGTTGATCTCCAGGTCGAATCCACCCAGCGGCCAGGGCGTCACGTTCTGGCTGAATGAAGTGCGCAGATCGTGGCGCTCGACATCGCCGTAGGTGCCGGAAAGGTAGACAACGTTCTCGTCCTTTGGGTCGATGGCGATGTAGCCGCTCTCACTGCCCCCGGGCAGGAACCAGTCACGCGTGTCGATGTGCTGGTGGTCGGAACGGCTATGCACGGCGATCGCACCTGAGTCCTGTTGCGCGCCGAAAATGGTGTAAGGAAATTTACGATCGGTGGTCACGTGATACAGCTGTGCCGTCGCCTGGTTGTACCAGGTCGTCCAGGTCCTGCCGCGATCAAGCGAAACGCTGGCACCCTGATCCACACCCAGCACAAGGCGATTCGAGTCCTTCGGATCGACCCATACCTGGTGGTAGTCGTCTCCCCCCGGCGCGCCACGGACAACCTCGACCGTCTTCCCGCCATCATTGGTGCGGTAAAGCGCGACGTTGGGTATGTAAAGAACGTCAGCGTTCCCAGGATCGACCGTGATGGAGTTGAAATACCAGGCGCGGCTTGTCAGGCGCGGGTCGGAATTCGCCAGCGTCCAGTTGTCCCCGCCGTCGTCGGATCGATAGAGGCCGGCGTTGCCTTTGCAGTCGATAGTGGCGTAGACGCGCCGCCCATCGGCGCTGACCGCAATCCCCGTGCGTCCCCACGCAGCATCCGGGAGTCCGTGTCCGGAGATCGGGGTCCAGTGCTCACCACCGTCCTTAGTCCGGTAAAGCCCATTGCCCGCTCCTTCGAGCGGCGCATACGTGCTCCACGGCGGGCGATGCGCATTCCACGTCGTCGCGAAAAGAATCCGCGGCTGGCTCGTCGCCATCGCGATATCCGCGATACCAACGCTCGGACCCTTATCCAGCACCCGCTCCCAGTGGTCTCCGCCGTCGGTCGACTTGTAGACCCCGCGCTCGTCATTCGGTCCATACGCATGCCCGAGAGCCCCCACATAAACCGTCCGCGGATCGGATGGATCGACAAGCACGCGGCTGATCTGCCGCGAGTCTTTGAGTCCGGCGTGCTTCCACGTCATGCCGGCGTCGTCGCTCCGGTATACGCCATCACCGGAAGCGAGGTCCGAGCGGATGTCGGACTCGCCGGTTCCCGCATAGATCACATTGGGATCTGAGGGAGCAACCGCCAGCGCTCCGATCGACGCGACCGGCAAGGTATCCCAGATCGGCTGCCACACGGTGCCGGCATCGGTAGTCTTCCAAACCCCGCCATCGACGCCCCCAAAGTAGTAAGTCGTATCGCTGCCAGGAACGCCACTCACGGCTACAACGCGGCCCCCGCGGAAAGGCCCGACCAGCCGCCAACGCAAGCCGCTGAAGAGATGGGGCGGCACAGTCTGAGCATGTGCAGCGAATGGCGAGTAGAAGGAAAAAATGAAACAGAGCAGAAGAGCCGGTCGGCTCAGGCGGTCAAAGCGGCAAGGTTTCATGGGTGAATCGATTGTGAGGGTGAATCGGCGAAATAAGCAAGCTTCGCGCCGCTTAAGTCGATTTCCGGACAATCGCGTTTACAATGGCCGCTGTGCAGTGATCCCGAAAGGAAGAACAGATCGTCATGCTCAGGCCTTCAGCCTCGAAGTTCATCTTCATTGCAGCCGCCGTCGGCGCGGCTTTGCTCCCGACAGGTTCTCTCCGGGGCCAGGAGTCCGGGCCCATGCCCGACATGCGCTGGCGCATGATCGGGCCCTTCCGTGGAGGCCGCACCCGCGCCGTGGCCGGCGTTCCTGACCAGCCCAATGTCTTTTATATCGCCCAGGTCAACGGTGGAGTGTGGAAGTCGACCGACTACGGCCGCACCTGGAATCCGATCTTCGATGATCAGGACACGCAGTCCGTTGGCGCGATTGCCGTTGCCCCATCCGACAGCAACATCGTCTACGTTGCCAGCGGCGAGGGTCTCCATCGGCCCGATCTCTCTGTCGGCGATGGCATCTATCGCTCCACCGACGCGGGCAAGACCTGGACGCATCTCGGCCTCCGTGAAGGCGAGCAGATTCCCGCACTCGTCGTCGATCCCACCGATCCCAACCGCCTGTTTGCGGCGGTCCTCGGCCATCCGTATGGGCCAAATGAGGAGCGTGGCATCTTCCGCTCCGACGATGGCGGCAAGACCTGGAAGAAGGTTCTCTATAAAGACGAGCGCACTGGAGGATCGGACGTGGTCCTCGATCCGAAAAATCCGCGCATCGTCTACGCCTCCCTGTGGGAGGACACTCTCGGTCCCTGGGAAGACGCGAACCAATATTCGGGCACGCATGGCGGATTATTCAAGTCGACGGATGGCGGCGCAACCTGGAATCAGCTGACCAAAGGCCTGCCCGACGGCGTGGTCCAGATCCAGGTAGCCATCGCCGACAGCAATCCACAGCGCCTGTACGCATCCCTGCAAACCAAAACAGAGGGCGCTTACGGCTCCAGCAGAGGGTTGGGTATCTATCGCTCCGACGACGCCGGAGAGAGCTGGCAGAAGATCACCGACGACCCGCGCCCCGCCATGAAGATCGGCGGCGGCGATTTATCCGTTCCCGTCGTCGATCCCAAAGACCCGGACACGGTATACGTAACCAGCATTGTTACTTGTCGTTCGACCGACGGCGGCAAAACCTGGATCAGCCTGCGCGGAGCCCCCGGCGGCGACGACTATCAGAACATGTGGATCAACCCGCTGAATCCACGGATTCTGCTGCTGGTGAGCGACCAGGGAGCAGTCATCACCGTGAACGGCGGCGAAACCTGGGGCTCCTGGTATAACCAGCCCACCGCCCAGCTCTATCACGTAGCAGCCACTGCTACATTTCCCTACCTGGTGTGCGCCGGCCAGCAGGAAAGCGGTTCCGTCTGCATCTCGACCCGCGGCAACGACGGGTACATCGGTTATCGCGAATGGCACCCTGCCGGAATCATCGAGTACGGTTACGCCGCGCCCGATCCGCTGCATCCCGAGATCATCTATGGGGCAGGCCGCACGGAAGTCTCCCGCTATAACAGCATCACGGGCGAGGTGCAGAACGTGACCCCCCTGCCTGCGAGGAACCGCGACTATCGGGCGGACCGTTCGGAGCCGATCCTCTTTTCTCCCGTCGACGCGCACACGATGTACTATGCCTCGAATCATCTATTCAAGACCACCGACTACGGCCACACCTGGCAGACCATCAGCCCTGACCTCAGTCAGGAAAAGAGTGGCCAGCCGGAATCGTTGCCGCCGCTAACGGCGGACCAGCAGGCCCAGCGGCGCGGCGTCATCTACTCTGTTGCCGCTTCCTACAAAACAACCCAAACCATCTGGGCAGGCACAGACGACGGCCTCGTATGGATCACCCGCGACGGCGGAGTGAATTGGTCCAAGATCACCCCGCCAGGCCTTTCCGAGTGGAGCAAAATCGCCCAGATCGATGCATCCCGCTTCAATGACGACACCGCCTACGTCGCCGTGAATCGCATGCGCATCGACGATATGCATCCCTATGCGTTTCGCACCCACGATGGCGGCAAAACCTGGCAATCGATAAGCGCGGGCCTGCCTGTCGACGCTCCCGTCAATGCCATCCGCGCCGACCCCGTGCAAACCGGCCTCCTCTACGCCGCCACGGAACAATCCGTCTGGGCCTCCCTCGACGACGGCGCCCACTGGCGTCCCATCCAGTACAACCTGCCCCATACCTCCATGCGCGACCTTCTCGTCAAAGACGACGACCTGATCGTCGCCACCCACGGTCGTTCGTTCTGGATTCTCGACGACGTAGCCCCCCTGCGCCAGCTTGCCGCCGACTCCGGCGAAAAGAAAGCGATGCTTTTCAAGCCCGCAGCCGCATGGCGAGTGCGCAGCGCCGAATACACTGACACGCCGGTGCCCCCCGATGAACCGATGGGCGAGAATCCGCCTGACGGCGCGCTCATCGACTACAACCTCGCATCCAGCGCTCAGCAAGTCAACCTGGACGTCCTCGACCGCGATGGCAAAGTCCTGCGCAGTTATTCAAGCAAAGATCCGGTCACCCCCACGCCGGAAGAGATGAAGAAGAATCTGATTCCTCCCTACTGGCCGCAGGTGCATGGTCCGCTGCCCGTCGCGGCGGGGATGCATCGCTGGGTGTGGGATCTGCGCTCGACGACCCCAACCTCCACGCGCTACGACTACCCGATTTCCGCTGTGCCTTACCGCACGCCGCTCAAACCCCAGGGGCCGCTCGTGCTCCCCGGCGAGTACACCGTGCGCCTCACCGTCGATGGAAAGAGCGAGTCGCAAACCATCACCGTAAAGCTCGATCCGAGAGTCCGCACCGACGCTTCCGATCTGGAGTCGCTGCACGCCGCGCAGATGACAATGGCCGAAAACCTGGACGCAGTCGCGAAGGCCGATCTGGCGGCGCACGCAGTGGCGGAACAGATTGCGGCACCGAAGAATGCCTCGTTGGGTACGCAGCTTGCGCCTTTCAGCGCTGCACTCAAGGCCGTACTCACCGGCGATCCCGCGAATCATAAGACTGGCATCGACGAGGTCAACGGCGAAACCGGCCAGATTTATGGAGAGCTGGAGCAGTCCGACGGCGTTCCCACAGAAGCCCTGCGGGCCGCGGCGGCTCATGCGCGGGACGAAGCGAGCGGCGCGCTTGCGGCATGGAATGACTTTCGCGAGAAACAATTGCCGGAGCTGAACAAAATGCTAGAGGCCGCGCATCACGCCCGCATCGATCTGAAGAAAGCCCCGGACGACATGCCGGACGAAGGGGACGAGGACTAGAACGAAATCACACCCATCCGCCGTCGACGATGTAACTCTGGTTAGTGATGGCAGCGCTGTCATCGGCGGCGAGGAAGAGGACCAGGCGCGCGACTTCTTCGGGCAGAATGAAGCGCTTGAGGGCCTGCGCCGCGAGGATTTCGGCTTCGTACTCCGGCGTGAACCAGAGCCGCCGTTGCCGCTCGGTGAGAATAGCGCCTGGCATCACACAGTTGACCCGAATATTGAACGGCCCCAGTTCGTGCGCCAGCGTGCGCGTCATGCCGACGATGGCAGCCTTCGCCGTCACGTAAATCGGAAGATTGGTCGATGGAATCACCCAGCCGATTGAGCTCATGTTGATAATTGAGCCCCGCCCCGCCTTCTGCATGCCCGGAATCACACCCTGCGCCATAAAGAATTGGTGCCTGAGGTTGACGGCTATTCCTCTGTCCCACGACTCCGGCGTGACCTCCGCGATGGAGTGGCGAGTATCGTTGCCCGCGTTGTTGACGAGGACATCTACCGTCCCGAATCGCTGATGGATGGCGCGCACGACGGATTGCAGCGCGGCCAGGTCAGTGAGATCGCAGGGCAGAAAAACCGGCGGCGTCCCACCTGCCGGTTCCAGACGCGCAACCAGCCGTTCGCCGGCCTCGGCCTGCAGATCGAGAAAAGCGACGCGCGATCCATTAGCGACGAAAGCCTCAACTACGGCTTCCCCAATTCCACTTGCGCCTCCGGTAACGACGGCCACGCGATCCTTCAGACTGGGATATCTCGCGAATGGACCAGGGTATGACATGCGTATCGATGATAGCTCCACGGAATTGCCACGCCCGGTGTCCCGAACCTGACAGTGCCAGCAAGCCGCCGATGTGATCTACTGGATCGCCGCGCATCCCGCCGGCCTGCTCTCCGGTTTCCGGTCCCGCAATGAATGCGATGAATCGTAGCGAAACCGATCTCCGCAAGCGCTGGACTCGCATCCTGCCGGCGGTCTTTATCACCTACAGCCTCGCGTATCTCGACCGCACCAACTATGGGTTTGGCGCCGCGGCGGGCCTGGCGCAAACGCTGCACATCAGCGGCTATCAGTCATCGTTGCTGGGCGCGCTGTTTTTCCTGGGCTATTGTCTTCCCCAGATTCCCGGCGTGATCCTCGTGCAGCGTCACAGCGCGCGCATTCTGATTTTCGGCGCGCTGGTCGCCTGGGGCGCATTTGCAGCGCTCACCGGTGTTATCCGGACCCTGTGGGTGTTGGCGGCCGATCGTCTGCTGCTGGGCGTGGCGGAGAGCTTTGTGTTTCCAGCCCTGCTGATCCTGCTCACGCGCTGGTTCACGCGGGCGGAACGCTCCCGCGCCAATGCACTCATGATCCTGGCCAATCCGGTCACCGTGCTCTGGATGTCCGCAGTCACCGGCTTTCTCATTCGCGCGCGCGGATGGCAGCAGGCGTTCATCATTGAAGGGCTCGTAGCCGTGGGCTGGGGCGTCTTCTGGCTTGGGCTCATGCGCGATAAGCCGGCGGATGCGCCGTGGATGAGCCCAGCGGCGCGCGCGCAGCTGGAGAGCGCCCTCGATCGGGAGCAGCAGCACCTACCGCGGATCGCGAACCTCCGTACCGCGTTCAGACAGCGCAACGTTGTTTGGCTATGTATCAATTATTTCTTCTGGAGCCTCGGCATTTATGGTTTTGTATTGTGGCTGCCGGTGGTGGTTCGTAACGCAACCGGAGCGGGAATGGGCAGAACCGGCTTGCTTTCCGCAGCTCCCTACTTGGCGAGCGTAATCGTGATGCTGGTGGTCTCGCATTTTTCCGATCGCACCGCGCGCCGCCGCGAATTTGTGTGGCCCATCCTGATGCTCGGCGGCGTCGCTCTCGCTGGATCCTTCTTCAGCGTCAATCGCTCGTTTCCGGTCGCCTTTGCTTGCCTGATCGTGGCGGCCAGCTGCATGTACGCGCCGTATGGCCCTTTCTGGGCAATGGTGCCGGAAATGCTGCCACGCAATGTGGCCGGCGAAACCCTGGCGCTCATCAATTGCTGCGGCGCGCTGGGTGGATTCTTCGGAACCTATTTGGTCGGTGTTCTGCAGACATTCACAGGCACCTCGGCCGCGGGCTTTCTGCTCATGTCGCTGTCCCTTATTCTGTCGGGAGCGTTGCTGCTGGGCATCAAGCCCGGACAGGCTCTCCAGGCGAGCGCGGCCTCCGAAGACACGGGTCGTTCGCAGAATCGCAGAATAGGTTAGCGGCTTATGAAGACCATTGCCGTTGAGGAAGTGCTGGAGTCGCCAGATCTCGATCTGCGCAGCGTCGCGACCCACGCGCGCGGGCCAGCTGGAGCGCTGCCGCTGACTCCGGAAATGCTGCTTACCCAACCTTCTGGTAACTTGTTCGGCCTGACGATGAATGCCGGCATGGGCTGGGATCCCGCGCGCCTCGGTGGCCCCGAAGTGCTCATCCTGAGCACGCATGGTGGAATGCGCGCGCCGGATGGCACGCCGATCGCGCTGGGCTTCCACACCGGACACTGGGAGGTGGGGCTGCTGGTGGCGGAAGCGGCGCGTGAATTGAAGGCGCTCGATGCCGTGCCCTTTGCCGGCGCCTGCACCGATCCCTGCGATGGGCGAACGCAGGGCACCACAGGGATGCTTGACTCGCTGCCCTATCGCAACGATGCGGCGATCGTGCTCCGCCGCCTGATGCGTTCCTTGCCCACACGCGCCGGCGTCCTTGGTGTCGCAACCTGCGATAAGGGATTGCCCGCGATGCTCATGGCCCTGGCTTCGTCAGGCGATCTGCCATCGGTCCTGATTCCCGGCGGTGTAACGCTGCTTCCGGAAGACGGCGAGGACGCCGGTAAGATTCAGACCATCGGCGCTCGCTTCGCACAAGGCCAGATCACGCTGGAGTACGCCGCGGATGTCGGTTGCCGCGCCTGCGCCACGCCCGGAGGCGGCTGCCAGTTCCTCGGAACAGCCGCAACATCGCAGGTGGTTGCCGAGGCGCTCGGCCTGGCCTTGCCTCATACCGCTCTCGCCCCGTCCGGGCAGCCAGTGTGGCTCGATGCGTCCAGGCGCTCCGCCGCGGCACTGCTGCGCCTTCGCGAGCTGCGCATCGGAACCAGGGACATCCTTACCCAGGCTGCATTCGAAAATGCGATGGTGGTCTACGCCGCTTTTGGAGGCTCGACAAATCTTCTCCTCCATCTTCCCGCCATTGCGCACGCCGCAGGTCGCACGCGCCCGACCGTCGCCGACTGGATCCGGATCAATCGCGAAGTCCCGCGTCTCGTCGACGCCCTCCCCAACGGCCCCCGCAACTTCGCTACCGTGCAGGTGTTTCTCGCCGGCGGTGTGCCGGAGGTCATGCTGCATCTGCGCAACGCGGGACTGCTGAATACGAGTGTGATAACAGCGGCTGGTGTCCCACTCGGCGCGTGCCTCGACTGGTGGGAACAGAGCGAGCGGCGTCGAGCGGTGCGTCGAAACCTGAAGGACCGCGATGGCATCGATCCCGACGACGTAGTCTTCTCGCCGGAGCGCGCGCGAGCCAAAGGTCTAACCTCGACGGTCTGCTTCCCCACCGGCAACCTCGCTCCCGAGGGTTCCGTCGTCAAGAGCACCGCAATCGATCCGGACCTGATCGGCGACCATGGCGTCTTCCTTCATCGCGGACCGGCCAGAGTTTTTACAGCAGAGACCGATGCAATCGACGCGATTCGCATGGGAAAAATCGCAGCGGGCGATGTAATAGTCCTGATCTGCTGCGGTCCAAAGGGCGCAGGCATGCAGGAGATTTATCAGATCACCGCCGCGTTGAAAGCCTTACCGCATTGCCGCCACGTGGCGTTGCTCACCGACGGGCGCTTCAGCGGAGTTTCCACCGGCCCGTGCATCGGCCACATTTCGCCCGAAGCGCTCGCCGGCGGCCCCGTCGGGAAAATTCAGGACGGCGATCTGATCGAGGTTCGAATCGATCGCCGCAAACTCGTCGCCACCGTGAATCTGGTGGGCGAACAAAGCGAAGTTTTTTCCCCGGCGGAAGGAACGCGGCGTCTGTCAGCCAGATCCCCGCGAGCCGATCTGCAACCCCATCCCGCCCTTCCCCCCGATACGAAGCTATGGGCCGCGCTGGTTGAAGCCAGCGGCGGAATATGGGGCGGCTGCGTTTACGATGTCGATGCGATTATCGCGCGTCTGGCGGACCCCGGCGCCGATCGCGAAGTTTTCGCTCAGCGAGCTCTGGCGCCTCACGTTTCAGGCACAAAGGAGCAACAGTGATTCTCTATCGGCTGCCAGATGGCTGGGTACTTGAGCACCAGGGCAAAATACTTCGCCTCGACGAATCGTTGGACAAGCTCCTCACCCAACCCGACCTGCATTCATTTCTCGACCAGCGCATCCGTACCGCATCCCCTTCGGTCTATCTCGACCAGTCGATGCTACGCGCCCCGATCGAAAGCCAGGAAGTTTGGGCGGCGGGCGTCACCTACTACCGCAGTCGGGTCGCCCGCATGGAGGAATCAGTCCAGGCCAGCACATTCTACGACCGCGTCTACAGCGCCGAGCGCCCCGAGCTCTTCTTCAAATGCATGCCTGCAAAAGTTGTCGGCCCCAACTCTCCCGTAGCCATTCGGAGCGACGCCTCCTGGTCTGTCCCAGAGCCGGAGCTTGTCCTCGTCATCGACTCCCAGGGAAAAATCGTCGGCTACACCATCGGCAACGACATGAGCTCCCGGGATATCGAGGGCGAAAACCCTCTCTACCTGCCGCAAGCCAAAATCTACAACCGCAGCTGCGCCATTGGCCCCGGCATTCTCCTCCAAAACGAGCCACTGCATCCGAAGACGCGCATCACGCTCAACATCGTGCGTGGAAAGGAGACAGTGTTCTCAGGCGAAACGACCCTCGAACAAATGATGCGCCGCCCCGAAGATCTGGTCGCCTATCTCTACCGCGACCAGACTTTCGCCGCCGGCTGCTTCCTTTTCACCGGCACCGGCATCGTTCCTCCCGATTCCTTTACGCTGAGGACAGGGGACGCAATTCGTATCGCGATCGATGGAATCGGTACGCTGCTGAATTCCGTTAGCTGAAGCGGGACGGTACGAACAGGAGATTAGAGATGAACCCGTTACGCGTACTGATCGACGGCCAGTGGCGCGAGGCTGATGCGGCGTCGGTCTTTCAGGCCGAGAATCCGTCCACCGCCACCAGGATCGATCGCATCTTCCCGGTCAGCCGGTGGAGCGACTGCGACGCGGCGCTGGCCGCGGCAACCAAAGCTGCGCACGAGCTGGAGCAGATCTCCGGAGAAAGAATCGCGGAGTTCCTCGAGGGTTACGCCGCGTCCATCGACCTCAACTGGAAGGCCCCGGTCTACATGGCCCACGAGGAAACAGGCCTGCCCAATAGACCGCGCCTGGCAGAAGTGGAATTGCCGCGCACAACCGATCAGCTGCGCCAGGCCGCCGCCGCCGCCCGCGAGCAGTCGTGGCGCAGGGTCACAATCGACCACCAGCGCAACCTGCGCTCTTGCCTGGGTCCCATTGGCCCGGTCGTCATCTTCGGGCCCAATAATTTTCCTTTCGCCTACAACGCAGTCTCCGGCGGAGATTTTGCCGCCGCCATCGCGGCCGGCAATCCCGTGATCGCCAAGGCACATCCTCTGCACCCAGGCACGTCCCTCATTCTTGCCACGATGGCATTGCCCGTGATCAAGAGGTTGAATTTGCCCCCGGCGATGGTGCAAATGATCTATCACGTCGAGCCGGAGACAGGATTGAAACTGGTCAGCGATCCCCGTGTGGGCGCGGTCGCCTTCACCGGGAGCAAAGCCGCGGGCCTCGCGCTCAAGCGGGCCGCAGATGAGGCAGGCCGCCCAATCTATCTCGAAATGTCGAGCCTGAATCCAGTCGTCTTTCTCCCCGAAGGCATGAAGCAGAACACGCAGAAGTGGGCCGCTGAACTCGCCGACAGTTGCACTGCTGGATCAGGCCAGTTCTGTACTCGCCCCAATCTTGTTTTTCTGACGGACGTCGACGCCGCCGAGACCTTTATTGCTGCACTGGCGGCTGCATTCAAAACACGCCAGCCCCACACTCTGCTCGCCGCTTCGGTGCGCGAGCGCCTTAACGAGTCCATTAGCGCGCTGAAGAAAGCTGGCGCAGAAATCGTAACTGGGGGAAAAAACACAGACGGCCCCGGTTACTGCCACGAAAATACGCTGCTGCGCGTGACAGGGAGGACATTCCTCTCTGCCCCCGGCGAGTTTCTGCGGGAAGCCTTCGGCAACGAAGTTCTTGCCGTCACCGTAGCGAGCGATCATGAGTTGCTCGCCGTCCTGGATCGCCTCGAAGGAAATCTCACCGCCTCCATCTATTCGTCCACCACCGGCGCCGACGAGGAACTGTACAATCATGTGGCTCCGCTGCTGCGGCGAAAATCCGGCCGCTTGCTGAATGACAAAATGCCCACCGGCGTAGCGGTGAGCCCCGCTATGAATCACGGCGGACCCTTTCCTTCCACCGGCCATCCAGGCTGGACGGCGGTGGGCATTCCCGCAGCCATTACCCGCTTCACAGCCCTGCAGTGTTACGACAATGTCCGCGAAGAGCGGCTCCCGTACTGTCTGCGGGGAGGGTGAGGCGCCAGATACATAATATGTAACCGTATCTGTTACGGAACCGCGTGCCCTTCGCCCTCCACCAGCACCCGGAACCGCCCCGCATCCTCGCGGCCCTGCAACGCGGCCCGCAGTCGTTCAACGGGAGCGGCTTCGCCATCGTCGGCCAGCGCAAACGTCCCGAAATGTATCCCGATTGAAGTGGTTGCCGACACAATCGAGGCCGCCTCGACGGCCTGTTCCGGCGTCATATGAACCGGCCCCATGAACCACTCCGGTTCGTAGGCGCCGATCGGCAACAGCGCCAGGCGCATCGTGGAGAAGCGCTCCCGCAGAGCCGCAAAGAAATCGCCAAAGCCCGTGTCGCCCGCGAAATAGAGATTGCCGTGCTGGGTCTCGACCACCCAGCCGCACCACAGCGTCTTATTGCGGTCGAATGGCGTGCGAGCCGAGAAGTGCTGCGCCTCCGTGCAGTGAACCCGCATTTCCTTCCACGGCTGCGACTGTCCCCAATCCATTTCCACTACGTCGCGGAACCCGAGCCCTCGAAGCCGCTTTGCCAGCCCCAATGGGCAGAAGACCGCCGGGCGGTGTGCTCTGGCGAGCCGCTTCAACGTCGGAGTGTCGAAATGGTCATAGTGATTGTGACTAATGAGGATGCAATGGATCGAAGGAAGGTCTGCAAATCGAATTCCCGGATCGCGATGCCGAGCCGGCCCCGCAAAACCAACCGGGCTAACCCTAAACGACCACACCGGGTCGGTAAGAATGTTGAGACCTTCAGTCTGCAGCAGCACCGTTGCGTGATTGACGAAGGTGACACGAAGCTCCGCTCCCTGGACTTGCGCTGGCGGCGTCGGTCCCGGTGTGGAAGGAGTCCATTTGCGCCACGGCCCAGGCTTGCGGTTGGTCACCCACTTCCATAACTGCGAGAAGCCGTGAGCTCCGGCTCCCGGGTTGAAAAATCGCCCGTCGCGAAAGTGCCCGACTACAGGCACGCTTTCGATAGCTGCTGATACCAGGGGCGCCGATTCAGGCATGGATAAAGGATGCTGGCAAGCCCTGAAAGGCGCAACCAAATGCGGAAGCCCGGTTCACAAGCCAGCGGCAGCGAACATTGCCTCGATGCCATCCGCAAAAACAAATAGTTCGAATACCTCGATCATGGTCCTGCGAATGTGGATCGATACGCTATAGTGTTTCAATCGCACAATCTGTTTTATCCCCCGCAGCCCGATCACCGCCCTTTTTGAGGTTCTACCCTATGCGCTTGCCTGTTGCTGCTGTTTGCCTGTTTGCTCTTGCCGCTCACGCCGTCGATGCCGGTCACTCCCTGCGCGGATATACACCCGAGGACTCAGCGACTGAAGTGAGCTGGGAGCAGAAATTCCGCGAGCTGCCCGATCGCGACCACATTCGCGAAAATATGCGCCGCCTTTCCGCGCGGCCGCACCATGTGGGCTCACCCTATGACAAAGACAACGCGGAGTGGCTCCTCGCCCAGTTACAGTCCTATGGACTGGACGCGAAGATCGAAACCTTCTCGGCGCTCTTCCCGACGCCAAAATCGCGAAAGCTGGAACTGCTCGGCCCCACCCCGTTCACAGCCAAACTGCTGGAGCCTGCCCTCAGCGTCGACCCCACTTCGAACCAGACCAGTGAGCAACTGCCCACTTACAACGCCTACTCCCGCGATGGCGATGTAACTGCACCTCTCGTCTACGTGAATTATGGCCGCCCGGAAGACTATGACGTCCTCGATCGCATGGGTATCTCCGTCAAAGGCGCCATTGTGATTGCCCGCTACGGCGCCAGTTGGCGCGGCATCAAGCCCAAGGTCGCCGCCGAGCACGGTGCAGTCGGCTGCCTCATTTACTCCGATCCGCGTGAAGACGGCTACTTCCAGGGCGATAGTTACCCGGACGGCCCGATGCGGCCGCCAGAAGGTGCGCAGCGCGGCAGTGTCATGGACATGCCCATCTATCCGGGCGACCCGCAAACCCCAGGAGTTGGCGCAGTCGAGGGTGTGAAACTTATCCCCCTCGATCAGGTGCAGACCATCACGAAGATTCCGGTCCTGCCCATCTCCTACGCGGACGCCACTCCTTTCCTGAAGGCGCTGGGCGGTGAAACCGTTCCCGAAGAGTGGCGCGGCGGCTTACCTTTCACTTATCACGTGGGACCAAGCACGGCAAAGGCCCACTTAGCGCTTAGTTTCAACTGGGACCGTAAGCCTCTCAATGACGTCGTCGCGCGTATACCCGGCGCGAAATATCCCGACCAGTGGGTGATTCGCGGAAATCATCATGATGCCTGGGTCAACGGCGCCGAGGATCCCCTCTCCGGCACCAGTCCTGAGTTAGAAGAAGCGCGGGCGCTGGGCACGTTACTCAAGCAGGGTTGGAAGCCCTCACGCACCATAATCTATTGCTTCTGGGATGGTGAGGAGCCTGCCCTGCTGGGCTCGACCGAGTGGGTGGAGACGCATGCGGACGAGCTCAAGCAGCACGCTGTCGCTTACTTCAACTCCGATGGTAACGGCCGCGGTTACTTATTCGTCGAAGGTTCGCACTCTCTCGAGAATTTCGTGAACGACGTCGCCAAGGATATTCAGGATCCCGAAACGAAGATGACAGTGTGGAAACGGGACCATCTCTTCCAGATCTCACGCGCCAACGCCCCGACCCGCACTGAAATTCGTTCCCGCTCCGATATGCGTATCCCAGCCCTCGGCTCGGGTTCCGACTATACGGCTTTCATCGACCATCTCGGTGTTGCCAGCGTCAACCTCGGCTATGGCGGCGAAGACGAAGGTGGCCAGTATCACTCAATCTACGACGACTTTTACTACTACACCCACTTCCTCGATACCGACTTCAGTTATGGACGCGTCCTCGCGCAGACCGCGGGCACCATGGTGATGCGCATGGCTGACGCCGATATCCTGCCTTACCAGTTCACCGACCTTGCCGACACCGTTCACCTCTACATTACTCAGCTTAAAACGCTCGCCACCGACAAGCGCGATGAGGCAAAGGAACGCAACCAGGAAATCTCCGACGGTGTCTACCAGGCTCTCTACGATCCGAAGAAGCACAAGGTGCCTCCGCCCGTCGAACCTGTCCCGCCGTATCTCAATTTCGCCCCTCTCGATCAGGCTTCCGACGACTTGACCGATGCAGCTAAAGCTTTCGATCAGGCTTTCGCGGCGGCGGGCGGAACAGCACCGCCGGAGCTGAATCCTGACCTGATTAGCAGTGAGCGTTTGCTTACCGACGAGAGGGGCTTGCCCAATCGGCCCTGGTTCCAGCACCTTCTCTACGCCCCAGGCTTCTATACGGGCTACGGCGTCAAGACCATGCCCGGGGTGCGCGAAGCCATCGAGCAGAAGAAGTGGCCTGAGGCCGACGAACAGATCACCCGCGTTGCAGCGGCACTGGAGCGCGAAGCCAGTCTCCTGAAACAAGCAACGAAGTTATTGCCGGCGAAGGCGTCGGAGTAGGTTAAACCCTCAAACTCGCTTAGAATGATGAGGAGTTACTCATGGCGTTGATCCTTAAACTTGGTCGAATGGTCGTCCTGCTTGCCTGTGCACCGGTTGCAATGGACTTCGCGCAGGATACTTCCGTCGCGACTACACCAGCTCCCATCACCGTAATTCATTGTCCAAAACTCTTCGACAGCGCCGCTGGCAAGATGCTCGGTCCATCGTCGGTCTTCATCGTTGCGGATAGGTTCGACAAGGTCGAGCCGGGAACGCAAAGCCCCCCAGGCGCAACGGTGATCGACTTAGCCGCAGCTACATGTCTCCCCGGACTCATCGACGACCACGTGCATCTCGACGACCAGTTCGGCAAGAACACTTACGCAGAAGCCGCTCATACCAACTTTGCCGACCAGGTGCTCAAATCGACCCTCTATGCGCGACGCACGCTCATGGCCGGCTTTACCACCGTCCGCAATGTTGGCGACACCGGCTACGATACGGTTGCGCTGCGCAAAGCGGTTGCCGCAGGCACGGTGGTCGGGCCGCGCATCTACACTGCGGGGCCCGCGATCAGCACCACCGGCGGCCACGCAGATCACACCAATGGCCTCAGTATGGATTTGCAGGGCGACCCCGGCCCACTCCAATCCATCTTCAATGGCCCTGACGAAGCGCGGAAGGTAGTCCGCCTTCACTATAAGGAAGGCGCTGACCTTATCAAGGCCATGCCCTCCGGCGGCGTCATGGACCTCGGGACCAATGGCTCCGGCCCGCAGATGACTGAGGATGAAATTCGCGCCATCGTCGAGACCGCCCACGACTACGGCATGAAAGTAGCGGTGCATGCGCACGGAGCAGAGGCTATTCGCCGTTCCGTCGTGGCCGGTGTCGATTCCGTGGAACACGGCACGTTTATGGACGATGCCGACATCCAGCTTATGAAAGAGCACGGCACTTTCTATTGCCCCACCGTTTACACTGGACAGTTTGTCGCGGAACAGGCGAAGAAGGGCGCCTATCCGCCTACCGTTGCTAAGAAGGCTCTCGAAGTAGGTCCACAAATTATGAAGACAGTGACTCGCGCTTACAAAGGCGGCGTGAAATTTGCCTACGGCACTGACGCGGGCGTCTATCCTCACGGTCAGAACTGGGAAGACTTCATCTATCTTGTAAAGGCCGGCCTGCCGCCCGCGTATACCCTGCAGATGGCCACCATTAACGCTGCCCAGTTACTCGGCCACGACGATGAACTCGGCGCGGTGGCGTCAGGCAAGTACGCCGACCTGGTCGCGGTCCCCGGCGATCCGCTCGATGACATCACGGTGATGAGCAAAGTCAGCTTCGTGATGAAGGCGGGCGTCGTCTACAAGCGCGACGGCCAGGAACTCGTGATCCAGTCCTCGCAGCCCTGATCGCTTCTCGGCCCATTGCGGGGAACCGGGGGTGGGGGTGGGTCGCGATGTGGCTCGTTGTTTTGGAGTTGGACAGTAGCCTTTTTCAACGGCTGGTTCCTGGGCGCGTGCTCAGGAAGAGGCTTCTATTTGTTGGCCCGGCTGCTTGCACGACTCTCGTAGACATCGACGCATCAGAACAGGGACGAAATCGAAGGGAGATGGCTCGGTCGAGCCGATCGAGGCCGGTTGATGAGGATGCTGTCACCCACGAAAAGTGTTTATCCGGTGGCTAAACTGCCTGAGAGGAGAAGCAGACGGGGACGCTATATTTCCGCCAGAGCGCGATGTAC
>CAZSWI010000030.1:0-22742 GCA_964610635.1 uncultured Acidobacterium sp.
ATATCGAGTACTTCAGCGCGAGCTCGATGTATGCGGCGTGGCAGGCGGGGTTGCAACCGGTGCCGCCTCGGGTGGACGCGCTGATGGCGGACGGCAGATGGAAGAGGATCATCGACGACATGGGATTTCCGGCGGGGCTGCCGCGGACGATTGTGGTGGATTTGACGGGCAAGCTGCCGGCGGGTGTGCGGAAGATTCGGATCACGACGAACCTGCAGATTTACTGGGATCGGGTGCGGGTGGATAACGGGCCGAATATCGGAGGCCAAGTGCGTCGGACGGAGGTTCCGCTGGCGACGGCGCAGCTGGCGTTCCGGGGGTATCCAAAACAGATCGAAGGTGCGACGCCGGGCGAGCTGACTTACGACTACAACCAGATCAGCGCGACGGGGCCGTTCCTGTGGGCGCGCGGCGTTTATACGCGGTATGGGGATGTGACACCGCTGCTGAAGAGCATCGACAACCGGTATGTGATTTTTGGGACGGGTGAGGAGATCGATGCGGAGTTCAGCGCGGGTTCGTTACCGGCTCTACCCGCTGGATGGACGCGGGACTATTTCTTCTACGCGAACGGCTTTGTAAAGGACATGGATTGGTGGGAGGCTTCGCCGTTTACGGTGGCGCAGATGCCGTTCCATGGGATGAGCCGGTATCCGTATCCGAGGGGCGAGCATTATCCGGAGACGCGGAGTGCGGATGAGTATTGGCTGGAGTGGAACGACCGGTTTGAGTCTGGGGATCGGAAGCAGCGGTGGGAGTTTGATTACAGGCAGGCAACAGGGAACAGGCAATAGGGAACAGTCCCCAGTTTCCAGTTGTAGTCTCTAGTTGCCTTCAACGGACTTTGATGGCGACGAGGATCACGAGCGCGAGCACATTCTGGGCGAGCAGGGACAGGGTGAGTCGGATACGGTCGAGGAATGGATAGCCGGGTGTGCCTTCGGCGATCTTCGCGCTGAGGCGGCGATAGAGCCAGAACCAGGCATACGCCAACAGGATGCTGAGCAGGTCAATGACTGCGAGCCAGCCGGGCGAGATGGGCAAGTCGCTGGCGTAGAGGCGTCCGGGGTGGTTGCGGACGGCGATCCAGCCGAAAAAGTCACTCGCGTGGCTACAAATGGAATGAAGATTGCCGGGACATGAGGATCAGGGCCTGCTATAGCTGCGCTGGTAGGTCTGGGTGATGCGATCGTGCCAGCCGAGGGAGTCTTCGTCGAAGACGGCCCACAGAAATCCGAGGCCGAGGGGCAGAGCCGACAGGAGTACGGCGGCGATGCGTGTGCGGAGGATCTGGCGGGTAGGATTTTTGTCGGAGAAGGTGCAGAGGGCGATTTTGGCGTAGCGCATGCCGGGGGTTGCGTTGGTGAGGCTGAAAAAGAGGAGTTGGTAAAGCAGCCACATGGCGAAGAGAGCGATGCAGGCGCCAATCAGGGCGGGCCGGCCATGAGGCAGGCTGGTGGTGCAGATGGCAAAAATCAGAGAGAAGAGAAGAAACGCGGAGAGGATGAAGGCGCAATCGACAAAGGCGGCGAGGGCGCGGTTCTCAAGCGAGGCCACGTGCAGCCGCGGACGGTCGAGGAGTGACGAGTAAGGGTTGGGGTCGCGGATGGGGGTCTCCGTGTCCAGATTGATTGTGCGCCATTCCTGCGTTTGGGCGGATGCCTCGGGCAGGTGGGCGGGCTCGGAGTCAGGCGTGTGCGACCGGAGCTCGGTGTTTCCCGCAAAGGAGTTTGGCATGGGTTGCGGTTCTTCCGCAAGCCACCGCGGGTCGGGCGGTGCGGCGGGCGGCAGAGTAGCGGGAGCGTGGGGTTCGTCCGTAAGCGGGCATTCAGCGAGACGTGGGCGCGCTTTGCGGGGCGCGATGAGCTCTCGAGGAAAGGCTAAGACGCGGGCAGGGAGCGGTTGAGCGGGTTCGACGAGAGCTTCTTCGAGCGGATCTGAGAGGAGATTCGGGGACGGGTTGGCGGCGGTGTCAGGGCGTTCCCGCAGGGATGCGCCTACGGCGCGCGCCTGGGCGGGGGTGGCGCGTGGGACGGGCAGGGAATCGGTGCTGACGAAATAGTGAATGAGGCTGGGCTGGCAGGGCTCGGCTGCCTGGTTGACGGCTTCGTTTTGCGGTGGGCATGCAGGTTGGGCTGGCGCGGCGACTGAAGGGGGAGAGGCAGGCGGGCCGGGAGCTGTGGCGAGTGCTTCCGCCTGGGATTTTTCGGCTGCAATCTGGTCTGCGGCTTGAGCGGCAGCCTGGGCGGCGAGCATCTCGCGGTAGGAGGGGACTCGCGAGTAGCGTTCGGCGACGCGGGCTGCAATGGATGACGACGATACAAGATTGTCTTCCATACCTGGAAGCAGGGGCTGATCGGCATGGGTGCGGCTGGGGCGATTGCGATGGGCACGAACGCGGTCGCTGACTTCCGTTTTCCAGACGGGTGTGCCGGGCTGAGGGTCCTGGCCCTTATCCAGGGCGGCGCCTTTATCCAAACCGCTGCTTTGGGGAGCGCGCGGTGGCGCGATGGGCGAAGGCGAAGGAAAATCAGAAGGCGAACCGTTCACTGCATCCTCATCGGCTCTGCGGTTTGCATTCAGGAAGGAACGCTGCGCGCCGCAAATCACCATTCCGCTTTGCTATGCTGAAGTTGCCGCGCGCGATGAGAACCCGTCTGTTTTGGTGTATCACGCTGTACCTGCTGTTGCATCCGCGGCTATGGGCGCAGGCGGTAACCACGCAGCTTCCCCCATCGCAATCATCTCAGGAAAAAGCGGCGGAAGGTTCGACGAGCACGGCCGAGTTGGCTGTCGAATCATCTGCCGACCTGCCTGACGAGCCGAGCCTGCAGAGCACGCTGCCGGAGGCGCACGTCGTGCCGCAACCGGCGCAGGGCGTCCCGGTGAAGTTGGTTGCCGATCGCCAATCAGAGCAGAGTTTTGCGAAGAGCAATCTGTATACGCTGGACGGCGATGTGGTGATTTATTACCGCAGCTACATTGTTCATGCGGATCATGCGAGTTATGACGATGGGAGCGGCGAGATTCAGGCGCAGGGGCACATGATGGTGGACGGCGGGCCGGACGATGAGCACTTCGAGGCGGATCATGGAACGATCAACGTGAGTGCGGACACGGGGGATTTTTTCGATGTGGCGGGTACGCTGGGTGTGGAGCGGAATCCGCGCGGACGGCTGGTGTTTACTGCGCCGAATCCATTTGCGGTCACGGGACGCGAGGTACTGCAGCTGGGCAAGGGGCACTACAGGGTGATCCACGGAACGATGACGTCGTGCCGGCTGCCGAAGCCGGACTGGCGGATTTTGTCGCACATCATCGAATTGAACAACGGCGTGGCGAAGACCAGTAACGGGTTCTTCGAAATTTTCCGGGTGCCGCTGATCTACTTGCCGTACGTCACCCATCCGGTAGCCGATCAGCGGGAGTCGGGCATTTTGCTGCCCTACTTCGGGAACAACACCACGAAGGGACTGATTCTGGGAGAAGGCTTTTATCTGACTCTGGGGCGGAGCGCCGATCTGACAATGGCATCGCAATATTATTCGAAACGCGGATGGGCGCCGAACGGGATGTTTCGATATCGGGGGGGAGGCCTGGATTTCGCGAATATTCACTTCCACAGCCTGCTGGACCGAGGGCTGGCGAATCCGCCGGGGCCCGATATCAATCAGGGGGGAATCGATGTCGCGGGGGACGGGCGATACGATTTTTCGCAACACACGACGGGAGCGATCGACTCGGAGTATCTGAGTTCGTATGTGTACCGGCTGGTATTTGAAGAGGACTACGCGATAGCGATCAACTCGGAGGTGAAGTCGCAGGGATTCGTGACGCATGAGGATCACGACATGTGGGAAAGCCTGCGGATCAATCGGTACCAGGACTTTCAAAGTTCGACGATAGCGGGGGATGAGGTGAGGATTCTGCATCTGCCGGAGGTGGATGTGGAGGGTGCGGACCGGCGGCTGGGCGGAGCGATGAGCGATTCGCCGGTGATGTGGGGGCTGAGCGCATCGGGGGGGGCGCTGTCGCGCTACGATTACCCGAGCTTCCGGACATCGGCAGAGGTGCCGCGGGTGGATATTTATCCACGTCTGACGATGCCGCTGCACATGGATGGATGGACATTTCGGCCGGAGGCTGCGTTTCGCGAGACGTGGTACGGGAAGAGCCAGTACCCGGCGGATCTGGAGCAAATTCCGGTGGTGCGGGGGGCGGGGACGACGCGGACGGACGTAGAGACGGGATTCGATTTGCGGCCGCCGGCGCTGGAGCGGGACTTCAGCACGCCGTGGCTGGCGCATCTGCTGGGCGGGGATTTGCGGCACACGATTGAGCCGGACGTGGATTACCGGTACGTGACGGGGATCAATAATTTTCGGGAGATTCTGCGTTTCGACGATACCGATGTGGCCAGCAACACGAACGAACTGGAATACGGAGTGACGCAGAGGCTGTTTCTGCGGCATCTGCATCCGCACCCGTGCAGGGGCGATGAGGCATGGGGACCGGACACGATGTGCGGAGGGGGGACGCGGGACTGGATTACGTGGCGGATCGCGCAGAAGTATTATTTCGAGCCGGACTTCGATCATGCGATCACGCGGGGGACGCCGAATCCGCTGGAGACGACGCTGGATTTTACGGGCATCGACTTTCTGACGGAAGCGCGGCACACGTCACCGTTGATATCGCGACTGCGGATGCGGACGGCGACGGCGACCGACGTGGAGTGGGATCTGGATTACGACGTGAAGGAAGGGAAGATCACGTCGAGCAATATATTTGCCGGATATCAGCATAAGTTTTACCGCTTCCAGTTTGGGGATTCGTACGTGAACGTGCCGCTCGGCTATACCCCGCTGAGTACGGCGAAATCGCCGCCTTTGGCGCCGAACGCGCCGAATCCGTATAACCAGATTCATCTGGCGGCGATTTTTGGAGCGGCGAACAAACTGGGGATGAGCGCCGGGGCGAACGCGGCATACGATCTGATCCACCAGCAACTGCAATATGGGGCGCTGCAGGGGCAATACAACTGGAACTGCTGCGGGATCGATTTTCAGTACCGGCGGTTTTCGCTGGGATCGATTCGCGACGATACGGAATATTTCTACAGCCTGAACTTCGCGGGATTCTCGAACGTTGGCGATCTGGCGCATCGGATCAGCCTGTTCTGAAGAACAGGGAACAGGGAACAGGGAACAGGGAACAGATGGCAGGGCGAACTGCGATAATTAGATGAGCAGACGTTGTTGATTCCGGCGATTTGGCCGGCGAAGGCGGTTTTCTTGTCGAACAGGTTTTTTCTTTCGGTGAGCGCGGTGGCGATCGCGGCTTCGGGCTGCATGGCGCAGCAGACTCCGGTGGTCGCAGCCGCTCCCGCAGCGAGTGCGGCGTCGGCGCCGGCGGCTGGTGCAGATCCTGCTTTGGCGGCCATGCCGGCGCTGGAGCGCAAGATCGAGATTATGATCCGGGCGGAGCTGAACGTGCCTCCGCAGTATGAGCTTGCGATTGGTTCACGGCAGAAAAGCGATGTCAATGGATATGACACCATCGCGGTTACATTTTCACTGCCCAACCAGCCACAGAAGAAGCAGACCCTGGATTTTCTTTTGTCGAAAGACGGGAACACGCTGGCGCGGCTGTCGAAGTGGGACATCGGACCCGATCCCGGCGCTACGCTGCCGACGGAAGGGCGGCCGGTGCGGGGCGGTCCGGGAGCGAAGGTGACGATCGTCAACTTCGACGATCTGGAGTGCCCATACTGCGCGCAACTAAATGCGGAGTTTTTTCCTGCGACGCTGGATCGTTACAAGGGGCTGGTGAAGTTCGTCTATCTGGATTACCCGTTGGTGGAGATCCATCCGTGGGCGATGCATGCGGCGGTAAATGCGAATTGTCTGGCGGCACTGGACCCCACGGCTTACTGGAATTACGTGGATTATCTCCACGTGCACGGGCAGGATGTGAGCGGGCCGGATCGCGACCTGGCAAAAGCGACGGCGATGCTGGACAAGCTTGCGGAGCAGGAGGGTGCGCGGGAGAATCTGGACGCGGCGAAGCTGGATGCGTGCGTGACGAAGCAGGATGACACAAAGATTGAGGCGGAGATGAGGGCCGCGGACAAGGTGGGCGTCAACGCGACGCCGACCTTCTTCGTGAGCGGCGAACGGTGGGCTGGGGAACTGGAGAAGCATCAGCTGTGGATCATGATCGATCGGGCGTTAAAAGAGCAGGGAATTGCGGCGCCCCCCCCGGAATCGCCGGCTCCAACGGCGCAGCAGAAGCCTGGGCAATGAGTTCCGGCGAAATGAATGCGAAGCAGAGCGGGGACGGCATTATTCTTAAGCCTGCGCTTCGTCCCCCACAGCGGAGCGGCAAACGGAGAATGTTTTGACATCTCGAACCAATGTGGCCGGTACGCGGGGCGCTGGCTTTCCCACTCGCAAACTTCTGTTCGCAGGGCTCGGCATGACGATGGCGTTATGCGCCGGCTGCAAGAAAGCGCACGACCCGAACACGGTCGCTTTGGTGAATGGCAAAGCCATCCAGGTCTCCGAAGTGGATACGATATTCCAGAACAACCTCGGCGAGTCGCACCAGACTCCGTCGAAGGTGCAGGCGGACATCATGCGCCTGAACATTCTGCGCCAGCTGATCGATGAGGAGATCGTGATGCAGCGGGCGGCGCAGCAGAACCTGGTGGCGACGGATGAAGAAGTCGCGGACCGTCTGAACGAGCTTAAGGCTCCGTTTACACAGGAGGAATTTCAGAAGCGGCTGGATTCGCAGCACCTGACCCTGGACGATCTGAAGCGGGAGATCCGGCGCAACCGGACGGAAGAGAAGCTTTTCAACAAGGAAATCACGTCGCGGATCAACATCACAGACGCGGACATCTCCAGCTACTACAACGAGCACAAGGCGGACTTCAATCTGATCGAGCCGAATTATCATCTGGCGCAGATTGTGGTGACGGCGACGCCGGTTCCTCCGCAGCAGGTGGGCAATCTGCAGAACAGCAAAGCGATGAACGAGGCGGACGCGCGGCGAAAGATCGAGATGCTGCACAATCGCCTGGAGAGCGGCGAAGATTTCGGCGCGCTGGCGATGAACTTTTCCGAGAATCCCAACACGGCGGGGAACGGCGGGGACATGGGGTTCGTCTCCGAGTCACAGCTGCGGGGCGACGCCGAGGTGTATGGAGCGGTGGGGAAACTGAAGCCGGGGCAGATTACGGAGATTCTGCCGGTGTATGGCGCGCCGAACTCGAAGCAGGCAGTTGGGTATGCGATTTATAAACTGATCGACCGCGAGGTGGCGGGACAGCGGCAGCTGGGCGATCCCAGGGTGCAGCAGGCGATCCGTCAACAGCTGCGGGACAGCCGCGAGCAACTGCTGAAGAATGCGTTTCTGGAGATGCTGCGGGATCAGGCGCGGGTGGAAAACTACTACGCGGACGAGGTCTTCAAAAACGGGGCGCAGTAGGACTGGCCGTCCAGGCGGGAGCGCTTCGCGCAAAATGCCCGGATCAGACATAGCGCACCAGGTTGCAAGTTGCAAGTTGCAGAACCCAGGGCGGTCTTCATTTAACGAAGGGGCGGCCGGGGACGATGCCTTTGCCTTCCTTGATAGTGTGGAGTTGGTTGGCGGCCAGGCTTGGGTACGATTCTTTTGCGCCGCTGGGCCAGAAGATTTCTATGTCGGCGGTGGTGGCCGCGCCGAGGCCGAAATGCAGGCGGGGATCGTTTACGGAGATATAGCTGATCTGGCTGGTGAGGGACTGCGCCTGAACTTTACCGCCGTAGTGAGCCAGGACGCGCGCGCCGATGGCGCTGCGGTTGCTTTTTGTGCCTTCGAGGCGAATTTTGATCCAGTGGTTTTCTTTCGGCGCGTCATTGCGTAACAGTGACGGTGGCTCATTGCGGTTCATGACGAGCACATCGATGTCGCCATCGTTGTCGAAGTCGCCGAAGGCGCAGCCGCGGGAGCAGTGGCGGGCGGAGATGCCGGGACCGGTTTCGTCGCCGAGTTCCACAAATGTGCCGTTGCCCCGATTCCGAAAAATGAGCCGGGGAGTCTGCGCGGGAAAACGCGAGGGAAAGATCTTCTCGAGTTCCGGATAGACGGTGCCGCTGACGATGAGGATGTCGGGGTTGCCGTCATTGTCAAAGTCGGCGACGCCGGTGCCCCAGTCGATGAAGCGGTGTTCTTTACCGAGGCCGGCCTGCGCGGAGACGTCTTCGAAGTTGCCCTTGCCGTCGTTCCGATAGAGGCCGGTGGGCTGGTTATAGAAGTGGGTGCGGACGATATCGAGATGGCCGTCGAGGTTATAGTCGCCGAGGCCGACGCCCATGCCCGCCATGCGCTGTCCATCGGAGGAGACGGCGATGCCGCGCAGCAGCGCTTCTTCGCGGAAGGTGCCGTCGCGGTTATTCATGAGCAGGAAGCTGAAGGTCGAGTCGCAGGCGACGAAGATATCCGGCCAGCCATCCTCGTCGGCATCGAAGACGACGGCGGTGAGGCCGAAGGAGCCGCTGAGCGCGCCGATGCCGGTTTCGGCGGAGATGTCGGTGAAGGTGCCGTTGCCGTTGTTGCGGTAGAAGTAGTGGCGCGGCGGGACAAGGCCCATGGGTCCGCAGTTGACGGGGACGCCCTCGAAGTTGCAGTTGGGGATGGCGAGCGAGGGCCTGGGGCCGTGCACCATATCGAGCTCGGTGTAATTGGCGACGAAGAGGTCGAGCAGGCCGTTGCGATTGCGTTCGATGAAGGCGCATCCGGAGCCGTAGTGGATGCCTTGCTGGAGGAGGCCGGCTTTCCCGGTGACGTCGGTGAAGGTGCCGTTGCCGTTGTTGTGGTAGAGGCGGTTCTGCCCGTAGTACGTGATGAAGAGGTCGTCGAAGCCGTCGTTGTCATAGTCGGCGACGCAGACGCCCATGGCCCAGCCGGCGTCTGTAAGGCCGGCCTTTTCGGTGACGTCGGTGAAGGTGCCGTCGCGATTGTTGTGGTAGAGGCGATTGGTGGAGCCAGCCACGACGCCTTCGATGCGGCGGCCGGTGAGGATGAAGACATCCATCCAGCCGTCGTTGTCGTAGTCGATGAAGGCGCAGCCGCAGCCGGTGATTTCGAGGATGAAGGTGGCGGAGTCGACGCCGCCGTAAAACGTGGGCTGGGTGAGGCCGGCGGTGGCGGCGATGTCAGTGAAGCGTGAAAAGGGAGTGGCGGGTGGGGTGGCGCCGGCGCGAAGACCTCGCGGAAAGAGGGCGGGGGCAAGAATTGCGGGTACGGTATGCAGCACACGCCGGCGCGTCCAATGAGTTGGGGGCATGGGGGTCAGGGCGTCTCGAGAATCTTTTTTCAATTATGCGGCTGCTGGCTCTGAGCGGCAGCGAGGTCGTGGCTGAGCTGTTGCGCTTCGGTGTTCTGGGGATCGAGGCGGAGTGCGCTGGCTGCGGCTTGTTGCGCCTCGGGGAATTTGGATTCCATGCCGAGGGTGGCGGCGAGGCTGATCCAGGCCTGCGTGAAACCGGGGGCGGCGTTAACGGCTCTCTGGAAATTTTCCTCGGCGGCCGCATAGTCGCCACGGCGGGAGTTGAGATAGCCGAGCTGGTTTTCGGCGAGGGCGATGGTGGGGTCGATGGCAACCACCTGGAGAAGGACGGCGCGTTCGCCGTCGCTGTCGCCGGCCGCGTCGAGGGCCATAGCCAGCTTGTAACCGAACAGGGCGTTGGTGGGTGCTGCGGCGAAGGCCTGGCGATAGAGCTCGACGGCACGCTGCGGATCGCCTTTATCGAGGGCCTGAGCGGCTTCGGCGGATTTGCTTACGGCGAGAGTATTGGCGTCCTTTTCTTTGACGGCAGCCTGATACTGGATCATCTGGGCGCGGGCCCCGTCTGTGTCGCCGAGGGCGCGCAGAACATTGCCGAGTTCGAAATGGGTTTCAGGCTCTTTGTTGCCGAGGCCGATGGCTTTCTGGAGCTGGACTTTGGCGCCGGCGGGATCGTGGAGGCGGGAGAGCGCGATACCGAGGTTGGCGTAAAGACTGGCCTGAATGGCGGTATCCGCGGGTTGCAGGGCGAGGGCGGTGGTGAGGTGATCGCGCGCGGCCTGAAACTCGTCCTTCTGCCGCTCCATGATGCCGTTCAGATAGAGGACGTCGAAGTTATGCGGGGCTTCGGCAAGAAGTTTTGTTCCGAGGGGTTTGGCTGGACCCCAGTCCCCGTTGACGACAAGGGTACGCAGGTAGGGAATCTCGGCTTCCCGATCGTTCGGATGGAGGCGGTAATTCTTCTCCGCGACACGCTCGGCCTCATCGGTGCGGGTGACCTTGAGGTAGAGAGTGACGAGGGCGTTGGAGAGCTGGACGGAGCTGGGCGAGGACTGGAGTGCCTGGGTGATGGTTTTGATGGCGTCATCCGTGCGGCCGGTGCGGCTGTAGGCGATGGCGAGGTCGTAGGCGAGTTCGTCGTCGAGCGGAACCTTGCTCAGCACGTTGACGATGTCCGCGAAGTCGTGGCGGGCGATGAGGGAGTCAGCGAGGCCATGCGACGCAATGGTATTTGTGGGATCGATGTGGAGGGCGGCGTGCCATTCTTCTTCGGCATCGGCGGGACGGGCGAGGCGGGTGTAGACGGACGCGAGCAGGAGATGCGGCTTGAGGACCGCAGAGTCGGTTCGGACAGAGCGCTGGAGCGGCGGGATGGCCTGCTCGAAATTCTGCGACTCATAAAGGCTGAGGCCGAGGAGGTAATTGACCTGTGCGGAGCCGGGATCGAAGTGGAGTGCGGAGCGAAACGCCTGCTGGGCGCAGGCGAACTGCTTGTGTTCGCCAAAATAATTGCCAAGCTCGGTCCAGGTTTCCGGATCGTCATGAGCCCGCAACCGGGCCGCGAGGGCGGGCGGCTTTGTGCAGGCGGGAGGTGGGGAGCAGAGGGCAGCGGGTACTGCCGACAACGCAAAGACGATCGGCAGGATTGCTTTTCTGGAGAGGCGGGATGGGTCGCCGGGGACTGAGGCCATATTTGGGGGAATGCAGGATCGTGCGAGGGATCGATGGTTCTCCAGGAGCAACGATACTCAACGGAAAGGCGCAGGAGCAAGGGGATTTCCGGCTAGTTGGGAAAGGGCTCGCCGGCCTTGACAATGCGAATCTGGTGATCGGTGAAGTGAAGGTAGCCGCCGGGAAGGGTGATTTTGGGCATGTGGCAGCTCACGCAGTTGGAGGTTGCGGTTGGACAGGTTTTTGCTTTGCCGGTGCTTGTGGGTTTTGCCGAGGAGGCGTGACAGGCGAGGCATTTGGAATCGTAAGAGGCGTCGTTATGGACGAGGTCCTGGTGAGGATCGTGGCAGGCGATGCAGCTGATGCGCGGATCGGTTCCATTGAAGCAGCGGCTGTTGGCGAGGCGATACGGCTGGAATCGGACATCGGGGAGGCCACGCCAGCCATTGCGGACGACGGTTTCCCAGGAGCGGTGACACTGACCGCAAAAGTTAGAGATGGACTCTGAGGTCATGTCCTTCAGACGCGGAGGCGTGGTGCTGAAGTCGGCGTTGGCAGCGTCGGTTGCGTGGACGAGCGCTCCCTGGTGACAATGCGCGCAGGTGACGCCGGGGCGGAGGGTGTCGAGGGTGAGCTTGCCGGCGTTGAGCGCATTGCTGGCGTGGCAGCCGAAGCAGAGTTTCGTGTCCATGGGAGTGAGTTCGCGGCCCATCGCTTCCTGGAGGGTTTGTGGCGTGAGGCGTTCGTCGCCGGTGGTGATGCCCAGGCCGTTGGCACCCGGATAGAAGCTGACGATGCTCTCGTAGAATTTGCCGTCCTGTTCGAAGACCCAGGTTTGCGCCTGGGCCCCGAAGCTCCAGTGAATGGGCATGGAGAGGGTGCTCGATCCGTCGGTGACTTTGTAGGCGCTCTGGCCGTTGCGGGTTTCGACGATCCAGGTGAAGGCTCCCATTTTGAAGCTGAGCTGAGGATGAGCGTCGAGGACGGGATTTGCGCCGGGGAGCTCGACGGCGTGGGCCATGGGTGTTTCGGGTTGCATGGCCTGGCCGCGATGACAGCCGCCACAGGTGGAGTTGGCTGAAGGAGCCTGGGCGGAAGCGGCTGCGCAGAGAGATGCGAGCGCAAGAAGCAGGAGGAATGGAGAGCTATTGCGCAGGGGCGGCTCCCTGCTGGCCCATGGCAGGGGCGGGTTTGCCGATTTTGTCAGTGAGTTGGAGGGAGGCGCGGCGTTCGCGGCGCGCGTCGTCTTCGCGCCCGGATTCGGAATAAGCGCGGGCCAGCGCGACGTGAATCTCGAGATTTTGCGGGTCGAAGGTGAGAGCGGTCTCGAGAACGTGCGTGGCTTGGGGCACCTGGCCGGTTTCAAGCAGAGCGCGTCCCAGCGAGAGCTGTGCCATGGTAAGGTTGGGTGCTTCGTCGACGGCTTGCTTTGCTTCCAGCAGGGCATCGGCGGGATTGTTCTCCATCAGCAGGGACCAGGCAAGCATGGTGCGATCGATGGCGTTGCCGGGATCGATGGCGAGCTCGCGGCGGAATTCCGCGACAGCGGCATCCTGGTCGGTGGGGTAGAGCAGATAGCCCCAGGTGTAGTGGATGTTGGCAGCTGTGGGGTAGCGCTCGGTGAAAGTCTGGAAGGCCTGAGCGGCGGATTGTTTATCTCCTGACAGGAGAAGGAAGACGGCGTTGCCGGCGAGCGCGCTCATGTCTCGCTGGGAGGGGTTGGCATCTTTCGGGAGCTGGGGAATGCGCAGAGTGGCGAGGCCTATGGCCACGAGGAATTCATCGTTCGAGATATGCTGACGAGCGAAATAGGCGTAGGTGGTGAGGGCTTCTTCGAAACGGCCGAGTTTGGTGAGGAGTTGCCCTTCGTGGTAGCGCAGGATCTGGGAGTTACGCGAGTCGCCGGCGGCTCCGAGAGCAAGGGCGCGCTGCACATCGCGGAGAGAGGGCTCATATTGGGCGAGCTCAAATTCGCAGAGGCCGCGGAGTGCGGTTGCGGGGGCGGCGTCGGGCACGAGGTTGAGATAGCGAGTGAAGGCGTCGACGGCCTGCGCGTAGTCGTCGGCGTTGTAGCGGAGCTGGCCGAGGTACCACCAGCCATCCGGCCAGGCGGGGTCGATGAGGAGGGCCTGGGTGTACAGGCCGGAAGCGCGAGCGAGGTCGCCGGATTGACGCGCGGCGTCGGCATCTGCTCGGAGCCGATCGAAAGAAGGCTGCTGCAACGACTGAGCGGAGGGCTGGGCTCCGGGGGACGAGCTTTGCGGCAGGGTTGGCGCCGAGAAGGCCAGGACGGCAATTGCGATGAGGATCATGGGAGGAATGCGGCTTCGCGTTCGGAAGACGGGCGGGCTCACAAACGACACAGCGGACAGTCCTCGAAGCTTCAGGACCGCTCGAAATCGGCGGTTGTTGCGTGATCGTAGCATATGGCGGACCACACGGGAACGATGCTCTGGCATGAGAAACGCGGAGGGCATGGTTTCGACCATTTGACGGGCCAATGGATCGTGCTAACAGGCGGGTTCCGGATGGGTTAATGGCGACCCGAGAATTTTCTTGACAACCCTGTCGAGTGCGGCGTAAAAATCTCGGTCAGCATAGGGGTAAACCGTTTGACCGCAGTCTGTCTTCTCCGCGTTCGCAGCGGGGAAGCCCAGGATTTGGGAAGCAAGACGGTAAGTCCCAAGGCGCTCGATTACGGCTAGGCCGGAAGAATGGCTTAACGATAAAAAGAGAACGAACTGCAAGATTTATGCACGATTCACAGGAGGCACCAATGAATTCCATCAGGCGTCTGGCGGCAGTGTGTTTGCCGGGCTCGCTGGTTGTTCTTTCGGGACTGCTGATTCTGGGGTTGGTGTTGTTCGCCACAGTCCCCGTACACGCACAGCAGCTGACCGGAACGTTAAGCGCGACGGTCTATGACGCGTCGGGCGCTGTCGTTCCCGGAGCAACCGTAATTCTCAAAAACCAGGACAGCGGCGACCTTCGCAAGACCACAGCGGACGGCGAGGGGTATTTTACTTTCTCAGCGGTGCAGCCAGCCACCTACAGCATTCAGGTCAGCGCCAAGGGATTCACGAGCTGGGAACTGACCGGGATCATCATGCACCTTGGCGATTCGCGCACCGTGCCGGATATCGCACTGAAGGCCGGATCGAGCAGCACGACAGTGGAAGTCGTGGCTGACAAGAACATCGAAGTGCCCCTCGACACGCCGGAAATCAGCGACACGATGAACGCCGAGCAGATCGAAGATCTGTCGCTGGGTGGTCGCGATGCGGGCGAACTGCTGAAGATGATGCCTGGGTCGGCGTTCACGAACGGCCTGGGACAGGGTTCCAGTTTTAATCCCAAGATCACGGGCTCGAACTCCGGGCCGGTGGGCGATTACTCACTGAACGGCGCGCAGCCTTACGGCGCCATGGCGTACATGCTGGATGGCGCCAATCTGGTGGACCCGGGCAATGCGGGAACCCAGATCGCCAACATCAACCAGGACATGGTGCAGGAAGTGAAGGTTCTGTCCGGAAGCTATGGGGCGGAGTATGCCTATGGCCCGGTGATTTTCGAGGCATTCAGCAAGAGCGGTGGCAAGAACCTCCACGGCGAAGGCTACGTGTATGCGCGCAACTCGGCGCTGAACTCGTGGGAGTCGGCAACCAAGGAGTCATATCTGTCGAGCATCACGAGCGCAACGACGGCGGCCAATGCGACAGCGCTGGCTAACTCGCTGTTCCCGTATGAGTACTACTACTACATCGGGGGTAACGCCGGCGGGCCGGTGGTGCTGCCGTGGGTGAAGTTCAACAAGGACCACAATAAGCTGTTTTTCTGGGGCGGCTACGAATACATGATTCAGCACCCCAGCAACGCGATTAACTACTACAACGAGATCACGCCAGATCAGCAGAATGGGATCTTCGACAGCGCCTCGACCCCATCCTCGAATAATGGCAATTACTCGTATGCCTATTACACGCCCAAGCCGAGCAACAAAGTTGCGAACGATGGAGCGAACTGGACGACGGACTCCAGCGGAAACGTCCACATCCCGATGACGGATTTCGATCCGAATATCCTGGGTGTGCTGAAGCTGTATCCGTCTCCTAACCTCACACCAACGCAGTCCAACTCGTGGAGCAACTATGCGTATGCTCCCAGCATTCCACAGAACCGGTGGGAAGCGACGGGCAAGCTGGATTATGCGATCACCGAGAACACGAAGCTGAGCGGAACGTACGCGTACCAGAACGAAACGGACCAGCACCCGATCACCATCTGGTGGGCGCCACCGAACACGCTGCCCTATCCGGCTCCTGTGTCGGCGGCAACGAACTCGCAGATCGTTCTGGCCAACTTCACGCACCAGTTCAATGCGACGACGACCAACGAGACGGTTTTCACGCTGGCTCGCTATATCAATCCCAACAAGCTGGGCAGCAACGCAGCCAATCGCAGCGTAGTGGGCATGAGCGGGGTGCAGGGACTCTTCGGTCACACGTCGACGCAGATGCCGAACATCAACGGGCCGTGGGACGGCGCGCTTTCCAACTTCGATCAGGAGCCGATGGATGGTCCCTTCGATGGGGGATCGTTCGGCGCTCTGAAGAAGGTGCCTCAGCTGTATGACACGGTGAGCAAGGTCATCGGGACGCATACCGCGAAGGCGGGCTTCTACTGGTCACAGCCGTACAACAGTCAATCGAGCGGCTGCGACGATGGCTGCCAGGACAACGGACAGTTCGACCTCGGATGGCCTGCCAACTACGGTACGGGCAACGTGGTCTCCGACTTCGAACTCGGCCGCGTGGCGCAATACGAGCAGGTGAGCGGCGTACCGCTGGACAACATCAAAATGAACCAGTGGTCGATCTGGGCGCAGGACTCGTGGAAAGCGAACAAGCGGGTCACTCTGAACCTTGGATTACGCGCCGATCACATCGGGCAGTGGTATGGCGAGCCAGCGGGGCAACAGGTCTGGGTGCAGTCGAGCTATGTGGACTCGCAGACCGCGCCAGCCAATACGGGCCTGGAGTGGAACGCAGTGAACAAATCGATCCCGTTGTCGGGGTTCACTTCACCGTTGTTCTACTACAACCCGCGCGTGGGCCTGATCTATGACATCTTCGGAACCGGCAAGACGCTGATGCGCGCCGGCTACGGAGCCTATCATTATCAGGATTCCGTCAACGAAGCGACCACCAACAACATTGGCGACGGGCCGAAGGGGGTCATCAACTTCGGGACCCCGAACGCCTTTGTCGGCTATGCAAATCTGGCCACGGCAGGCACGCCGCCGTCCGGGGTTCAGGAAAACTGCTGGCTGTGCGGAGATACGATCGGCGCCGACTTACTGGGAGACGACCGGACACCGCTCACGCTGGACTGGAACGTCTCGGTCGACCAGGCAACAAAGTGGCAGTCGCTGGTTGAGATCTCGTATGTGGGGAACCACACCACGGGTGAGGAGTTCAACGGCGGAAACAGCAAAATCAACGACCTGAACGACATTCCGCTTGGAGCGTATTGGCAGCCGGATCCGATTACCGGGAAACTCTGCTCGCCAAATGCACCCGGCGGAGCTGTGGGATACGGGGGTTGCACGGAAAACGACTTCCGTCCGATGCATAACTACGGGGACATTTATCTGTCGACCCACCAGAGCTACGCGAAATACAACTCGCTGCAGGCGTCGTGGAAGAAGAACGGAGCTCTGCTGAACTTCCAGGCGAACTACACCTTCAGCAAGGTGATGGGAGTCTGGGACGGCGACACCTCGAATGGCAGCGGCAACGGTTCCGCGGTTTGGCCGTACAACCTGAACTATAACTATGGTCCGCTGGATTACGATCACACGCATATCTTCAACGTGTGGTACATCTACAACCTGCCGAGTCCGATTCACGGGAACCGGCTGCTGGGCTCAGCCATCAACAACTGGAAGCTGTCGGGCTGGAATACCTATCAGAGCGGCGCATTCCTGCAAGCGAACGCTCCGAACCTGAATGCGACGTACGCCTCGACACCTGGGAACGCGCCGAATACCACAGTCCTGTTCACGATGCCGAACGGCCTGGGCTCGACGAATGTGAATACCTCATCGTGGCTGGGTAGTCCGTCGGTGAATAACCTGATGCCACTGCTGACGTGCAATCCGCGCAGCGGGCTGCATTCAGGCCAATACTTCAACCCCAACTGCTTCGCCGCTCCCAGCGTGATCGGGACGGAGGGGCCGTTGCACTGGCCGTACATGCGTGGGCCGGGATACCTGGACAACGATCTTTCGATCTTCAAAAGCTTCCCCACCCGGGAGAGCCAGAGAATCGAAGTTCGTGTACAGGGGCAGAACTTCATCAATCACCCGAACGCGGCGTTCCAGTTGAACGGTGTCGACGATCTGAATTTGAACTTCAACGGCACCAACACAATTGGCGCGGGCAACTCGAACGCGACGACCACGGGCAAACCGCTCTTCACCACGGGCCAGCGGCTGATGACGTTCTCGGCGAAGTACTACTTCTAAGGGAACTCACAGGTCATAACCAGAGGGGGTGGCGCAAGCCACCCCTTCTTTTCTGTAGTCTGCAGAAAGAATGCTTTCATCAGGTTTTTTTCGAGGGGCAACGCTGGCGCTATGCCTCGGGGCTGCCGCTCTTGTTCTGGTCCACTCCGCCCCGGCTCCGAGTCCCATCCATTTTGAGCTGAAGAAGATTCCGTTTCGTCTTGAAAACGATGAAACGCCGGGCAGAAATGCGCCTGAGAGCATGGCGGGAGGAGTCGCGGTTTTCGACTACAACGGGGACGGGCGTCCGGACATATTTTTTGTAAACGGCGCGAATATCGCGACTCTGAAGAAGGACGATGCGAAGTATCGCAACCGTCTCTTTCGGAACAACGGCGACGGGACTTTCACGGACGTGACGGACGCCGCGGGACTGGCCGGGTCCGGATACGATATCGGCGTCGCAGTGGGCGATTACGACAACGATGGCTGCCCGGATATTTTTGTCGCCGGGGTGTACCGGAATACGCTCTATCGCAACAACTGCAACGGGACGTTCACGGACGTGACACAGAAGGCGGGGCTGGGAGATTCGAATGATCCGCAGTATGGGCCGCTGTGGGCCGAGGCAGCGGTATGGGTGGACGTGAACAATGATGGGTTGCTGGACCTGTTCATTGTGGACTATATGCAGTGGAGTTATGGGGCGCAGCCGCTCTGCCATTTTGGCGCGGTCGCCGACTATTGCCACCCGCGGTACTACAAAGGGCAGCCGGACCGGCTGTTTCTGAACAATGGCGACGGGACTTTCCGGGATGTTTCAAAGGAGTGGGGGATTCGCGATCACGCCGGCAAGGGCATGGGCGTGGGGATGGCGGATTACGACCTCGATGGAAAGCAGGACCTGTTTGTCACGAACGATGCGGATTACAACTTCCTGTTTCACAATCTGGGCAACAAGTTTGAGGAGGTTGCGTTCGACGCCGGCGTGGCGCTGCCCGAGGGCGGACAGTTTATCTCCGGGATGGGGCTGGATTTTCGGGATTTCAATAACGATGGGTACCCGGACCTGGCGTTTGTGGCGCTGAACAACCAGACCTTCCCGCTTTTTCAGAACACCGGGAAGGGCGATTTTCGCGAGGTGACGACGCCGAGCGGGCTGCGCGATCTGAGCATGAAGATGTCGGGCTTCGGGGCGGCGCTGTATGACTTCGACAATGACGGCTGGAAGGACCTGTTTGTGACGCGGGGGCATGTGGAGTCTCAGCCGCTGCCGGGGACGGAGATTGCGCAGTACAACACAGTGTTTCGCAATCCGGGGGCGAGCGGCAAGTGGTCGGCGCTTACGGAAGAGGCTGGCTTGGATGCGGCTCCGAAGGCGCGGCATCGCGGGTGCGCGCTGGGAGACCTGGACGGCGATGGCCGGGTGGATGTGGTGGCGACAGCGCTCGGTGCTCCGGCGGAGATCTGGATGAACCGCAGCGAGCATGCGGGCCATTGGCTGGATATCGCGCTGCGGGGCGTAGTGAGCAATCGGGACGGGATCGGGGCACGCATCAAGGTTGTGAGCGCCACGGTGGGCGCGCAGTATAACCATATGACGACCAGCGTTTGCTATGCGTCGTCGAGCGACGGCCCGGTGCACTTCGGGCTGGGAGCCGATACGAAGGCGGAGACGGTGGAGATTCAATGGCCGGCGGGAGGGAAGCAGACGCTGAACGATGTGAAGGCGGATCAGGTGCTGAAGGTGACCGAGCCGGGCGGGCCGAAGAGCCGCTGACGTTCACTGAGTCAGGTGATTGAAACGGGCAACTGTGAAGCCGGGGTAGGGCTATTTGCCAGGACCCTGCTGTTGCTGCTGTGCGGTGAGCTTGTCGACGATCTGGCGCTCGCGGGCGCCGTCAGCGGGGCGATGCAGCTTGTAATAGAGGGTGGCAAGTTCGACGTGAGGTTCGAGCCACTGCGGAGAATCGGCGACCAGTTTCTCGAGCAGGTCGGCGGCGGCCCGGTAGTCGCCTGAGGTGCTCTTCCACATCGCCGATTCGTAGCGGGCCATGGTGGATTGCGGGTTCAGCTCGATCGCTTTGTCGAGGTACTTCTTCGCTTCGTCCATATTGCGTTGCTGGTAGAGGATTGCGCCCAGATAGAGGTTGGCGTCGAAGTCGTTGGGGTTTTGCTGCAGAGCCTGGCGAAAAGCGGGTTCGGCAGCTTTGGCGTCGCCGTCCTTGTCGCGCGCGGTGCCGTCGAGGGTGCAGAGACCGGGGAGAGAGGGATCGAGGCGCATGGCGTTATCGAGGTCGTGGCGGGCCGCGGCGAATTCATTCAAGTCGAGGAGGGTGGAACCGGCGAGCATCCAGGAGTCGGCGCTGTTGGTCATCGACGCGGACTTCTCGATGCGGGCGGCACCGTCGCGGGGATGGCCTCCGCCGATCAACGCCTCGCCGAGCGCATACTCGAAATCCGGATTGGCGGCATTGGCGGACTCCATGGGCGTCAACATGGTGACCGCCTCGGAGGCCTTACCCGAGCGGGCCTGGGCGTCGCCGAGCAGGATCGCAATGCGGACGTCGTGTGGGCTGGAGCGATGGGCCGCCTCGTACTGGTCGAGGGCATCAGGCAGATCGCCTTTGCGGGAATAGGCGAGGCCGAGGTCAAGATGGACGGAGCCAAGCTGCGGGGACAGTTTGAGAGCTGCCTGATATTGGGCAATCGCCGCATCGATCTGGCCGGTATGGGCGAGCGCGGCGCCGAGATTGACGCGGGCGGCCAGGGTTTCAGGATGGGCTGCCAGAAGCGACTGATAATCGCGGATGGCGGCCGGAAAATCGCCCTTTTGCTGTTCTTCGATGGCGCGGTTCAGGAGCTCGCCGGGTGAAGTTTGCCCGAATATTCTGCCAGCGAAGAGCAGTACGAAGGAGAGCAAACCGAGGCGCATCGCCCTCAGAATAGCCTGGAATCGGCACGGCGAATGCGCGATAATGTTGGGTTTGCGGGGCCAGCCATGAAAAAGAAAACTACTCTTTTTTTCTTCCTGTTTTTCGCCTTCCTGAGGCTTTCAGGCGACTTTGTGCAGGCGCAGGGCATTCCCGCCGGGGGCGGGGCCGGCACGGAGACCAGGCCCGATTCCATCCAGGACACGGGTTACTGGGGCTATATGGCGAATGCGCCAGGGGGCATCGTCAACGGTCCCGGCCTGTTTGGGAAGGTTGTGGTTGCGGGCGATCCGCTGATCTGGGAGCCGATTACCGTAGCGCTCTCCTGCGCGAACGGTCGCACCGATCTGACCACGGACACGGCTCCGGACGGAAGGTTTGCAATCACGCATGTGCACCTTCCCGGGGCATACACGCAGGACGGCGATGTGAACCGGCAGATGGAACAGCACTACGAGGGGTGCACGGTTCATGCCGAGCTGGCGGGGTATCGTTCCACGGTGGACACGATTACGGAAAAGACACTGCGGGACAATCACTACCTGGCGGACCTGGTGCTGAATCCGGAGGAGAATGCGCCGGGCACCGCTATGAGCGCGATGAGCAGCTCGCCGGAGGCGATGAAAGCCTTCGAGAAGGCGCATGAGGAATGGCTGCATCGCAACACGGATGGCGCGAAGAGCGATCTCGATGAAGCGGTGAAGGCCGATCCAAAGTTTGCGGAAGCCTGGTATTTGCTGGGACGCTTGCAGGCTTCGTCGGATTTGAAGGCGGCCACCGACTCATTGATGCGGGCCCAGTCTGCGGACCCGCGGTTTGTTTTGCCTTGTGTGTGGCTGGCAACGATTGCGATCGAGAAGAAAGACTGGCAGGAAGCGAGCAGCTGGACATCGCGCGCGCTGGCGCTCGATCCCGCAGGGACGGCGAGGATCTGGTACGAAAACGCTTTGGCGGATTACCGGCTGGGGAAAAACGAAGCGGCGCGCACCAGCGCGGAGCACGCGCTGGCGATGGACCCGGAGCACACCGTGCAGAATGCGGAAGAGGTTCTGGCCCTGACGCTGATCAATAAGCATGATTATTCGGGAGCGCTGGACCATCTGCGCAACAGCCTGACGTATATCCCGGCGGGGCCGGACGCCGATCTGATCAAGCGGCAGATCGCCTTTGTGCAGCAGCGCGAGGCGGACGCCGGGAAGTAGGCTGGCGAGCGAGATTGCCGCCGGATGTGGTTTTGTTGGCTCGGGATTGCGCCGCGTTCAAAATGCAAATCAAGCCGCAAGATGAACCTGCAACTAAAGCTGCATGTCCGAAACTGGAATGTCAAAATGCAACTCGCGGGCTGCTAATCTAAAAACTGCCCCACCCTGGCAACTTCCTTGCGCCGCGTTTGAAAAGTGCGCTGGGCGCGTCCGCGATTGCTACCGGCAATTTCGCGAAGCGGATCGCGGAGCGGAAACTCCTGCACGACACGGACGATCTTTTGGCCGAACTGCATTACGACGAGGCAAACTGGAAACCCAGCCACAATCCGTGGCTCGTGGCGCTGACCGTTACTCTGGCGACGTTTATGGAGGTGCTGGACACCTCGATCGCCAACGTCGCGCTGCCGCATATGGCGGGCACGCTGGGGGCGAGCCAGGAGGAAGCCACCTGGGTGCTGACGAGCTATCTGGTGTCGAGCGCTGTGATCCTGCCGATCTCGGGGTGGCTGATGGCGCGCATGGGCCGGAAGCGGTTCTACATGACCTGCGTGGTGCTGTTTACGGTCTGCTCGATGATGTGCGGCTTCGCTGGTTCTCTGCCGGTGCTGGTTTTCTTTCGCGTTCTGCAGGGGGTGGGCGGCGGTGGGCTCGCGCCCAGCGAGCAGGCGATTCTTGCCGACACCTTCCCGGTGAGCAAACGCGGCCAGGCCTTCGCGGTATATGGGATGGCCGTCGTAGTGGCTCCGGCGATCGGGCCCACGCTGGGCGGATGGATCACGGACAATTTCAACTGGCACTGGATCTTCTTCATCAATTTGCCAGTGGGTTTGCTGTCGCTGTTTCTGACGCAGCGGATGGTCGAGGACCCGCCGTATCTGAAAGAGGAACAATCGCGGACCGGGCGGGTGGATTTTATGGGCCTCGGGCTGATCTCTGTCGGCGTGGGCTGCCTTGAATTTGTGCTGGATAAGGGGCAGGAGAAGGACTGGTTTGGAGATTCGAACATTACGGCGTTTACGATTATTGCGGCCTGCACGCTGGCGGTTTTTGTGTGGTGGGAGTGGCGGCATGCGGATCCGATCGTCGACATAAGG
>CAZSWI010000031.1:0-22681 GCA_964610635.1 uncultured Acidobacterium sp.
GGGATATGTGGCGGGGACGACGGGGCTCGAACCCGCGACCTCTGCCGTGACAGTTCTGTCCCGGTCGTAACCGATTGATTTCAGGGGCATCGGTGGCACCGAAAAGCACCGAAAATCATCCAAAATCAAGGTTCAGTACCGTCGTGCGTACCGTCAAAAGTTAGGTAGTTTCCTGGATTTAGGACACTACCCAAAGTTGCACCGGAGTTGAATCAACCTGGACTCACGACCTCTGCCGAAACGGGGCAAAGACGCGGCAAAGGTCTCGCCACTTTCTTAGCATGTTTGGGGCCGTGGAGTCTCCGGCGGAACTCGTCGGGTTTGCCGCCGAGTTCGGACCCCACACAAGGCGCTTCAATCGTGTCGTTCGGTCTGAGGTTGTGTGTCTTGTCGCCAGCTTGCATTTAAGTGTCGCCGCGAACGACTACCGTAGCCTTAAAGTGCAGGTTTTGGGATGAAGCCAACCGGCAGACCGAAGCCGCTGTATCGCCGAAGGTTGAATGGTAGTCTCGAGGAGAATTGAACTCCTGACCGCCACCCTGTCAAGGTAGCGCTAGAGTAACCGGATGAGGGCAATAAAGGAGTTAAAGGCCGGTGCAATGGGCAAGAACCGGCGCTCCAGGCGCAAAATGCTACCAATTAGCTACCAGAATTGCCGAACATCAACCATGTGGGTCACTGGGCCGAAACCGTGGGGGGATCGGCCCGACTAATTTCCAGAACCCTTTGAATTTCCAGAAATCCTGAAAGACTGCCGGGCCTCTCCCGTTTCGATATCCAAGCTTGTCTTCGTCAGGAAATATGAACAGGATCTCTGCCTGACAGAGCCAGAGGTCAGAGCAGGGGCAGAGACGCGGCAAAGGCTCCGCCAAGGCATATGCGCAGAAACAGCCGGCTATGTCGAGCGCAAGATGTGAGCGGGATCGATGGAAGCGGCACGAGCCGCGGGAAGTACGGAGGCGATTATCGTGATCAACAACATCGTAAGGGTTGCTCCCGTGTAAACAAGGGGGTCGGTGCCACTTACGCCAAAAAGGAGCGAGCGCATCAATTGGGATGCGGCCAAGGAGCCGACTAGTCCAAGTCCACATCCAAGCAGGGCTACCCGCGTGCCGGATAACAGAACAAGCCGGACAATGGCGCTTCGTTGGGCGCCAATTGCCATGCGGATGGCAATCTCCTGCGTACGCAAAGAAACGGAGAACCCCGCGACCACGTAGATGCCGGTGAGGGCGAGGAACAGAGCACCGATGGCGAGCGCCGTCATGAGGCTTGTGTTGAATCGGCGGGGCGCTTCAATATTGAAAATCACGTCATCCATTGATTGCACCTGGTCAAGTGCGAGGAGCGGATCGATCTCGGCGATACTTGACCGCAAGATTTGGATCATCTGCTCAGTAGCCAAACCGGAACGCAGAACGATATATCCACCTGCCACCTGAGCAAGCTTTTCTGCGGCTGCGGAGCCATTGAGAATAGCCGCTTCCTGTTGCGCCGGAAAATACAATTGGTCCGTGGTCGGCTGGTCGCGTGATCCGATCGCGGTATCGGCCACCACCCCGACCACACTTGCCCATGGAAGCCCTCTTTGCGGGTTGCCGACATGGATGCGTTTGCCGAGGGCACTTTGACCCGGCCAGCCATGGCGGGCCATGGACTGATTGACTATCACGACGGGCAGCGAGCGCTGAGTATCGTCGATCGTGAACGTTCGGCCCTCACGCAGGCTGATTTCTAGGGCGCGGAAGTAGTCTCCGTACACGAATGCAAGGGTTGCGAATTGCAGTTTCCAACTGACGGACGGCATGCCCTCGATTGTGAAAGCGGCGCTTGAAGAAAGACCGGACCCAGGAAGACTGTCCGTGATGCCAGCCGCGATGATTCCTGGCTTGCTGGAAAGGTTGCGTACAACTGCCTGATTGAAGGATTCGCTCGATGCATAGGTCTGATAATGCATTAGGGGAAGCTGATAGCTACAAACAAGCGTTTGCTCCGGATGGAAGCCGGGGTCGACTGCACGCATATTTTGGAAACTGCGCAGCAAGGCGCCAGAAGCGGTGAGCAAAGCAAAAGCAATCGCGATCTCCGAAACAACCAGAGTGGAACGCAGCCAACCATAGCTCCCTGCGGCGGTGCTGTTGCGACCACTTGCATGGAGACCCTCCGTAAGGTTGGTCCGCAGAGCCACCAAAGCTGGAGCGACGCTGCACAGGACACCCGTCGCCAACGCAACGAGCAACGCGAAGACGATGACATTTCTGTCGATGGAGATCGAATGGACCCGGGGCATGGACTCAGGCACCACGTGCAATGCGATGCGAATAGCAGCCGCCGCAAACGCAAGACCGAGCAGTCCTCCGCTCAGGTTAAGAAGCAGACCCTGGCATACAGATTCCCGGACAATGGCGGTGGATGTCGCACCGAGCGCCAGGCGAACCACACATTCGTGACGCCGCCGTATGGCGCGGAGCAGAAGCAGACCGGCGACATTGGCACAGGCGATCAACAGCACAATGGTCACGGCCAGGAAAAGAACCTTTAACAATGTCCGGGCGCCGGCTACGGCGGATTCGAGCAGGGACATGACGGACCCCCGCATGTGAATCCTGGACATGCTCGGGGGAAAGTCCCGCATGATCTGCTTGGCCACACGGTCGACATCCTGGGCAGCCTGAGTCATTGTGATTCCATCTTTGAGACGGCCAACCATCTGGTAGCTCCAGGTCCCTGCATTCTCATCGGAGAGTTCGTCCGCCGTCAGGCTCAGGGGAACCCAGAGCTGCGTCCTGTTCAGTTGTCCCGTCTGCAATGGAAACTCGAAGTTGCGTGGCATGACGCCGATGATCGTATAGGACTTGCGATCGAGGACGATCGCACTGCCGAGAACGGTACGGTCGCGATGATACCGGCTCAGCCAGAATGCGTCACTGATGACGGCGAGTTGTTGATGAGCGTCTTCCTCTTGCGAAGTGAAAGGACGCCCGAGTGCCGGCTGAACGCCGAGCGTAGAAAACACGCTGGCGTTGAAGCGGGCCGCGCAGATCTCCTCTGGAACTGCGCCTCCCGTGAGCTCATAAGTGGTGCTCGCATATCCACCGACAGATGAGAATGCTCTCGTTCCCTTTTTGTACGCCTCGATCTCCCTGGCGCTTACCGTCGTGATCGGACTGCTTCCAAGATGATCTCCCAGCGAAACCAAACGATCAGGATCTTTAAAAGGCAGGGGGCGCAACAAAACGCCTTCAACCAGCGAGAACATTGCCGTTGTGGCACCGATGCCAAGCCCCATCGAAAGGATTACGCATGAGGTGAAGCCCCGAGCCTTACGCAATTGGCGCAGTGTCAAGCGCAGATTTTGTGCAATCGTGTCCATGGAGATCCTCCAGGATGACGGCGCGCTACGGCCACACCTACGATATTCGGATGAGCCTGCCGTCGCGCACGCCTTCAAAGCCGCATCCAGAAAAACGAGTCCTGCCACATCTCGATTAGGCAATCGAAGGCGGAATACGGGTGAAGCGAGCAACGAGGTACGGTTCTCCGAGCCATCATTTCTGCCGATCCGCGATCCAGCGTCCGTCCGCACGGCCGTCAATCTTTGCCCGTCCTTTGACGGAATCGCCATCAACCCATCCCGCGAGAGACGTGATGACGGTACCCGGCTCATCCGGCCAGGTTCCAGGAAAAGTGAGTTCAACGTATCCGTCACGCCATATTCCATTTACAGGTTGGCCCCGTCCAAGCTCACCCGAGAACATTCCCGTTATCGTGTTGTCTTCGCGAATAAGCTTGAATGTCCCCTGAAGCGCACCGGCATCGGTCAGAAACCTCATGTTCCAGGTGCCGGCAATTTCTCCGCCATTCTCCAAAGATTCTGGCCGTGCATTATTCACTTTCAGATTCGAGAAATATGACTCCTCTTCCGAGTAAGTCCATAAAGCGACAGAACCTTGCAGGTCTTCTCCCTTTAGCCCGTCCACAATCAGGCTTGGTTCGGGAGAGCCATTGATGAAGAGTCGGGCATTGCGTCCATGAACGTCGATCCTGACGTGAGTCCATTCTCCGGGGTGCAAATCCGCCCATGATTCGTAGATGGATGGCCAGTGCCTGCGCAGGTTCTCCCATCCAAAATGCGGCTCGGCGACATACTGAACTGAGTGATTACGCATCGCCTGATCGTCCGCTCCGGAATTACCGGGACGAAGATAAAAAGCCTCATAATGAGAAAGGTCAGAACGAATGCGAAATGCAATTCCAACGAATCCAGGTCTTCGCGCGCCAATTGTCTGAGTAGGATTCGTGGCGAGGTCGACGTCAATCGTTCCGTCGCGAAAGCTTGTTCCCTTAATCACGGCGAAGCCTGCGCTGTCCGGTTCATCTCTGGTAAGACGGACGGCTCTGCGTCCGCGATACTCCACAGGCTGCGCGGTCACACCCTGCTCGGCGAGAGCGCTGGAATCAGTGAGCGCGAAGCTTTGCGAGACTGTTGGGATCGCTGCCCCCTGACCACGGACCAAGCCCGAGGTAAAAAGGATAAACGCTGCGGCCAATAGTGTTGTCGATAACCTGCGCATGAATGGGAGGCTAGAGTTTACGGCGGGCCGACATCAAGCGTTTTGTCAGGAACGCGCACAATTCCGGGATGAATCGAGGTCAACACTGAAGCTCCGAGTCGCAAATACAGCCTCGCAGCCGTCTGAACCGCTGATCCCGGTTGGCGCAGGCCGACATCGGCTTGGGCGGGCGGTCTGGCTGCCCAAAGGATCTCGGCTGACCCCCATGGCGACCGGAAGTCGTCCGGCTTGGGCGGACGTTCCTGCCCGCCACTGACAGCAAAAAGCCCAAAGACCGAAATCCATTCGTCACAAAGGCGTTGATTCTCTATCCATAGATAATCTATGGTTGAGGATCATGGCCAATAAGCCCGAACTGATGCCGGGGACGCTGGATATGTTGATCCTGCAGACGCTGAAGCGGGCGCCGTTGCACGGATATGGGATCGCGCAGTCGATCAAGCGGATATCCGATGACGTGCTGACTGTGGAAGAAGGGTCGCTGTATCCGGCGCTGCAGCGGCTGCTGCTGCAGGGATGGGTGAAAGCGGAGTGGAAGACGACAGATACGAATCGGCGGGCGCGGTTCTACACGCTGACGACGGCGGGACGGAAGCAGCTGGGAGTGGAGGTGTCGAAGTTCGAGCAAATGGTGACGGCGATTGGACGGGTGCTGCGTGACGTGGAGGAGGCAAGATGAGCGCGATGGGTCGTTGGCTGAGGAAGCTGGGTGTGCTGTTAAGCCGTGAGAAGTTCAGCGGAGAGCTGAATGAAGAGATGGCCTTCCACGTGGAGCAGGTGGCGAAAGAATTCGAAGGCATCGGCATGACACCGGAAGCCGCGCGGTACGCGGCGATGAGGCGGTTCGGGAATGCCACGCAACTGCGGGAGCGTAGCCATGAGGTGGTGGAGTTCCGAGCGGAGACAGTGGCGCAGGACATACGGTACGCAGTGCGACAGCTGCGGAAGAATCCTGGATTTACAGTGACGGCGATTCTGATGCTGGCGCTGGGGATTGGTGCGAGCGCGGCGATTTTTGGATTTGTGGATGCGGCGATGCTGGAGCCGTTGCCTTATGCGCAGCCAAATGGGCTGGTGGACGTGGCGGAGAAGGCCACGGTGTTTCCGCGGTCGAACTTGTCGCGTGCGGATTTTGAGGACTGGCAGCGGATGAACAAGACGCTGCGCTCGCTGGATGCTTACACGGGAACGGGATATCTGCTGCGTCTGGGGCCGGAGTCGGAGCCGGTCATGGCGGGGCGGGTAAGCGATGGGTTCTTCCACACGCTGGGCGTGCAGCCGGTGCTGGGGCGCGACTTTCGTCCGGGCGAAGACAAGCCGGGCGCGGCGAAAGTGGTGATGCTGGCTTACGGGACGTGGATGACGCGGTTCGGCGGGCGGCGCGATGCGATTGGGGAGACAGTGGGCCTGAGCGGCGATCCGTACACCATTGTTGGCGTGCTGCCGCAGAATTTTGTATTTCAGCCGCGAGCCAATGCTGAGTTGTGGACGCCGCTGGGGGACAAGAACGGATGCGAGAGCCGCAGGAGCTGCCACGATCTGTATGCCGTGGGCCGGCTGCGCGACGGTGCAACAGTCGAGATGGCGCAGGCGGACCTGCAACAGATTGCGGCAGAGTTGGCCATCCAGTATCCAGGATCGAACAAGGATCAGGGCGCGAGCGTCCAGCCGATGTCGGAACTAATCGTTGGGCAGGTGCGGCCGATTTTGCTGACGCTGCTGGCCGGGGCGGGACTGCTGCTGGTGATTGCGTGCGTGAATGTGGCGAGTCTGCTGCTCGTGCGGTCTGAGAGCCGGCGGCGGGAGATTGCGGTGCGCGGGGCGCTGGGCGCGACGCCGGTGCGGCTGGTGCGGCAATTCGTGACGGAGGGATTGTTGCTGGCTGCTGCCGGGTGTGGGGCGGGACTCCTGACCGCGGCATGCCTGATTGGGCTGCTGAAGGCGCTGATGCCGAAACTGATGCTCGATGAAGCGCCGTTTGTGCGCAACGTGGGGGTGAACGCGCACACAGCGTTGTTTGCGGGTGGAGTGACGATGCTGGCGGCGTTGATGCTGGCGCTGACGCCGGTGCTGCGGTTGGCGCTTAAGGATGTTCACGGCGCGCTGAGCGAAGGAGGCCGAGGGGCAGCGAGCCGCTTCTGGCGGAGGATGGGCGCGAATCTGGTGGTGGTGGAGCTGACGATCGCTATGGTGTTGCTGGCCGGGGCGGGATTGCTGACGAAGAGCCTGTATCGGCTACTGCATGTGGATGTGGGGTTCGACGCTGCGCATGTAGCGACGGTTCAGGTTATGGCGCCAGAAACCTTTTATCCGAAGCCCGAGAACTGGGTGCATTTGTATCCCGCGATCAGGAATCGACTGCTTGGTCTGCCGGGGGTGCAGGCGGTGGGGATCACGAGCGACCTGCCGGTGCAGTGCAACTGCGATACGGACTGGATTCGAATCGCGGGCAAGCCTTTCCACGGGGAGCATAACGAAGTCATGGAACGGGACGCGAATCCGGAGTATCTGGCGACGGTGCTGAAGGCGAGGCTGGTCGAGGGGCGGATATTCACGGACACGGATGACTTGAAGCATCCGCGGGTGACGATCATCAACGAGACGATGGCCAAAACGTATTTTCCAGGCGAGGACCCGTTGGGGAAGATGATCGGGAACGGAAACCTGGATGCGACGTCGATGCGACAGGTGGTCGGGGTGATCGCGGATATCCGCGAGAACGCGCTGGACGATCAGGCATGGCCGACGGAGTACTTCTCGATTTATCACGAGCCGGACAACTACTTTGCGCTGGCGGTGCGAACGGCCGGGGATGAGAAGGCGCTGCTGCCGGACTTGGTGAAGGCGGTGCGAGCGATCAATCCGAATCTTGGCGTAAATGGAGAAATCACGCTGGTGGAGCAGATTGAGAATTCGCCGACGGCGGTGATCCATCGGTTCGTAACGTGGCTGGTGGGTGGGTTTGCTGCGACGGCTCTGCTGCTGGGCGTGGTCGGTCTGTACGGGGTGGTGGCGTATTCGGTGAGCCAGCGGACGCGCGAGATTGGCGTAAGGATGGCTCTGGGGGCGCAGCGGAGCGCCGTGCATCGGCTGATACTGAAAGAAGCCGGATGGCTGACGGGGATTGGAATTGCGGCAGGGTTGGGATGTTCAGTAGGGGTGGGTTTGTTGATGAAAAGCCTGCTGTTCGGAGTGCGGTCGTGGGATGTGCCGACGCTGGCGGGAGTGGCGGGGGTGCTCGGGCTGTTTGCCTTGCTGGCTAGTTTTATTCCGGCGAGACGGGCGGCGCGTGTGAATCCGGTGGAGGCGCTTCGAGCGGAATAACATACGCTGACCGGTCCTTCTTCCCGGGGATCCGCTTGACAGCCGCCCTGGGCACTTTGGATCGCCTGGTAACGGAGTGTTTCGACGAAGATCCGGACGGCATACTCGCCGGCGAGGCGTCCCTCTCCGCGTTTGTCCGCACCAGTAGCCGAAAGTGTTCTCGCAGCTGGTCAACCGCGCGGTCAAACGGTTCGACAGAACGATAGGATCGCGAAAGCATCACGCCACCTTCCATCACTGCGAGCACATAGGTTGCCAGTGCATCCAGATCCACCTGTTTGGGCAGTTGCCGCTTCATGGCAGTCAGGCACTCACGAACTGCCTCAATCCATCCTTCAAAGTTTCTCGCTATCAGCGCATGCGCCGGCGCGTTCTCCGGGTCAATCTCCAGCGCCAGGCGACCCAGCGGACATCCGTAGGTGCAATTCGATGCCAGTATTCCGCGTCGGTAGCCGTCCATAATCGCGAAGATCCGACCCAGTGGCTCCTTCACCTTTGCGAACGCCGGATTCACGATCATTGGGCGAAGGAGAACGAGGTACTCTTCGAGCACGGCGCGGAGCAGGCCCTCCTTACTGTCGAAAAAGTGATAGAAGCTGCCCGAATTGACCTCGGCGTGGGCCAGCAGTTCCGCCATGCTCGTACCAGCATAACCTCGCGACCAAAACAGGAAACGTGCCGACTCAATAAGGCGCTCTCGGGTGGGTCGCCGGGTCCTGGACATTTTTCGCAAATACTCCTTGACAGACAAAAGTCTAGCCGATAAGTTACTTGAACGATCAACCAAGCGTATGAAAAGTACTCTGCCGATTACTGTCCTTGTCCTTTTCGGGCTTTTGGTGCCTGCCGTCTCCTTCGAGGCGCAGACCACCCGGGCGAATTTGACGACCCCGAAGCAATTGGTTATCGAGCTCGATGTTCCCGCTCCGATCTCGGCGGTTTGGGAGGCCTTCACCACAAGCGATGGCCTGAAGACCTGGCTCGCACCGGAAACCAGCGTCGATCTCCGTCCCGGCGGAGAGTGGACGGTCCGATTTCCGGGCGGCAGCACCGGCGGCGGCACCATCGTAAGCTTCGTGTCGCAAAAGGAGCTGGTGCTTGCCGCTCTGGCGCCAGACCAGTTCCCCCACGTCCGCGCGGAACGAACGCACGCCGTCTTCCAGTTCGAGCCACGAGGCGATTCGACCATCGTCCGGCTCACTCAGTCTGGTTGGAAAGACGGTCCCGAATGGAATCGTGCCTATGAATACCTGGTCTCCGGTAACGCCCAGTTGTTAGCGATGCTGCACCGTCGATTTGTGCAGGGGCCCACCGACTGGACCAAGTCACTACCCGTCTCATCGAAGTAAACATAAGGAAGAAACAAATGAACCTGCACACTCTTAACCTATGGGCCGTCCTCGTGGCGGCCGTGTCTGCGTTTCTCGTTGGCGGCCTCTGGTATGCGCCGTTCTTCCTGGGAACCGCCTGGAAGCGCGCTAATGGCTTTCCATCCGATCTGCCATCCGCCAGCCCGAAGGTCTTCGTGCTCAGTTTTGTCTTCAGCCTGATCATGGCGATGAATCTCGCCATGTTTCTCAACGATCCCAAAACCACCGCCGCTTGGGGGGCAACGGCCGGTTTTCTCGCGGGCTTTGGCTGGGCCGCGATGGGCATCGCCATCGTGTCCCTCTTCGAGCGCCGTCCTTGGAGTTATGTCCTGATCAATGGCGGCTATCTTGCCGTCGCCCTCACGCTGATGGGCGCAATTCTTGGTGCCTGGCGCTAGGTTTCATCTCTTCTTCTCAAACCGGAAATCCCTCGAGCAGCCAGGCAAGCCTCTCGAGCGATGCATCCCAGAGCTGCTGGTGCCAGGCCACGTCTGCTGCGGAAGAAAAGCCGCTGTGCACAAGCTCCATAGCGCTACCCTCTGCTTCGTTGTGGAGACGAATGTGCACGATCGTCTCCGTCGAGCCTATCGACGGTTTCTTTTGCCAGGTGAAGATCATCTCTTCCGATTCCCATTTTTGAATCAGCCCTGCAATGCTGGCCTCCAGAAGGTTGGCCCGGTAGAGCTCGATCCGGTAGGCAGCGTCCGCCTGGCCGGCGACAATGCAGCAGCGGTCGTCAGCGTTGGGAGGTCGGATCCATGCTTCGCGATACTCAGACATGCTGACGGCGTGGAAGACCCGGCGGATGTCGGCCTGGATGAATCGCTGCTCACGAATGTCCCATTCGAGCTTGCCAGATACAGAGCCGCAATTCTCCTCGATTCCGAAGCTGATCGCAGGCACATTGAAGTTCATGGCGGTGCCCAATCCCTTTCGGGTCGGAGGAAGCAGTTATTCGCCCAAACGCATCCTCGTAATCAGGGAATGTGATGGAATCTTAATCGACGTGATGAAACAACATTGCTAAGAGAGAAGTAGAAGCAAGCACATTACTCAGATCGCGCCCGGGGCCAGCGGCTCAATGATTTTTCGTATATGAGTCACGGGGTCATCTGCATTTGTGGATTCCGGGATGACCGTACAAAACCCTGGGATGGAGGGCGCGCCGATCGGTGCCAGGAGCGAGCCGCATGCCGCACCGCCCAGCGATGTCGGATGGGAATATCCAATAAACCGAATGCAATTTCAGAGCTGCAGCAGTCCGTGAAGGCGGGAACGGTAGCCGCGACTCATTGGTATTCGGTGCCCGTTCATCAGCAGCACGTTGAGTTCGCCATCCTTTTCTGTCCGCACTTCCTTTACATACTGGAGATTGACGATCGACGATCGATGGACGCGCAGAAACATCTCGGGGTCCAGTTTCTCTTCCAGGTGGGCCATGGTTTCCCGCAGCAAGTGCGTTTCCGATTCGGTGCAAAGCCGGACGTAATTCTCTTCGGCGCCGATCCACCGAATGTCGGACACGGGAAGAAACAAAATCCTTCCCCGGGATTTGAAAACAATGCGCCGGACATAGCGGGCCTCGGACGTATCGCCAGCGCCATTGGATCGAGGGGGCTGGTCCGGCATCTGAATTTGTTGTTTTGCCCGCTCCACTGCTGCATGCAGGCGTTCCGCCGTAAAGGGTTTCAGCAGATAATCCACGGCGTTGATCTCGAAAGCTCGGATCGCATAGCTATCGTAAGCCGTAGTGAAAACAATGCGAGGGAGAACCACAGTCGAATCGCCATTCAGAGCATCGAGGATGTCGAATCCGTCCATGCCGGGCATGCGAATATCCAGAAAGAGCAGCTCCGGCCGGCTCACTCGCACTAATTCGATAGTCTCGGCCCCCGTAGCGCCTTCGCCGACGATTTCAATTTCAGCCTCGGAACGTAGCAACAGCCGCAACTTTTGTCTCGCCAGCACTTCGTCGTCCGCCAGAACTACATGAATCATCGCGCACCGTACCTTCCCAGGGCCGTAGACGGTCCTTGCGAGAATTGAAGGGGCAGCGTGATCGCCACCTCGACCTCATTGGGTGGGATCTCGCAAATCGAAAACGTTTGCTCTTCCTGGAAGTGCAGCCGCAATCGGCTCTTCACGTTGTTCAGACCAAAGCCCGCTCGGGGCTCGCCATCGATACTCTTCGGATTCAGTCCGATACCGCTGTTGCGCACGGTGATCTTCAGACGTCCCTTTTCGCGAAAAAGGTCGATCGCCAAAATCCCGTCCTTGTCCAATCGCGAAAGCCCATGGGAAAAGGCGTTCTCAACGATCGGCTGCAGCAGCATTGCGGGAACAAGCGCATCATGCAGTCGAGGCTCAACATGGATCGCCTGGCGCACGCGGCCGGCATACCTCCGGTCCTGCAGGGCAAGGTACATTTCGGTGAATTCCATCTCGTCGCGCACCCTGATGAGTTGATCCTCCCCGCGTTCGAAAGTGATACGCAGCAGGCTGCTCAGTTGTTCCAGCATCGCATCGGCCGCCGCCACATCGGTTCGCATCAGACTGGAGATGCTGTTCATCGTGTTGAACAGGAAGTGAGGATTCAGCTGCATGCGCAGAGCCTGAATCCTGGCGTGGGCCAGCTGGACCGCCAGTTGCGAGACGGCTTCTTCCTTTTCCCGATACTGCTGGTAATAGCCAATCGCACGAAACAACAGGAACGTTGCCCAGAAAATCACCATGTTGTCGAGGAATTCAACGTTCAGGTAGAAGCGGAGCCGCTGCCAGTAGGGCATGCGCGCATGCATAAGAGGAAGGCCGGGGAAGCATGAGACCCAGATCATCTCCGCACCCACGCTGATCAGTATGCTGAGGGGCAACAAGCGGAGGCTAACGCGAACGAGGCCGGCCCATTGCAGGCTCGGGCCGAGCCAAAACCAAAGTATCCAGCAGATCACGCCCCAGATGCAGTATTGAACCAACCAGGCCCGGACCAACATGGAAAATGCGATGCGAATGCCCCAGGAATGAGAACCGACCCATTCCTGCACGGCGAACAGCAAGCCCAAAACCAGATAGGCGCTCAGGAAGATGGCGGGGTGCATGAAAAACGGGCGGGATCGTTCGTTCAGCCTTTCATACAACCTCGACGCCAAACTCAGGAATTTCCTCATTCCCGTTGAATGTCCCATTTCCGCAGCTTCGCGCAGCCCAGCACGCAAGCGAAAAGTTCTTTCGTTCCCGAGATCTCCGGAAAACCGGTCGCCAGCGGAGGACTGTACATTCGACTCAGCCATTGTAGGCGTAGCAGCCAGGCCAGGAATCGTCGTTTGAACCCGTATTGTGCCCAGCGCCGCCGTTCGAACCAATCATGCGCACTTGAGCCGGCGATTTTGGCGTTTGGTCACAATTCGGCACATTGCAGTCTTGTCGTCCCGGACTTCCGACCACTACGGGTGGACTCCTTGTCTTACTCCGGAGTCTTCGAGAGCCCCGCGTCCGTGGAGACCTGCACCGGCTCAATTTCAAAGGCTTCGAGACTTGGAAAATCGCCCGATCGATATGCGTCTCCGAAAACAAAGAGATCTTTGCGCCGGTGCTCCGTCATCCAGGCCTTCGACGCATCGAGCACATCGTGTTCTTCGGTGGCGCTAAGAATACGATGGCAAGTCGCAAGGTCACCACGAAGGTATTCATCGACGTCAGTGCCGCCCTGCCGTCCGGCAATCGCAAACCACCGGCAAGCCGCAGCAATGTTCTTCTGCGTTCTGCGCCCATCTCGGTTCATGATTCCCAGCGCGACGGAAGATCGCCAGTTTCCGGCCGTTGCCGCGCGCGAAAGCAAACCTTCAGCCTCACTCGGCTGTTGCGGAATTTCCGGATGATTCAGAAGTAAGAGTCCAAGCAAGTGCATAGCCGGCACATAACCTTGTCGCGCGGAAAGACTGAGAAGCTTTGCGGCTTTCTCGAAATCGTGGACATGATCAGCAGGAACCGAATAGAGGGATCCCATATCGAACTCACCCTCTGCGCTGCCTTCTTTTGCGGCTTTCTCAAACCACATTTCGCCGGCTTTATGATCGGCGGGGACGCCGATTCCGTTGTAATACGCGTTTCCAAGATAACTTTCTGCGACCGCAGATCCATCGTGCGCCACCTGGCGCAGCAATTCGAGTCCGAACCCAGGGTCGCGACTCACTCCCATTCCCTTCAGGTAAAGAACCGCCAGGTTCAGTTTCGCTTTTTGCGATCCGGCGCCCATCGCGCGCTCGAACCACCTGGCAGCAACCGCTGGGTCTGGCTTGACGCCTAACCCGGTCAGATAGAAATACCCAATTTCCGTCTGCGCGTCAGGATCTCCGTCGTCCGCAGCTCTCCGATACCAATACGCAGCCTGAACCGGGTCGGCCGCTACGCCTCTGCCAACAAGATAGTCGCCGCCGAGTCGAATCTCATCCTTCAGCCTCATCGGTCGATCCTGTCCGCGTGAAACGGTGTCAAGCAGGCTACTCGACGATACCCCCGGACCCTGCGCCGCGAGCATGAGTGCTGGTAGACCAGCTCCAAGAAAAACGGCAACGAACGCCACGGATATGCGCGATGTCCAGTTCATGAAGTCACCTCTGTTGTGTTCGTAGACTGAAGCACGACAGTATGGTCTACCCTTCTAACTGGCTCCTCGAGTCACCTCATCCCTCGAAACTGAGCAACCCTCCCGGTTGCGGGGACATCCACCCCCTCTCGTCGCTTTTCATCACAAAATAGCGATGCACCCTTGCTCAGGCTAGCAATCCGTTTGCACTTCGCGGGGTAATCCGAGCGGTTGAGAAACATGCGCCCGAGGGATTCGTCCTCGAAGGAATCTCGGGACCATCGTATGTCTCGACTTGACGAACTTCGGATAGTTTCCCAGGTTGCGTACTGGGAACTCACAAGACGCGGATCTGGAATTCTACAGAATGCGGTAGGTGAATCATTCGGTTCGCCGGCACAAGTCGTTTGAACTGTGCTACCGAAGTAACTCTTGTCCACGCTCGTCCCCCGGTAACCCGCATTTGTCCCGCTTTTTACTAATCCGTAGCGTCCCAAGCAAAATATTCCGAATTCAGAAACTTACAAACAATCGCGCTCGCTGGCCCGAGCATCCCCGCCGGGGATTATCCGCATTCCTCTCCTCCCCGAGCGTTCTCGCGGCAGACATCTTCCATTCGTCACATAAGTTATTCCCGCACAACCTGAGGGTGCTGAACGTGCACTGCGGATTGCCGCAGGCCAGTGACATAGTCACAAAATAAGTGAGGGGACCGGGGAGATAACCAAGTCGGCTGGAGAGCAGTCCACGCTGAGAGAGGTACCAGCCGTAGAGAGCGATCCCCCGATTTCCTTTTAAGACATTCATCGACCTTCTATCGCACAGGACAAAACTGGAGAGCAGATGCCTGATCATCATTTAAACAGTAAGGCGGGATATTGGTTCGCCGTGGTAACTGGATTCATCGGGGTATGCGCGGCTCTCCTGGGACAGGGCATCACTACCGGGACCATCTCTGGGTTGGTTGTCGATCCTGCCGGTGCTGTGATCACTGGAGCTCACCTTGTAGCAACCGACGCAGCCAAAGGGACGGAGTTCACGTCCGATTCGCAAAAAGACGGGCTTTTCGCCTTCCGGGCACTTCCGATTGGCAGCTATCGACTGGTCGTCACGGCGCAGGGATTTACAAACCTGCATATCGACCAGGTCGAGGTGAACGCCGGTTCCACGACCGACCTCAGCAAACTGCAGATGGCCATTACCGCGGCGACTCGGATCGAGGTGAACGGCTCCGCTTCGGCGATCCTCGAAACCAGCGATTCCCAGGTAACAACGACCCTTGATGCGGACGAGATCTCCCATTTTCCGCTCAACAACGGCTTCGATACTGCCACCGAGCTGATTCCTGGCGTGGTAAGCGCTCACGCCGATGCCTTCTCGAATTCCAACGGCGACGAGTTTTCAGTAAATGGCCAAAGCAGCCGCTTCAATAATTTTGAGATGGATGGCCAGTCCAACAACGACAATACGATCGGCGGTCCGCAGGTGTTCTTCGGCAATCAGGACGCCATTGCCGAGCTTCAGGTCATCACCAATGACTACAGCGCCCAGTATGGTAGAAATGCAGGCGCCGTCGTCAACTACATCACTAAGACAGGCACCAATAAATTTCATGGGAGCGGCTTTGAGCTCTACCAGGGCCAGTTCCTTTCCTCTTTGACGAACCAGGAGAAGAGTCCCGTGTTCCAATTCTGCACACCCGGGGAGGATCCTTCGACCACGGGATGCCGGGTTCCGCAGCTACCGCGCCTTGTGGAGAACCGGTATGGCGGGACCCTGGGTGGGCCGATCCTGAAAAACAAGCTGTGGGCTTTCGGGAGTACCTACTGGGATCCAGTGCGCACCGGTGCGTCGCCGGCCACGTCGATCGGCCTCACGCCAACTCCAGCGGGATTGCAGGATCTTGCCGCCGATTATCCTGGCAACCCGGCTGTAGCCATACTCACGCAGTACGGACCTTACGGCGTCAAAGTGGGCGACCCACAGCCGGTCGGCACTCCTGTTATGGAGACCGTGACCGGGCCCGGCGGAGTTACGGCCAGCATTCCGTTCGCCCAGGTGCAGAGATTTCTTCCCAACCCTTATAACGACCAGGAAGAGCTTGGGCGGCTCGACTGGCAGCCGACGTCCAGCGACCACCTGTTTCTCCGTTACTTCTATCAGAGTCTCGGTCTTGCCGTGGACATAGGCGATGTCCCTTCCGGAGGCTACGGCGCGGACGTCGATGTAGCCCACTCGGTCGGAGCGGACTGGACGCACACCTTCAGCAACACATGGGTGGACCAGCTGCGTTACAGCTTCCAGCAGACAAAGAGCGTATTTCAGGGAGGAGGATTTCCGTCCTGCACTACCTCCGATATCGACGCCTGCCCATCGTATGTCGCTTTCACGGGAGACAACAATGACGAGCCCTTCGGCGATACAGATAATCCCCAGATTCCGCAGGGCAGGATCGTCAAGGTCACGCAGGTCCAGGACAACGCCACCTGGGTGCATCGCAATCACACCTTGCTCTTCGGTGGCGAGATCGATTATCAAAATTCCCCATCCGCATACCTTCCGTACTACGGTGGACAGTTCACCTTTAACTCCTTCAGCAATTTCCTAAGCGACGGCCCGTTGGCGGGCCAAACCGCCCAAAATAACTCCTTTCTGGCCTTGGTTGACGGCGCCGCCACCACGACCTTTACAGAACTCGATGCGGCGGGGTATGTACAGGACGACTGGAAGGTCACGCCCAGGCTGACGCTCCATCTTGGCCTGCGCTGGGAATATTTCAGCCAGGCTTATAACAAGCTGCATGATGAAACCGTTACGCGTGAATCAAATCCTGCGACCGCCTTTTGGGAAACTTCGCTTCCTCTCGCTGATCGAACTGCTCCCGCCATCAGTGACTTCTATAAGGATTTTCAGCCTCGCATCGGCTTCGCGTGGAATCCTGAACTCGATCCAAAGTTAGTCGTACGCGGTGGGTACGCGATCAATTCGAACCCCGGTTTCTACAACATCTTCAGTAATGACGCCACAACGGCTCCGACCGCGAATGCCGGAGAGATCCTTTGCACCGGATCCAACTGCCTTCCCTCGAGCGGCGCCTTCACCGTGGCGCAGGTGCGAAGCGCCAACCTCGGGTCCCTACCCCGAGGAGGCGATCCACGCGCCCTCGATCAGTCCGGCGTTCCCAACAACTTCCGCCCCCCTTACACCCAGACCTATACCCTGGCCATTGAACATCAAATCGGCAGGGCGGCGGTCGGCGAGGTTCGCTACACCGGCAGCCTGACGGAAAAGAACTTTCAAAGCAACAACGCGAATCCGTATCTCATCGGCATCGAGCAGGCGTTCCCACACTACCCGCAGGTCCCCGTTTGTCAGGATGCAGCGGCGCCGGGATATGGACGCCTGAACTGTGCTTATGATCGCCTGGGAACTATCGGCAATACCGGATGGTCTAAATATAACGCATTGCAGACGAATCTCACGACCCGCAATTTCCATGGGTTGACTGGCACCGCCTCCTACACCTTCAGCAAGGCCATGGACAACACGACAGATGCATTCCGCAGTACCGGGACCTCAGGAGCGTCGATCTCCTTTCCGCAGAATCCTCTGAACGCCGATATCGGTGAAAGAGGAGTCAGCGGAAACAACTTTCCGCAAACTGTTGGTCTTGGATTCACCTATGCATTTCCCCATTTTGACCGACAGGGCGGGCTTTTGTCGCGGTTGATGAGCGGCTATTCACTGAGTCCTCTTTACCGGTTCAATTCTGGACAGCCCTATACAAACTATCAGCCAATCGGACTCGACCAGTACACCGGAGATACGAGTTACTGCGACGGCTCCTTCAATGGCGATCCCAATGTGAGCGTCGGAGTTGATACCTGCCGGCTGGTCCTCTCCAACAAGAGAGCCCCCCTCAGTTCTGTGGCATACCTGAATCCATATACGGGACCCACGGTAGGCGGCACTCCAACGCTCGGCACGCCGGAGTATGTCACTTACCAAAGCGACTACTTCGATGCCTCAGGCGATTATGTACCGGGAACGCCGATGGACCCCACATCTGCACACTGGATCATTGACAACATGGCATATGCCAACGCCGTCGGGAATCCCTATCCCGGATCGGGTAGAGGTATCAATCGCGGCAGCACCTACAGCGAGCTGGATGCAACCTTTGTGAAGACTACCTCGATAAGGGAGAACGTGAATGTTGAGTTGTCGATGGCTGTTTATAACGTTCTCAATCAGGCATATTGGGGGGCGCCAGGTACCGCGGTGGCAAACAGCTACACCTTTGGAACGACCATTTACAACTCAACCGGCAGCATCCCGAGCTCTACCGGCTTCATCTCGGGAAATCGGATAGCAATTCTCGGCGCAAAGGTTGTTTTCTAAGAACCCTTCGCAACAACCGTAATGACATGACCAGGTGCCACTGGCAGGCCAGTTGAAAACTGTGGAGGAATCGTGACGAGACGCACCCTCGTAGTTATCGCCTATCTATTGTTACTCGCTCTCGCGCGAACCGGCTGCGGCCAGGTGGCTACGACATCTCTACGGGGGTTGGTGAAAGATCCCACTGGGGCGGTCATTCCTGGCGCCACAATTACGCTCAGCAGTGACGCCAACGGTCAGCGATACAACACGATCTCCAATGCCTCAGGCGAGTACGCATTTGCGCAGATTGCGCCGGCGAAGTATACGATCGGCGTGACAGCCAAAGGGTTTGGCGGCCAAACCAAGGTTGCGGAACTGCTCGTTAATCAACCTGCGACCATCGATTTCACTATGACGGTGAAGACGGTGGCGGAAGTCGTGAATGTCAGCGCGGAGGCGCAGACGCTTAACACCACGGACTCCTCGCTCGGCAACTCTATGAATAACGCCCAGATTCTCTCCTTGCCCAGCGAAGGGCGGAGCGTTCCCGACCTGCTCGCGTTGCAACCCGGGGTCCTCTATCTGGGACAACTGTCGGGCCGGGCCAGTAACCCCAGCGATCAAAACGATCCCCGCAGTGGCGCGGTTAACGGAGGCCGGTCCGATCAGGGCAATATCACGGTCGATGGCATCGATGACAATGATCAGGTGAATGGCTACGCCTTTACGGGCGTCCTGCGCGAGACGCAGGATTCCGTCGAGGAATTCCGAGTTACAACGGGCAATGCCAGCGCTGACGCAGGGCGTTCCTCCGGCGCACAGGTCAACATGGTGACCAAGGCAGGAACGAACAAGTTCCACGGGTCGGCTTACGAATACAACCGGCCAACCGTCACGGTCTCCAACGACTGGTTCAACAAACAGGCACAGCTCAGCAGTGCAGAGGCAAACCGTCCACCGAAGCTCATTCGGAACAACTTTGGGGGCTCCGTCGGGGGTCCCATCCTCCGCGACAGACTATTCTTCTTCGGCAACTATGAGGGCTTGCGCCAGGCAGAAAATCAGATTGTGTCCAGAACCACACCAACCGCACTGTATCAGGCCGGGACTCTGCAATACATCGGCGACAATCCCGATGGCTCGCAATCCATTGCAGCTCTGACGGCGGCGCAGGTAACGCAACTGGACTCGGGGTGCGAAATCTGCGGGACCGCCGCTTATACTGCCGGCCCCGGCCCAAATCCGAACGCGCTTGCCTACTTCAATTCCGAGCCAGCCGCCAATGGAACTACTCTCGGTGACGGATTGAACACGGGCTCATTTACGTTTGCCTCCCCGAGCCCGGTCTCCCAGAATACCTCCATAGGGCGCATCGACTTCACTCTGGGACAAGAACATCATATTTTCGTTCGTGGGAATCTCCAGAAAGACACTGTTGGGGGAGTCGAGCAGTTTCCAGGGCAGGGCCCGAGTTTCATACTGAAGGATAACTCGAAGGGAATTACGGCTGGCGATTCATGGACGCTTCTGGCGTCCCTCGTTAACGACCTTCGCTATGGCTATATCCGCCAGGGTTACGGCAACACGGGCGTTGCCAGCGGCACATACGTCGATTTTCGCTTTATCGATACGGAAACCGCCGAGACGCGCAGCACCATCGTTAGCGTTCCCGTGAATAATATCGTCGATAACCTGAGCTGGACCAAAGGCACACATGCGCTTCAGGCCGGCGCCAACTGGCGCCTGGTACACTACAATCACGGGACTGATTCCAATTCTTTTGATTTACCGAACTCTAACCCGTATTGGCTGGGCGGGAGCCCACCGAACCCGACGACCATCGGCGGCCTGCCCGTAGACATCGGATTCGCTAATTCCTATGAAATAGCGTTTGCGAACCTTGTTGGGACGATTCCGGAAGTGACCAACATCTATAACTACAGGATTTCAAGCGCTAACGGAGGAGCTCTGCTCCGAACTGGAGCCTTTATCACGCACCACTTCAAGGCCAACGAAGTCGAGTATTATCTCCAGGATTCCTGGCGCCTCACACCGAAGCTAACTCTCACCTATGGCGTTCGCCACACGCTTCTACAAACACCGTACGAAGATAGCGGACAGGAGATCGCACCTACGATCGATACACACACCTGGTTTCAAGAGCGCGAAACTGCGGCCCAGCGGGGTCAGGTATACGAGCCGAACCTCTATTTCGCACCCGCCGGTCCGGCCTTCAACAAGTCCGGATACTGGCCGAAGCAAAAGCTTAACATCGCACCCCGTTTCTCCGTGGCCTGGGCCCCGGATTCGAGGACATCGATCCGGTCGGGCTTCGGTATCTTCTACGATCACTATGGAGAAGGGTTGGTCAGTACTTTCGATGAATATGGCTCGTTTGGTCTAAGCTCTCGGCTCGAGAACCCCGCCGGGGTCTACGGGATCGAAGGAGATTCCAGCCATTTACCTTCTCCCCGGTTCATTAACCGCCGAACGATCCCACCTATTGGCATAAGCATTGGCTCGAACACCACCACGTTCCCCTATGAACCACCCTCCGGGCTGCAGGGATTCGCCATTACCTGGGGTCTGGACAGCAGGCTAAAAACGCCTTATAGCGAATCATTCGACCTATCCGTACAGCGCGAGCTGCCCGCTGGATTCACTCTGGAGGCGGCTTACTATGGCCGACTGGGTCGGCATCTTATTCAGAGCCTGGATCTCGCGGAACCCGTGGATTTGGTAGATACCAAAGGTGGCGGAGACTATTACGCCGCCGGTACGCAGCTATCACGTCTGGTTGATCAGAACGGCGGTAATGCGAGCGCGGCTGTGCCAGCGATTCGGTACTTCGAAGATATTTTCCCGTTTATGGCCGGAGTTGACTATCCTGGTGAAAGCGCGACGCAGGCGATCTATACCAACGAGTGGGCGCCATACCGTGCGCAGAATGGGGCGACCACCCCACTCGCCGATATTGACTTCTATTGCAATTATGGTTGCCCTGCCGGATACCAATCGCAGTTCTGGCAGGGACAGTTCTCATCTCTCTATGCCCTTTCCACCGACGGCAACAGCTACTATAACGCGGGGCAGTTGATCCTTCGCCACCCAATTGGTAATGGTCTGCGGCTCGACTTCAGCTACTCTCTGTCGAAATCCATTGACATGGGCTCCGATGTCGAGCGCGGCAGCGAGTTCAACGAAATCCCTGGCATCCAGGGAGGTGGCAGCATCAGCAGCATTTTGAATACGTGGCGGCCCCAACTCAACCGCGGACCTTCGGACTTCGATACTCGTCATCTAGTAACCGGGGAGTGGGTTTACGATCTGCCTTTCGGGAATGGCAGGCGGTTTGCCGGCGGAGTGGGCAAGACGGTCGACAGCCTCATTGGTGGATGGCAGTGGACCGGTGTCGAGCGCTGGACAAGCGGGTTGCCTTTCTCTCTTCTGGAGCCGGGATGGACAACAGATTGGCAGGTTGAAAGCTTCGGCGTGGTCACGGGAAAGGTCGCGATGCACCGCCATTTCGATGAGAATGGCAACCCTGAGGTTTTTGCCAATCCGACAGCGATTAACTCAGGAGTCGCCACGGGCTTTCCCGTTCGCCTACCCTATCCAGGCGAGGCCGGTGAGCGAAATAACTTTCGTGGAGACGGATACTTCAGTACAGACTCCGGGATCGACAAATCCCTGAGACTGCGAGAATACGGGACGTTGAAGTTTGCGTGGGAAGTGTTTAACGCGACAAATACGGTCCGTTTCGATCCCTCCCCGTCTTCTCTTGGCAACGGATTGACAGGGGGAAATCTCGGCGTCTATGGAAGTATGCTGACGACTCCCCGACGCATGCAGTTTTCGCTCCGTTACGATTTCTAGCAGGGAACCGATTGAGCCCTGGCGCTGGGTGTGGGGGCAAACACGAAGGTATTTTCGATCGGCGCGGGATCCGTGGGTGCTGTTGGGGTCGGTGATGGCGCTGGCGGTGATTGCGAGTGGGGCTTCGCTGTTGCCGGCGCTGCGGGCGGCGCGGATCGATCCGATGGCGGCGATTCGCTGCGAGTGAGGGTCACCGCCGCCAGGGGATCGCAGCTGTCGTCAATGACGCTGGCAACCTTAACGAAGCGAAATGCCTGAACAGCCCAGGGGGCGGCTGGTAGGGGATCGCGTACCCGCCCCCTTCTCAGGGGCCCAGCGGAGTTGCTGATCGCCTTTTTTTGTGAAGAACAAGAACGCCGATGACAGCTGGCTGTTTCGGGCGAACGGACCCCATTGTTGATGTTTGAGCGAAGGGACAAAACAGCTTTCTCAGCATCGCGTCGGTGCGGCAATTCCCGCACTGATCCGATTCTGAGATTGCGATGAACGCGCTTCCCGTCTACCGGTTCGTAGTATCGGAAAAAGTGGGAGACCTCGTAGCCCACTACAAGAAGTACGGATTGACGCTGGAG
>CAZSWI010000032.1:0-22272 GCA_964610635.1 uncultured Acidobacterium sp.
GACCGCCACGTCAACTGCCCATCCTTGACGCCCAGCTTCTTCGCCAAAGGCGTGCCCGAATATCCCGTAGGCGTCCGCGCCGCAGCCTTCACCCCGCTCGTTCCCGATTTCAGCCGTGCCATCATCTTCCTTCAAATTTGCGAATAAGCCGCCGGCGTCAATACCAGGTTCGTAATATTGCTCACAATCGGCTCAAAGGTGTACTCCGCCATCGTGTTCAGCTTCTTCCAGTCCGGATCATCGCGGAACGCCGCCCACAGGTCGTTCATCTGGTTCAGATCCCCAAAGCTCAGCATGTAGGTCAGCTGCGGCAGCCGCGGCCCGATCAGCGCGTCTCCGAAGAACACGTTCCAGAATCCAACCTTCCGGAAGATTTCAAATTCGCCCGCGTGGAACATCTGCACCTTCCGCACATGATCCCGATCGCTCGGGCTCTCATACGTCCGCAGTTGAAAAACCCGCTTTCCCTTCGTCGCCGTCGCCGGAGGCACCGTCAGCTGCGGCCACCCCTCGAACGCAATCAACAGCGTGCTCTCCACCCGCACAAACGACGGGCTCGCCGCAGGAGCACTCCAGAACGCATCTGCCGCCGCCAAAAACTCCTGGTCCGTCCGCAAACCCAGCTCCGCATTCACCAGCGTCCCCACGTTGGAGCAGGGCAGTACCAGATACAACACCGGCGTCTCCGGCCCAATCGACAAATTGAAAACCCCCACCGGCGCAATCCCCATCCGATTCAAAGCCGGGATCAGCGCCCCCGAAACATACTTATCCGCCAGCGCAACCTGCGGCCCCTGTTCCAGGAAATATTTCCGCAGCTCATAATATTGCCGAGCCTTCATTGAAAACCCACTCGACAAAGCCGCCGTCTCCGCATCTCCCACCCGCGCAGCCAGCGTCACAGCCGAAGCAGCCAGCCCCGAAGCAAGAAATTCACGCCGTCTCATCCGCATCCCTCTTCTGTTCGACCGAAAAGAATCCTCGTCCAAGTGAGACGATGATAGCTCTATCCCGCTGGTTGAAGTCAGATCAGGAAGCGGGTGGAACAGGCCGAGCCAGGAAGCACCGGCGCAAAACTAACCGAACTTTCGGTGAACCAGGCCCTCGATCAGAAGATAGCGAAGGTAATCGTTGGTAAACGTGCCCCGGTGAGTCTCCAGCCGAGGGGTATTTCGTCCGGACCCGCATGAACAATGGACGCCGACGCATTCTTCCCTCCGGCATCGGCAGATAAATCGCCCAGCGATTCTGCCCTTCGCGATCCAGGGGGTGTAGCAAAACCCGGATACAGTCCCCCAGCGTAAACTGGACCGCGCGTCGCAACGACGCCGATCTGGAGGCGGACCTGGTGATCCACAGGCGGGACTTCGTGAAAGCCAGCGCTGCCGCGGCCCTTTGCAGTCTGGCCCGCTCAGGGTACGCGCAGGAGATCGGGCTTGCGCCCCAACGCCCGGTTTCGTTCGACGAACGTTCCGTCCTCCTGAACGGGCGCCGCATGCTCCTCGCCTGTGGAGAGATCCACTACCCGCGATCCACGCGCGCCATGTGGCCCACTCTTCTCGAGCGCAGCAAATCCCTGGGACTCAACTCCGTCGCCACCTACGTCTTCTGGAACGTGCACGAAACCAGCCGCGGGGTCTATGACTTCTCCGGCGATCGCGATCTTGGCCACTACCTCGACCTCTGCCAGCAAAACGGTCTGGCCGTCTTCCTGCGCGTCGGCCCCTACATCTGTGCGGAGTGGAATTACGGCGGCTACCCGCCCTACCTCCGTGACGAGCCCGGCATCGTCATCCGCACCATGAGCAAGCCGTACACGGATCGCGTGCAAGCATTCCTGGAGCGCCTGGCCGAGGTGGTCAGGCCCCGCCTGGCTTCGAACGGTGGACCCATCATCCTGGTCCAGGTCGAGAATGAATACGCCAACGTCGCGAAGCGCTACGGCGACGCCGGCCAGGAGTATCTGCGCTGGATCGTCGAACTCGCCCAGCGCCTCGGCTATGCCAGCGTTCCCACCACCACCTGCGAGGGCGGCGCGCAGGGCGCTATTGAAACCTCCAACGGCTTCATCATTCCGCCCGAGCGCATCGCAAAGGTGCGCCAATCGCACCCAGGAACACCCCTCCTCTGGACCGAGCTTTACCCCTCCTGGTACAGAGTGTGGGGAGGCCGCAACACTCCCGGCCGCGACGTTCGCTCCATCGCCGGCGGTGTTCTGGATTTCATCAGCCGCGGCGGCTCGGGTTTCAACTACTATCCCTGGCACGGCGGCTCAAACTTCGGCCGCACCTCCATGTATCTGCAGACCACCTCATATGATTATTCCGCGCCCCTCGATGAGTTCGGCGCCATCACCGCATCCGGAGTCTGCCTCGGCCGCCTTCATGCCGTGCTCCATGAGCACACCTCGCTGCTGCTCGAAGGCGATCGCTCGGAGAACACCGCGGGCAGCCAACGAACTACCACGTGGCGTCTCGGACAAGACGAATTGCACCTCGTCCAGAATGAAGTTCAGGAGCCATCGCCCGGCCAGGACTTCGTCGCCTTCATGAACTGGAACGCTCAGGCCAGTCTGGTGAACGCAAAAGGCGAAACGCTCTTCGATACGAATGCCGCCCACGAAGCCGTGGCACGAAGTTTCGTCGCCTCAACCTGGAAACCTGTCACCCAAGCCCACGCGGAACCGCTGCAATGGCTGTCATTCGACGAGCCCATGCCCGCCGATCGCCGCGATGCCGGCATCGTTTCCCTCGAACCTGTCGAGCAACTCTCCCTCACCAAAGACGCCACCGACTATTGCTGGTTCAGCACCGTGGTCCAGGTGGATGATGACGGTCCCCAGGAAATCCTCATCCCCTATGGCGCCGACTTCTTCTATCTGTTCGTCGACGATCGTCTCGTCGCAACCTCAAGGCTGCCTCTCAGCGAGGATCGCGGCGCCATCACCCCTGACGACCCAGCGCACCCCCGCGTTGTCGCTAACGTCAGCGAAGTGGGCCACGAGCACGGCTTTCAGCACCGCTTTACCCTTCCCCCCCTGACCGCCGGCGCGCATCGTATCGATCTCCTTTCGACCGCGCTCGGCATGATCAAAGGCGACTGGCAAATCGCCAGCCCCATGAACTTCGAGCGCAAAGGCATCTGGCAGGGTGTTTTCCTCAATGGCACGCCGGTCCGCAACTGGACCATGCGCTCCGGACTCATCGGCGAGAAGCAAAATCTCTACGCGGGCCAGCCCCACCCCCGCTGGAATTCCCCGAACCAGCCGCGCCCACTCCGCTGGTACAAGACCGAAATTCGTATTCCCGCCGATGTTCTCAAAACGAATGCCGTCTTCCGCCTTGACGCCGCAGGCCTTGGCAAAGGAATGATTTGGGTGAACGGCAACGCGGTCGGCCGTCACTGGCTTATCGCGGCGAGCAACCCGAGCGGCGCTCTGTCCCAACGCTACTACCACGTGCCCGCAGGCTGGCTGCGCGCCTCCAACCGAATCGTTATCTTTGAGGAACAGGCAGCCTCACCCTCATCCGCGCAACTGGAAATGCGGACGTAAAGAGCGGCAGAATTGTGGCCAATCGGTCACCTGTCGCCGAAGAAAGGCAGTATGCAAATCTCGATCGTAAAATCCGCTCCGAATCACGCGGTCATTCTCACAATCCTCGCGTTGATTGCAGGCGCAGGCGGCGCACACAAAGCCAACGCCCAGAGACCAACAGAGTCGACCCAAAAACAAAAAGTCATTTTCGACACCGACATCGGCGACGACATCGACGACGCCTTCGCTCTCGCCCTGGCCGTCTCCAGCCCGAAGCTTGAAGTGATCGGCGTAACCACAGCCTGGGGTGATACCGATCTGCGCGCACGGCTGACCGCGCGTCTGCTTCGCACCGTGGGCCGCGCAGACATCCCCGTTAACGCGGGTCCGAAGACGCACGCCTCGTCCACGTTCTCGCAAGCAAGATGGGCTCAGGCCGAACCCGAGCCCGCAACCGGCTGGCCCGACGCAACCGCCTTCACCCTCGACGCCATCCGCCGCAACCCAGGCCAGATCACCCTGATCGCGGTTTCGCCCTTCAGCAACATCGGCGCGCTCATCGACAAGGATCCCTCAACCTTCCGCCTCCTGAAGAGAGTCGTCCTCATGGGTGGCTCCATCCGTCGCGGTTATGGCGACCTCGGCTACCTGCCCAACCGTGGCCCTCAACCCGAATACAACATCATGATGGACATCGCTTCCTCGCGAAAGCTCTTCGCCTCCGGTGTCCCGCTCTACGTCATGCCCCTCGACTCCACGCAACTCAAGCTCGACGAAACGCTGCGTGACATCCTGTTCAGCCAGGCCACGCCCACCACCGACGCCCTGCTCTCGCTTTATGCGGAGTGGAGCGCGTCGACCGGTAACCCGACGCCGACGCTCTTCGATGCCATGGCCGTCGCCGCCGCGATCGACCCCGCTCTCTGCCCCACGCAGCCTATGCACATCGAAATCGACGACCAGGGATTCACACGGCTCACTGATGGCCCGCCCAACGCCAACGTCTGCCTCGATTCCGCCTCCGACCGCTTCTTCCACTTCTACATTCCGGCAATTCTGAATCCGGCCAAACCCTAAGCGATGCCAGCGAACCCGGTTCGAAACCGATTCGACCTAAGCGGCCGCGTCGCCCTCGTCATCGGTGGCACCTCCGGCATCGGCCGCGCCATCGCCATCGGCCTCGCCGAAGCCGGAGCCGACGTCGTAGCCGCGTCGCGCCGCCCCAGCGAGGTCGCCAACGTCGCCCACGAGATTCGCGCCACAGGCCGCGGTTCGCTCGAAGTCTGCGCCGATGTGCTCGATCGCAGTTCACTCGAACAACTCCACGAGCAAACCATAGCCGCCTTCGGCAAAATCGACATCCTGGTCAACGCCGCCGGCACCACGAAGCGCGTGCCTACCCTCGAATGCTCGGAACAGGACTGGAGCAGGATTGTCGAAACCAACCTCACCGGTGCCTTTCGCGCCTGCCAGATTGTCGCGCCTGGCATGGTGCGCCAGGGATGGGGCAGAATCATCAACATCGCATCGCTGGCCACGTTCGTCGCGTTCCATGAAGTCGCGGCGTACGGCGCGAGCAAAGCGGGCCTCGGCGCTCTCACCAAATCATTGGCCGTCGAACTCGCCCGTCACGGCGTCTGCGTCAACGCCATCGCCCCCGGCTTTTTTCCAACCGCTCTCAATCAGGAGCTTCTCGACAAAACCCCGCGTGGCCGCGAAGTCCTCATGCGCACTCCGATGAATCGCTACGGCCGTCTCGACGAACTGGTGGGCGCGGCGGTTTTCCTGGCCTCCGAAAGCGCATCCTTCATCACCGGCCAAATCCTGGCCGTTGATGGAGGCTACCTCGCCAGCGGCGTCAATCAATAAGGATGAATCGAATGCGCGCCCGCCGATTCCGCTCTCTCCTTACGTTGAGTATCGTTTTCTGTGCGATGCTTCACGCAGAAGACGGCTCGCAGGCATGGCTCCGCTACGCCCAACCATCCCCCAACCCAACCGCCGCCGTGCATCGCGAAATACCCGCAGTCATCGTCAACCTCGACCCATCGCTCGTGGCCGCGAGCGCGGAAACCGAAATCCGCCGCGGTGTGCGATCCATGTTGGGGCGAACCCTCCGCGTCGAAACAAAAATCCCCAGCGAAGATGCCTGGGTCCTCGGAACCACAGACGAACTGCGCGAACCCTTTCCCAACTACCACGCCCCATCGCTCGGACCGGAAGGCTTTGCTCTTACCGTCCTCACCGAACACGGTCACCACCGCTGGCTCATCGTTGGCGCCGACCCTCGTGGCATTCTCTACGGTTCGTTCCACACGCTCTCAGGCATCGCCCGCGGCGAGTCCCGTGCGTCCATGGCCGGAGCTGACTCACCCGCAGCCCCCATCCGCTGGGTCAACCAGTGGGACAACCTCGACGGGACCATCGAACGCGGCTACGCGGGTCCGTCCATCTTCTTTGACAATGGTTCCGTACGCACCCATCTCACCCGCGCCGGCGAGTTCGCCCGCCTGCTGGCATCGGTCGGCATCAATGGATGCACCATCAACAACGTCAACGCCGATCCGCACCTGCTCCAACCTGAAATGATTCGCGCAGTAGCCCGCGTTGCCGACGCCTTTCGCCCATGGGGCGTGCGTCTCTCCCTCTCCGTCGCCATTAACAGTCCGCAGGCCATCGGCGGCCTCGACACATTCGATCCCGGAGATGCGAAAGTCGCCGCGTGGTGGCGCGACAAAGTCGACGAGATCTACGCAGCCATTCCCGACTTCGCCGGCTTCGTCGTTAAGGCGGATTCTGAAGGCGAGCCCGGCCCATCCCGGTATGGGCGAACTCCTGCGGACGCGGCGAACATGCTGGCCGCCGCCCTCAGGCCGCACGGCGGCGTCGTCCTCTATCGCGCCTTCGTCTACAACCACCATCTCGACTGGAACGATCCGAAAGCAGATCGCGCCCGTGCCTCGTACGACATCTTCCACCCCCTCGACGGCCAGTTCGCCGGCAACGTGATCGTACAAATCAAAAACGGTCCGATCGATTTTCAGGTGCGCGAGCCAGTCTCGCCGCTGTTTGCAGGCCTGCCCAAAACAAACGAGGCAGTCGAGCTCCAGGTCACGCAGGAATACATGGGCCAGCAGCGTCATCTTGTCTTCCTGCCAACCCAGTGGAAGACCTACCTCGACTTCGATCTGCGTGCTGACAATCGCTCGACTCCGTTGAAAGACATTGTCGACGGCAAGACCTTCCAACGACCGCTCGGAGGATACGTCGGCGTCGCCAACGTCGGCCTCGATACCAACTGGCTCGCCCACCCCCTCGCCATGGCGAATCTATACGGATTTGCCCGCCTCGCCTGGAATCCCAACACATCCTCCGAGACCATCGCCAGAGACTGGTCCCGCCTCAGCTTCAGCAACAACGAAAAAGTCGTCAGCACCATCACGCACATGCTGCTCTCCTCATGGCCCATCTATGAGGACTACACCGGGCCGCTCGGTCTCCAGACCCTCACCAACATCACCGGTCCGCATTACGGCCCCGCCCCGCAGTCCCAGGAAAACAACGGTTGGGGCCAGTGGATTCGCGCCGATCGTAACGGCGTGGGCATGGATCGGACAGTAGAGACCGGTACCGGCTTCATCGGCCAATATCCGTCGCAGGTCGTGCAAATGTTCACTTCGCTCAAAACCTGCCCTGACAACCTGCTGCTCTTCATGCATCACGTGCCGTACACCTATCGGCTGCACACCGGCAAAACCATCATCCAGACCATCTACGATCTCCACTATCAGGGAGCAGACGACGGCGCAGGGCTGGTCCAACAATGGCAAACCCTGCATGGCCTGATCGACGACGAGCGCTACATCCAGACGCTCAAACTCCTCGAATACCAGGCCGGTCACGCCATCGTCTGGCGCGACGCCGTCAACCGCTGGTTCGCAAAAATCTCCGGCATCCCCGACGACAATGGCCGCATCGACCACGATCCCAACCGCATCACGGCATCTCAAATGCAGCGCGATGGCTACACGCCCGTCGACGTGACTCCGTGGGAATCAGCGACCGATGGTAAAGCCTGGGTCTGTAAAGACCGCGCGGCCTGCACAGCAACAGCGCATCTCGACCGTTCCGCGGGAGCCTATGATATCGCCGTACAGTACTTCGATTTCAGGCAAGGTGCATCGACATTTCAGCTGCTTCTCAACCACAAGCAGATCGCCAGGTGGACTGCGATTAACATGCTGCCCGGGCAGGCGCCCAACGGAGATACATCGACGCGATACACTCTGCATGGCGTTCCGCTGCGCCCCGGCGACGTGCTCACCATTGAAGGTCATCCGGACGACACCGAACCCGCGCCCATCGACTACATTGAAATCGTGCCTCAGCCCGCCGCGCCCGCGACCAAACGCCACCCATGAAAATCGCCAACGCCTCCGTCAACATCTGCTCTCCCGGCCGCAATTTCGTCACCCTCAGGATCGAAACCGGCGAAGGCATCTACGGCCTCGGCGACGCAACCCTGAACGGACGCGAGCTCGCCGTCGCCAGCTATCTCACCGACCACCTCATTCCCTGCATCCTGAATCGAGACCCCTTCCAAACTGAAGACATCTGGCAATATCTCTATCGCGGAGCCTACTGGCGTCGCGGCCCGGTCACCATGTCCGCCATCGCCGCCATCGACATGGCCCTCTGGGACATCAAAGGCAAAGCGCTCAATACCCCCGTCTATAACCTCCTCGGCGGCCGCAGCCGCGACGCCGTCCTTGTCTACGCGCACGCCCATGGCAACGACATTGAAGAAGCATGCGAAGACGTAGCCCGCCACATTGCGATGGGCTACAAGGCGATCCGCGTGCAAAGCGGCATTCCCGGCCTCGACGCAACCTACGGCGTTCCCAAAGGCGCTCAGCCCTACGAACCCGCGGAGCGCGGCCTTCCTTCCGAGAGCCGTTGGTCCACTGAAAAATATCTCAATCACGTACCCAAATTATTCGCCCGCGTCCGCGAACAGTTCGGCGACGACCTCCATCTCCTGCACGACTGCCATCATCGCCTCAGTCCCATTGAAGCCGCCCGCCTCGGCAAAGAACTCGAACCCTTCCATCTTTTCTGGATGGAAGACCCCGTCCCGGCGGAGTTCCAGGAAGGCTTTCGCGTCATCCGCGAACACACCACCACCCCCCTCGCCACCGGCGAAGTTCTCAACTCAATCTGGGACGTGCATGATCTCATCCGCAACCAATGGATCGACTACGCCCGCCTCACCCTCACCCACGCCGGCGGATTCACAGCTCTCAAAAAGATCGCCGACTTCGCTGCCCTCTACCACGTCCGCACCGGATGCCACGGCCCTACCGACCTCTCCCCCGTCTGCATGGCGGCCGCGCTGCACTTCGACCTCGCCATTCACAACTTCGGCATCCAGGAACACATGCCCCACAGCGCAGAAACCGACGCCGTCTTCCCCCACAGCTATCGTTTCGATAATGGATACATGCACCCCGGCGAAGCCCCCGGCCTCGGCGTCGATCTCGACGAAGAGCTCGCCGCGAAGTATCCCTACCAGTGCGCCTACCTGCCAACGCTGCGCAAACTCGACGGAACCGTCTGGGATTGGTGACCGCTCGCCCCACCAGCATCGCAATGTGAGAGAATTCCCCCGCCTACAAAAAGGAGTCACGCTGTGTTCGTGAATCGGAAGCTCTGCCTTGCGACCTTGATCGCCATCCTCTGCGCCGGTCTCGTCCCGGCCACCCTCGCCCAACCCGCTGCGAACCCATCTTCGGCCAGCCAACCCTGGTTCGACCCATCACAGCCTCTCGACAAACGCGTCAACGCGCTGGTCTCCGCGATGACCCTCGACGAAAAAGTCTCGCAGATGGAAAATCACGCCGCCGCCATCCCTCGCCTCGGCGTCCCCGAATACGACTACTGGAGCGAAGGCCTCCACGGCATCGCGCGCGCCGGCTACTCCACCCTCTTTCCCCAGGCCATCGGCCTCGCCGCCACCTGGGATACAGACCTGCAGCATCAGGTCGCCACCGTCGTCTCCACCGAAGCCCGCGCCAAATACAACCAGGCCATGCGCGACAACCTCCACAGCATCTTCTTCGGCCTCACCATCTGGTCGCCCAACATCAATATCTTCCGCGATCCCCGCTGGGGCCGCGGCCAGGAGACCTACGGCGAAGACCCATTCCTCACCAGCCGCATGGGCGTGGCCTTCGTCAACGGCCTCCAGGGTGACGACCCTAAATATTTCCGCACCATCGCGACCCCCAAGCATTTCGCCGTACACAGCGGCCCCGAGTCGCAACGCCACGAATTCAACGTCGACGTCACCCCGCACGATCTTGAGGACACCTATACGCCCGCCTTCCGCGCCACCATCACCGAGAGCCACGCCGACTCCGCCATGTGTGCCTACAACGCCATCGACGGCGTGCCCGCCTGCGCCAACACCATGTTGCTCGGCCAGCACCTCCGCAAGGCCTGGAACTTCCAGGGCTTCGTCACCTCCGACTGCGGCGCCATCGGCGATTTCTATTCCGCCCACGGCCATCACTTCTCGCCTGACGCCGCCCACGCCAGCGCCATCGCCGTGAAAGCCGGCACCGACACCAGTTGCGGCGACGAATATAAGTCGCTGGTCCAGGCCGTCCACGATGGTCTCATCGCCGAATCCGACATCGACCAGGCCGTGCGCCGTCTCTTCACTGCGCGCTTCCGGCTCGGGGTCTTCGACCCGCCAGCCCAGGTCAAATACGCCCAGCTTCCGTATTCGGAAGTCGACTCTGCCGAACATCGCGCCCTCGCTCTCAAAACCGCCCACGAAGCCATCGTCCTGCTCAAAAACGATGGCGCCCTGCCGCTCAAGCCCAGCCTCAAACGCATCGCCGTCATCGGTCCCAACGCAGCTTCCCTCCCCGCCATTGAAGGCAACTACAACGCGATCCCCTCTCACCCATCGCTGCCCCTCGACGGCATCGAAGATGCCCTCCGCGGCAAAGCCGTCGTCACTTACGCCCAGGGCTCGGCCTACGTCGAGGAACTTCCGGTGGTCGTTCCCCGCACCGCATTGCACCCCGCCGCGGCCTCCAAAGAACAAGGCCTCAAGGGCGAATATTTCGACAATCCGAATTTTTCCGGAACCCCGGCCTTCACCCGCACCGATAAGCAGATCGACTTCGATTGGGACGCTGCCAGTCCCGCCCCCAAAATCTCCCGCACCAATTACAGCGTCCGCTGGACCGGCTTCTTCACCGCGCCAGCTCCCGGCAAATATCAGCTTTCGGTGCGCACCGCCGATTGCTGGGATTGCGGCGACAAATTCAGCGCCGCCCTTTGGTTCGACGGCAAGCAGGTCATCGCGAAACAGGGCCGCCACCAGCCTGATTCCTTTGCTGTCGACATCGCCGACACCAATCCCCACCCCATCCGCATCGAATACACCTTTAGCGTGCCTCTCTTCGGAGCAGGTGTCACCCTCGAATGGCGCGCCCCCGCCCAAATCCTGCGTAACGAAGCCGTCGAGGCCGCGAAGCAATCTGACATGGTCGTAGCCTTCGTGGGCATCTCGCCGAATCTCGAAGGCGAAGAAATGCCCGTGCACATTGAAGGCTTCGCCGGCGGCGACCGCACCAACCTCGACCTGCCACAAACCCAGCAGGATCTCCTCGAAGCGGTCGCCGCAACCGGCAAACCCGTCGTCGTCGTCCTGATGAGCGGCAGCGCCATCGCCATGAACTGGGCGAACGACCACGCCGCCGCACTCCTCGAAGCCTGGTATCCAGGCGAAGCCGGCGGCGAAGCCATCGCCGGCGTGCTCACCGGCAATGTGAACCCCTCCGGCCGCCTGCCCGTCACCTTCTACGCCTCCGACGGCCAGCTCCCGCCATTCACCGACTACAGCATGAAGAACCGCACCTACCGCTACTTCTCTGGCGACCCTCTCTACCGCTTCGGCTTCGGCCTCAGTTACACTACGTTTCGCTATTCGGATCTGAAGCTCTCGTCGGAATCGCTCCAGGCAGGCGATCCTCTGACCGCCGATGTCCGCATCACCAATGCCGGCGACCGGGCGGGTGACGAAGTAGCCCAGCTCTACCTGATCCCCCCTTCGGGAAGCGTCTATCCGCTGCGCAGCCTCGAGGGCTTCCAGCGCGTGCACCTTGCCCCGCACACAAGCGCCATCGTCCACTTCAGGCTCGACGCTCGCCAGCTGAGCCAGGTCGACGACAGCGGCACCCGCGCCGTCCGCGCTGGCGATTACCAGATTTTTGTGGGAGGCGTCTCACCCGGCGCCGACACCACCACCGGCGGCGTATCGACAAAGCTGTCTATTACAGGTTCGAAGGACTTGCCGGAATAATCCGACGCCTAATCAGTCAACCGGCGGAAGCGCCCCCGCTCCGAAATGCATTCCGGAGTTGCGCCAGCTTAGCCTCGGCCTCGGGATCCGAATGCAGACGCTCCCAGCCCGCCAGGAGAATAGCCACCACGATCCCCAGGCAGAACCCAGCGAATGTGGCGACCACCACAATCATCCCCCGCTTCGGAAACGATTTCCGGTCCGGCGGCAGCGCGGGATCGACCACCTGAACCAGCGCGCCTTCCTTTGCCTCATCCAGCTTCGCGATCTCGAACTGCCGCGCCAGTATGTCGAAAATCGTCTCGTAATACTTCACGTCGCGCAGCTTTCGTACATATTCCAGCCCCGCTTCCGGTACCTTCCCCTTCGGCACAATCAGCGAGTTGGCGCTGTCCTCGGACCCACCCAGCTTTGCCAGCTGGGCGCGCAGGCTCTCCAGTTCCTGCTGCGCTTCGACCAGTTGCGCATTCTCCCCCGTCGCATACGTTTGCATGGCCTGAATCTGGACCTCTTTCGCGGCAACCTGCGCTCGCAGGTTCGCTGCGGACTCGATCAGAGCGCGCGCCTGGCTATCCAGCTGGATCAGGCCCGTGGTCTGCTCCGTCTGCTTCAGTGCCTCTTCCGCATTCGCAAGATTGTCCTTCGCCTGTTCCAGCTGTTTCTCGAAAAACAGCCGCCGCTGCGAGGCTTCCGTGATGGCGAGCGTCTGCGACAATTCCTGGAAGTGCTGCACGTAACCGTTGGCCAGTTGCGCCGCACGCGCGGGATTGCGATCCTCGACAGTAATCCGGATCAGGCCGTCCTTGCCCGCCCCGTCCACACTCGCATGTTTTTCGAATGCCTTCCGCGCATCCGACATCAGCTTCGCCCGGTACTCCCGCTCCAGCTCGTAGTCCCGGATCATGCTGTCTTCAACCCTCTCGCTTTTCATCATCGAGACATACATGTCGTTGGGGCTCTTGATACCCAGACTGCCCCCCGCCAGAGCTGCCACCGGGCCCAGATTGCCAAGCTGCGAAGCGATCGCCGATGCCATCGACGAGTTCTGCTGCGGAGGCAGCAGTACCACCGTCGCCGTGTAGGACTTAGGCAGAAGAAACGACACTACCAGCGCCACGATTGCGCACGCCGCCGTAACCATCAGGACCGTCCGCCAGCGTTCCGCCACCACCAGCAGCAGCTCGAACAAAGTGATCTCGTCCCGTGTGTCAGGGGCGGAACCCGGCCCGCGCGCCACCGCCGGAAGAACGCCGGACGATTCCTTCAGATCGGAATAGTGGGTTTCTGTTGCCATGAGCTCGGCCCGACCCCGGAGGACGGCGCGCGATAACCGTATCTTACAGGTTGAATGGCCGCGCCTGTTCGATTACTGAATCACGCTGAGTGCCGCGGCGCCCAGCGCAAACTGCGAGAAAAGCTGCGAATAGTCAAGGAAGCCCCGCAGCGCCGAGGGCTTGAACGTCTTCTCCGGAACCACGATCGTATCGCCTGGATTCATCCGCAGGTTGTCGAACTCATTGCCCCAGATTCCGCTCTCCGCTTCCCGGCTGATTACCGAACCGTCAGCCCGGATGATAAAGACGTGCTTCCTGTCGGCGTCACGATTCGGTCCACCCGCGAGATGGAGATAGGTCCCCGCCCGCCGCGCCGTCTCAAACAGGAACGAGTTCTGGTCGTACACCGAGCCCACAACGTTTACGCTGGCAGGCACCGGAGGTACGACGAATCGATCTCCATCTTCCAGCGCAATATCGGGCAAAACGTCAAGCCCGCTGCTGCCCGCCTTGAATTCCAGCACAATGCGGCCGGTCGCCCGCATCTGCCGGAGCCGCCCCAGCAGTTCCTGTTCGCTGTTCTGCGCTGCCGCCCCGCTGGCCAGATCCTGTGCCGAACTCGCCGGCGAGGAGGCCAGCGCCAGGTTGCCCCGCTGCATCTGCATCTCCAGCGTCTGCACGTACTCATCAAGCCTTCGTTGCTGGATGGCCCGAGTCGACTCGCGCGTGAATTCAGAACCGTAGAGATACGCGGCAGCCGTCAGTCCCCCTGCCCGCTGCACCAGGTCGCGGAGCGTTTCGCCTGCCTCGACCGTATATACCCCGGCGTGCACGAACTCGCCGTCGAGATGGATAAATTTGGTCTGCTGCGCAATCGGAACCCGGATGTCGCCCTCGGAAAAAATGGACACCACATCCCCCGGCTCGAGTGCCAGATCCTGCGAAGCATCATGCTGCAGCACCAGCCGGCCCAGATCGAACGGGAGCAGTGTCGTTTTCAGCGTGGCCGCATCGAGCCTTTCAATGACTGCGTAATCCCAGTCGATCTCCGGGGCTATCGGCCCAACGTCGGTATGGGTTGTCGACTGAGCCGCTCCCGTCATGTTTTCCGATTGCTCGCTTGCCAGGGTGGCGCTTCCTGGCCGCTGGGCAGCCGTGAGGTTTCTCGATGACCCGTTCGTCGCGCCCGCCAAACCCGCCTGGCCCCCGGAATTATCGCCCGGATTGGCCTGGTTCTGGCTGTAATTCTGGCCGTAGTTCTGATCCGGGTAATTCTCTTGTGCCGGTCCGGCCGTCCTCCCATTGCTCAACCCCTGCCCTCCGGGAATCGTCAACCCGTTGTTGACCCGAGGCTCGATCAGCTGCCGTCGCGGCAGATCCATCGGCGTCGAGGGCTGACGAAGATTCGGAAAATCCTGCAGCGGTTCAAATTCCGGTGCTGGCAATCCAAGCTGCGCCCGCTTCCACCAGTAATTGCGCGTGATCAACGACTCTTTGTCCGGTATCAGTTCGCTGATTCGCATGCCCGCATGCCACGAAAATCGCCCCTGATTCGCCGTATTCCCGCGCAGTGTCACCGTCTTCTGATAAAGCGGGACGATGGAGAACACGCGAATCAGATCCCCGTCCGCAAGGACCGTCCCGAGACCCGCCTGGTCCCATCCCACCTCCATCGCGGACCGATCGCGATGCTCGTCGATGCGCTCGATCGACAAACGCCCCTCAGCCGCCACAACCGAAGCGCCCCCCGCATCGGCCAGAGCTCCCGCCAGCGACTCACCCGCCCGCAACTCATAGATTGCAGGCTGCCTGACGCTCCCGGTCATCGCCACCTGGGCTCCAACAGGCGGGATGAAAAGCACGTCGCCGTTCGCCAGCGTCACGTCTTTCGATTTGTCGCCGTGAATCAGCAGAGCATAAAGGTCGAAGTCGGTGACCAGCCTGCCTTCTCGCCGCAATTCGATATGGCGGTAGGATCCCCCGGACGACGGACCACCGCTTGCGAACAGCGCGTCCACCAGAGTGCTGAGCGAACTCACCGTGTACATCCCTGGACGCCGCGCTTCCCCTGCCAGGTAAACCTGAATGGCTCGAATCTGCCCCACATCCGTCGTCAGATCGAAGTTCCGGTAAACTCTTCCCACCGCCGAGCGGATGTGCGCATCGAGCGCAGAGAACGGAACTCCCGCCACATGCACCGGCCCGATCTGCGGCAGGTAAATCTCTCCTGAACGATCCACGCGGTCGTCGGCCCGGAAATTGACCTGCCCCCAAACCCGAATAAGCAATTCGTCTCCCGGGCCGATAAGGTAATCGGGAGGGACTGGAGCCAGATCCAGTGGGGCAAACGTCGAAGGAACCTGACGAAACAGATTCGCTCCATATATTGGAAGAACCTGGCCGGTCGTCGAGGCCACAAACTTCTGGAATTCCGTCAGCGGCTCAGGGGGCAGCGTTTGTTGTTGCTGCTGCTGCCGGTTTTGCGTCTGGCGGCCCAGATTTTCGTTGTCCGTGTAATTGAAATTAAGGGGTGCCTGTACCCCGTTCTGGCCCGATTGCCCCGACGGATTCGACGGAGAAATCGGATTCTGGTTCTGACCCTGTGCTGAGCATTGTGACGAACTTGCCAGGAGCGGATCGGAACAGTCCGGACTAACCGATTGGTTTTGCTGACTGCCCGTAACACTGTCCTGGGCCCCGGCCTGCAACCCGGGTACGAGGCACGAGGCCACCAACAACAAGGCGAGTTGTCTGGTCATACGAAATTAATGCACGAAGGAGAGAGCGGACTCGAAATCCGCCGCGAACTCAGTCTTTTCATCGATTCGCGCGTAACGTTCCTGCGAGGACAGTCTAGCACGCCCTCACCCCAGGACGGCCAACGCGTACTTTTGGGGGATTGTTGTGACCATTTTGGGAGGGTTATTGTCGTAATGACCCTCTCGTGACATTAGTGCTCAGATGGCCAAAAATGATCCTTGAATTTCCCGCGTCCCTTGTATACTTCAACCCAGAAACACAGAATAGTCGATTACCGGTTAGTAACATCGGTAATCCATATTAAGACCCGCCGGAAGATCGATTCCGCTTTCCGTAGTTTGCGTACGTCAGAATGCCAAGCCGTTGTGATGGGTGGGATGAGCTCGCTTTCATTCGATAATATTTTTCCCTCGGAAACTGGTGATCGTTCAGAAGATGTCAAGCATATCCCTTCTGCCGGTCGAACCGCCCGATTCCATGCTCAGCTGAGCGATGCGCGCAGCAATACTGCCCTTTCGCTCAAAAGAACCGTCGGCGATGCGAGTCCCTGGGCGCTTTCCGGTGCACGCCGCGCTCTGGATTTCACCGCCGCTGCGCTGGCTCTGATCGTGTTCCTCCCGCTGATGGCCTTTGCCGCTGCGATGGTGCGCCTGGGCTCGCCCGGTCCCATTTTCTTCCGGCAAAAACGGATGGGTCGCCACGGCAGGGAATTCACCCTCTTCAAGTTCCGCTCCATGTGCCCTAAAAAAGGAAGCAACTCCTCCATCACCGTCAGCGGCGATGCCCGCATCACCCCGGTTGGCGCCCTCTTGCGCCGCTACAAGCTCGATGAGCTGCCCCAGTTCTGGAATGTCCTCCGCGGCGATATGTGCCTGGTCGGACCACGTCCCAAATTGCCTCACCACGAGGCTTTGCACATGGCCTGCCGCCCCGGCATTACCGGCGCGGCCACCCTCGCCTTCCGCAAAGAGGAAGAGTTCCTCTCCGAGATTCCCGAAGATCAGCTGGAGACCTTCTACGAGTTGTTCGTGAAGCCCGCCAAAGCCCATCTCGATCTCGAGTACATGCGCAAAGCTACTTTCCGCAGCGACCTCGAGATTGTATGGCGCACCGCGACCGCGTGCCTCTTTTCAAGCGAAGAGTCACTCGCCGAATCCGCCGAGGCGATCACCCAATATGAGTCGGCCCAGTCGGCTCACGGCAGGTATTCGTCCGCGCCCGTCAGCCAACTGGTTGCCGCTCAGAGAGCCTTCTCGGCTGGCCTGCATCAGGAGCTCTGAACCCTTTTCCTTTCCCGTGCCGACCGGGAGCAGTAACACCCTTCCCCCGTTTTCCCTGAGATCTCTGCGGGATCCCACCCGCAATCCAGCTTGCTGCCCCCCTTTCCCAATGTGACTTCTTTTGGGTACCAGGGGTGCTCGTCACTGCTAAAAGTAATGTGTCCTGGTTTCCCCGCCGCCGGAATAATGGGCACATCTCGGCGGTGCAAACCGCGTGATCGCCTGTGTCGGCGGCTCGCCCCCGAAATGCTGGAACGCAACAGCAATCGCGCGCTGGAACTACGGACAGACCGCATCCAGCGCCTCGGTTGCGGAGAGGCGTCACCTTGGCGTCACGAACGCAGTCGACTGCCGGCATGGCCGCTGGCCGTCGAAATTTCCGCCGCTTCGCGGCCCTGCTTGTGGGACCCGTCATCGGACCGGTCATCGGACTGGTCATCGCACTCTTCTGCGCAGCCACCCTCGAAAACGGCCGAGCCGTCGCCTGGGGTCAACAGCTCGCGCTCGACTCCCCGGCGCAGATGCCACAAAAATCAGGTACCGATCCGCGAGCCGATCACTCGCTGGTCCGCCCGACTCCTCGTGGCTCGGCTCCCGCAACCACCCTCGTCCGAGCTCGCGCCTCCCACCCCCGCACGGTCCAGGCCCAAACCGCTGTATCGAGCCCATCCCTCGCGGCGGCCTGGCAAGCCGTCGGACCCTCTCAAGTCAACACCTCCGCATGGAACCTGATCACCGGCGAAGTGACCAGCCTCGTCGCCGACCCCTCGGACCCTTCGGGCAACACCCTCTATGTCGGAACGGGCGGCGGTGGGGTCTGGAAATCCATCAACGCCGCTGGAAGCCCGGGCGGAGTGGCCTTCATCCCCCTCACGGACACCCTCAGCGTCTGGTCATCGTCAGCTCCCACCTCGCTCAGCATCGGCGCCGTTTCCGTCCAGCCAGGCGGCACAGGCGTGATTCTCGCAGGCACCGGCGACCCCAATGACGCCACCACCTCCTGGTATGGAGCAGGCGTCCTCCGCTCTGCCGACGGCGGCAACACCTGGACTTTGATTCACGCAACCTCCTCAAGCCTCTCCTATTCCGGCATCACCTACAGCTTTTACCGCAGCTCATTCGCCGGATTCGCATGGAGCAACACCACGCCCAATCTCGTCGTCGCCGCCGTTACCCAGTCGGGCTACGATGCCACCCTGGACCCGCACCCCAACCCGCAGAGCATGCTCGGCCTCTACTACTCGCCCGACGCCGGCGTCAGCTGGCAGTTAGCCACCATCGAAGATGGCCCTCAGCAAGTGGTTCAGGGACCAGACAGGCTCTCGAATTCCGGCGGTAACCCAGCAACCGCGGTCTCCTGGAATCCCGTTCGCCGGCGCTTCTACGCCGCGATTCGCTTTCACGGGTATTACGAGTCCCCCGACGGCATAACCTGGACCCGCCTCGCCAACCAGCCAGGCGTCAACCTGACCACCACCATGTGTCCCACCAATCCCAACCTGGTCGGCTCCGAGGCGTGCCCCATCTTCCGTGGCGCGCTCGCCGTTCAGCCCCTGACGGGAGACATCATCGCGCTGGCGGTGGATCAGAATAACCGCGACCAGGGCCTCTGGCGTGATGTCTGTCAACTTGCCTCGGGAGCATGTGCTTCCTCCACCGTCAACTTCGGCACGCGGATTCCGGACTCACCTCTCCAAATCCTCAACGGAGGAGTCATCGCCCAGGCGGATTACGATCTCTGGCTCGCCGCTGTGCCCTCCCAGCAGGACACGCTCCTCTTTGCTGGCACAACGGACATCTGGAAGTGCAGCCTCGCGAACAGTTGCGTCTGGCGGAATACCACCAACACCCAAACCTGCAACGCTGCGCGCGTCGCACCCGCTCAGCACGCCGTTGACGCAACCTTCGGCGCCAAAGGCCTGCTCTACTTCGGCAACGATGGCGGACTCTGGCGCTCGACCGACAGCGTCAACCAGCAGGCGCCCTCCTGCTCCAGTGATGATCCGGTTCATTTCCAGAATCTCAACGGCGGCCTTGGTTCCCTGGCGCAGGTCGAAAACTTCAGCCAGGATCCAACCACGCCGTCAACCTGGCTGGCAGCCCTTGGCAGCCTCGGAACCGCAGCCCCCGGCGTCACTGCATCCGCCTGGAATCAGGTCCTCAACGGCGAGGGCAATGGGACCGCCATCGATCCCTCCGATCCTGAGAACTGGTATGCCACGTCCGAGTTCGGAGTCGGCATCAACCGCTGCACTCAGGGCACGGCCTGCGACCTCGCCAGCTTCGCCAACGCCGTAATCGGCGAGTCCCAGGTGGAAAACGATTTTCAGACCATCCCGGCTCCCTGGATCCTCGACCCCCTCAACACCGCCAACATCATCCTCGGCACCTGCCGCGTCTGGCGAGGTCCCGCCACCGGCGCAGGCTGGAGCCAGCTCAACCTGCTCAGCTCCATGCTCGACGACGATCAGGAGCCCTTTTGCAACGGCAATGCCGAAATTCGTGCCCTCGCCGCAGCCCCGATCGCGTCAGCCTCATCCCAATCCGCCGAACAGCTCTACGTCGGCATCGCCGGAGTCTACAACGGCGGAGGACTCATCCCCGGTCACATCTTCACCGCAACCATCGACAGCGCGTCGGAATCCTCGAATACAAAATGGATTGACCTGTACTCTTCGCCAACAACAAACAGCAGCGTGAACGGAACCCAGTTCGATCCCAATGGGTACGCAATTTCGAGCATTTATCCCGATCCCCACGACCCCACCGGCCAGACCGTTTACGTTACCATCCAGGGCCTCTCCAACTCCGCAGCCTACGTGCCTCTCGTCTATCGTTCCACTGACGCTGGTTCGCACTGGACCGATATCACCGCCAATCTCCCCCTCGCCCCCGCCAACAGCATCATCGTCGATCCCAACAACGCGAACATCGTCTACGTAGCCCTCGACGCCGGTGTGTATGTCACGCAGAGCGTCGCCAACTGCGCGTCGGTCACCGGAGCCTGTTGGAATGTTTACGGTAGCGGACTCCCCAATTCGCCGGTCATTAGTCTGATGACCTACAACCGCGCCGCCACTCAGACGCTCAGCGCCGCCACGTGGGGCCGCGGCATCTGGCAGATCGATCTGCTCACCGCCGGCATGGCTCCCACATCGACAACCATCGAGCCCGCCTCGCTCACCTTCCCCTCCCAGCAGGTCCAGACACTAAGCTCCCCACAAAACGTCACCGTCACAAACACCGGCAACCTTGATCTGAATATTTCGAGCATCGCTCTCACTGGAGACTTCACCGAAACAGACAACTGCGTGCGCCAACCAATCGCCCCCACAAGATCCTGCCAGATCTCCGTGATCTTCGATCCCTCCCAAAGCGGCGCCCGAACCGGCCAGATGACCGTCTTCGCCAACGTCACCGGCGGCCAGATGACGGTGGCGCTTTCCGGAACCGGCGTGGCTCCAGGGGCGATCGTACTCACGCCGCCGGCGCTCAGCTTCCCTGCGGCCGCCATCGGCTCGCCATCGGCTCCCCAGTTGATCACCATTGCCAACACTGGCGGCGAGGCGATCGGTCTCACCGGAGAGACCATCACCGGCGACTTCGCCATCTCCGCGAATACCTGCGGCAAATCCCTGGCCAGCCAATATAGCTGTACCCTCAGCGTCGTCTTTACACCCACCGTAGCCGGCGCTCGCACCGGCGCCCTTACCGTTACCGACGCCCTCGGCACGCAAACCGCCCAGCTCTCCGGTACCGGCCAGGCCCCTGCAACCGACACCCTCGCTCCCCTCTCCGTCACTTTCGCCGGCCAGCAAATCGGAACCGCCAGTGCTTCCCAACAGGTCACCCTCACCAACAGCGGCGATCAGCCGCTCACCAGCATTGCCGCGACCGCCCCCGGCGACTTCACCGCCGTCAATAATTGTGGAACGCTCCTGCAGGCACACGCGACCTGCTCCATCGCAGTCTCGTACATTCCCACTATTGTCGGCGCAGAGTCGGGCGCTCTCGCCGTCACCGACGAATTTCGCACCCAAAAAATTCCTTTGACGGGGACTGGCATCGCCCCGCCCGGCGTCTCCGCTACCCCGAAGTCAATCGACTTTGGTGGCTTTGCGGTTGCCACCACCAGCACCGCCCAAACCGTGACCGTCACCAATAGCGGCGGCTACGCGCTCACCAGCCTCGCCGCCGCCGTGACCGCCGGTTTTGCCGTGGCCGGCAACAACTGTCCTTCGTCGCTCGCTGTGGGCGCGAACTGCCAGCTCGGCATCACATTCACGCCCGCCACCCCAGGAGCAGCCACGGGAACCCTTACCATCTCTGCCTCGAACCTCGCAGCGCCTCTCACTGTCGCTCTCTCAGGATCGGGCGACGACTTCAGCATGGCCGTCAGCGGTTCAACCTCAGCCATCCTCACAAGTGGAGAAACCGCAACCTTCGCCCTCCAGCTGGAAGGTCTCGGCGGAACCTCCGGCACAGTGGCCCTGACCTGCACTGGCGCTCCGCAAAATGCGACCTGTTCGCTCAATCCCACCAGCATGGCGGTCACCGGCCTCAATACCTCCAGCGTCACCGTGACAATTGCGACCGGGGTTGCAACAACCTCAACTTCTTCCGCTCTGCATCGCGATCGGGGCTGGCGTCCTCCAGACCGTCGCAATCCCAACTGGAAAGCAACCGCACCCCTGCTCGCCCTGGCCTTCCCTCCCCTGGCTCTCCCTCTGTGGTGGATCGGTTTTCGTCGCTTCAGAACAAGGCCTGGGATCATCATTCTTACAGCTGCGGCGCTCTGCCTCGCCGGCTGCGGCGTCACGGCCTCCGGAGGAAGCAGCGGAGCCGGTGGAAGTGGTGGTAGCGGCGGCTCTGGAGGCTCCGGAGGCTCGGGTGGCGGCTCCGGCAGCGGTCCGAATCAAACCCCCGCCGGCACCTACACCATCACCATCACCGGAGGAATGTCGAACATCACGCACACCGTTCAGCTCAACCTGACCGTCCAATAAACCCAGTTCAGAAGGCCTGCTGAAATATCGCCGCCAAAAG
>CAZSWI010000033.1:0-22203 GCA_964610635.1 uncultured Acidobacterium sp.
GGCAGGCCGCGCTCCTGCCCCTTTATCTGCGCACCCTCTACTACTACGATCCGGTTCTCCGCAATCGTGGCGCAGTGCTCACCATTCACAACGCCGGCTATCAGGGAAGCTATCCCGCGCAGACCGTCGAACGCCTCCTCTTTCCCTGGGACATCTACACCGCCGAGCGCGCCGAGCATAACCGCCAGTTCAATTGCCTCAAAGCCGGCATCGTCTACGCGGACAAGCTCACCACCGTCAGCCCCCGCTATGCCGAGGAGATTCAGACCCCCGAGTTCGGGCAGACTCTCGAAGGCATATTCCGCAAACGCGCCGGCGATCTCACCGGCATCCTCAACGGCGTCGACTACCACCAGTGGAATCCGGCCACCGACGGCAATATCGCCGCCCATTACACGCCCGAAAATCTGGCCGGAAAATCCGAATGCCGCCGCGACCTCCTCCACGCCTTCGGAGCCAGCGCCGTCAACGACACCACCGCCGTCCTCGGAATGGTCACGCGCCTCACCACCCAGAAGGGCATCGATCTGGTCGATCAGATCGCCGAGCCCCTGCTGCGGGAAAACGTCGTGCTCGTCGCCCTCGGCAACGGCGAAGAGTATTACGAGAACATGCTCCGCTCCCTTGCCTCGAAGTTCCCAGGCAAAGTCCTCGTCCGCATCGGCTACGACACAACCCTGGCCCACAAAGTCGAAGCCGGCTCCGACATGTTCCTCATGCCCTCGCGCTATGAACCCTGCGGCCTCGGCCAGTTCTACGCTCTCAAGTACGGAACCGTACCCATCGTCCGCGCCACCGGCGGCCTCGACAGCACCGTCCAGGAGTGGAACCCGCAAGCCCAAACCGGAACCGGCTTCAAATTCTACGGCTACGAACCCGCCAATTTCCTCGAAGCCATCCAGCACGCCCTGTCTGTGTTCGCAGACAAGCCCACCTGGCGAACCCTCATGCGCAACGGGATGGCCCAGAACTTTTTCTGGGCCGCCCCAGCCGCCCAATACGTCGAGGTCTACGAACAAGTCGCGCGCGCAAGAAACTAGGGCTCTCCGTTAAGGGAATTCTGGTTAAGCCGCGTGAACGGCACGGCCTCAGTCGTGCCGAAGTAAGCCAGCGCGCCTCGCAACACCTACTTCGTCTCCTCCACCACATCCCCCTCGCCCGGCGCCAGAAACAGGTTCTCCTCGAGCCCATGTTGCCGCGTGTACAGGTCGTAGTATCGCCCGCCCAGCGCGTACAGGCTCGCATGCGTCCCCCGCTCCACGATCATCCCGCCTTCCACCACCAATATCTGCTCCGCACGACGAATCGTCGACAGCCGGTGCGCAATCACAAACGTCGTCCGCCCCTGCATCAGGTAGCTCAGCCCGTGCTGGATCATCGCCTCCGATTCGGAATCGAGCGACGACGTCGCCTCATCCAGAATCAGAATTCGCGGGCTCGCCAGAATCGCCCTCGCAATCGACAGCCGCTGCCGTTGCCCCCCCGACAGCTTCACCCCGCGCTCGCCAACAATCGTGTCGTATCCATCCGGAAACCGCTCCGCGAATTCATCGACCCGCGCAATCCGGCACGCTGACAAAAACTGCTCCTCCGTCGCCTCGGGATGCGAAAACATTACGTTCTCCCGGATCGTCCCATCGAACAAAAACGACTCCTGCAGCACCACCCCCAGCTGCGAGCGATAGCTGTCCAGCCGCACCGTCGACAAATCGACGCCATCCACCAGCACCTTCCCCGAGTCCGGTTTGTGAAATGCGCACACCAGGCTGATAATCGTCGACTTCCCCGATCCCGACGAACCCACCAGCGCCGTCACCGTTCCCGGCTGCGCCTCAAACGAGATTCCGTGCAGCACCGGCTTGTCCTTTTCGTACGCGAAGCGCACATCGTCGAACCGCACCTCGCCCACAATCTCCCCGAGCGTCACCACCCGCGCCGGATCGGCGAATTCGTCCTTCTCCCCAAGAATCTCCATCGTGCGGTCCAGCCCCGCTACCGCCTCCGTCAGCTGCGTCCCGATATTCACAACCTGGAAGATGGGCGCGATCATGTAGGCGAGCAGCATCGTGTACTGGAAATAACCGCCCGTCGACATCCGGCCCCCGATCACCTGATGTCCGCCGATCAGCATCACCAGCCCCCCGACAATGCCCAGGACGGTCGTCGCCGCCAGGCTCAGCAGGCTCGTCGCCGTCAGCGACTTCATTACGTTGTCCAGCAGCCGCAGTACGCCGCCCGTGAACACATCCGCCTCGCGCTTCTCGGCGTGGTAGCCCTTCACCACGCGTACTCCCCCCAGCGACTCGGTCAGCCGCCCCGTCACTTCCCCCGTAATCTTTGCCCGCTCCCGAAAAATCGGCCGGATGGTCTTGAACGCGCGCTGCAGCACCACTACAAAAATCCCCACTACCGCGAACACGATCAGCGTCATCTTCGTGTTCGAATACACCAGATAGGCGAACACCAGCCCCGCCGTCAGCATCCCGCCCACAAACTCCACCAGCCCCGTTCCGATCAGGTTCCGCACGCCTTCCACATCGTTCATGATCCGCGAAACCAGCAGGCCTGTTCGATTCGCGTCGTAGAAGGCCACCGACAGCCGCCCCACGTGCTGCTGTACCTGCTGCCGCAGCTCTGTAATCATCCGCTGCGCCGCCTTGGAAAGAAGCTGCGTCAGTGAAAACGAAGTCACCGCCTGGATCGCGGTCGTACTGAACACCAGCCCCACCAGCGGCGCCAACAGATGCGGATTACCGCTCTTCGGCAGAACCTTGTCGATCAGAAACTTTGTCGAAAAGGGCAGGACGAGCCCCGCTACGCGATTGATCGCCATCAGCAGGAAACCGAAAGCCAGCAGCCACCGCCGCGGCCGCACCAGCTTCCAGATCTCCGGCATCACCTTCTTCAGGTCCGCCTTCTTCTTCGGCAAATCGGCGCCAGCTCGCCCACGCACGCCTCGGCCGCCGCGCTCCGCGTTCATTCTCGGAATCGAACCCATCGCCATAACGCAGCTTCCGCTGGGTGCCCCATCCTGGCCGCGCCGTTTTGACCGCGAGCAGGGTGGGGTCCCGCTAATCTTCCCCTTGCACCTGATCTTTATTCGCTGACTTCACCCCGTCTCCTCGCTACGATGAACGACCGCACGCAGAGGAGCACGTAAATCAGCAGCATCGTCGACATCACCGCTTTATCTTCCACCGCAACCGGTCGCGCAAAGATTCGGCCACGCTCCATCTGGATGAAATCCCAGATGCTCTTCGCGGTTCCCAGAAATCCCAGCAAGCCCAGCGTCACTGCGATGTGCATCGTCAGCATCCGCCGCTTCTGGTTCTCCGTTCTCGCCAACAGCCCCAGAACGCCCAGCACAATTCCCACATACGCCGGAATCAGCGCTGTCGGCGCATGCTTCCCCGTCGCAACCCACACCACCACCCCAAGCAGGAACAGCAACACGCCGAACAGAATCGTTACCTTAGCCACGCATCCTCCGCCTGTCGTCCCAGTCTACTGGAGAGACCACCGGCGTTTCCCTGTTGCCCGTTCCCTGTTGCCCGCCTCACCTCTGTATCCGCGCCGACCCGCCCTTGGCAAACGCTCGCACCTGATCGAGCGTCGCCATCGTCGTGTCTCCTGGAAATGTGGTCAGCAGCGCACCATGCGCCCATCCCAGCTTCACCGCTTCTTCCGGTCCAGCGCCCGTCAGCAATCCATAGAACAACCCCGCCGCAAATCCATCTCCGCCACCCACGCGATCGTAAACGTCCAGTTCCGCTGTCGGCGCCGCATAAGTCTTCCCATCGATCCATGCCACCGCGCTCCAGCTGTGTCGGTTCGTCGAGTGCACCTCGCGCAGCGTCGTCGCCACCACCTTCACCTGGCTGTGCTTCGCCCGCACCTTTTCGATCATGCCGAAGAACACACTCGCGTCCAGCTTCGACTTAGCCGCAACCTCCGGCCCAGCAATCCCCAGTCCTTTCTGCAAATCCTCTTCGTTCCCCACCAGCACGTCCACGTGCTCCACAATCCGCGCAATTACCTCGACCGCCCGGTCGGCCCCACCGGAAATGTTCCAGAGCTTCTCACGAAAGTTCAGATCGAACGAAGTCACTGCGCCCGCATCCTTCGCCGCCCGCATCGCCTCAACTGCCAGTTCCGCCGTCGTCGGCGACAGCGCCGCGAAAATCCCTCCGCTGTGCACCCAACGCACGCCCCGCCCAAAAATTGACTTCCAGTCAAAATCTCCCGGCTTTAGCTGCGCCGCCGCTTCGTTCGCGCGGTTGTAGAACACCACCGGCGCCCGCACTCCAAACCCGCGATCGCTGTACACCGTCGCCATATTCGGACCCGTCACGCCATCGTGTCTGAAGTGCCTGTAAAAAGGCCGCACCCCCATCGCCCGCACCCGCTCCGCAATCAGATCGCCGATCGGATAATCCACCATCGCCGACGCAATCCCCGTCTTCATCCCAAAACAATCCGACAAATTCGCCGCTACGTTGAACTCGCCCCCGCTCACGTGGATCGCGCATTCCGTCGCCTTGCGAAACGGAATGATCCCTGGATCCAGCCGGTGCACCAGCGCTCCCAGCGACAAAAAATCCAGCTCGCCCTCTTTGCGGATCGTCAACCCACTCATCGCTGAACCAGCCTCCTTTGCTTACGCTCCCGCCAGCTTGCGCACATCTCCCATCACCTGCTCCGGCGTCCACTCATTCCCCGGATACCACTTCTCAATTTTTCCATCCGGCCCGATCAATACGGTCGACAACGAATGCGTAATCGTCCGATCCTTCTCCGGCGTCGCCCCCACATCGAAAAACTCCAGAACCTTTGGCAGCTCCTGCTCCGTCGGAGCAGCAAAGTCCCAGTGCGCAAACGTCTCCTTCGTGTAATTCCCCGTGTAAGCGCCGCCATAACTGCGCAGCACCGCCGCCGTATCGTACTTCGGATCGAAGCTCACGCTCAGCAAATGAGTCTTCTCGTATAGCTGTGGCTCTTTTGCCAGAGCTTTATCGATCTCTGCAAAATTGCGGCTCATCCTTACGCAGAAATTCGGCACCGGGCACCGCGTATAGATAAAGGTCAGCAGCAGCAACTTCCCCCGCCACTGCTTCAGGCGAACCACCCTCCCGCTCTGATTCCGAAACGCGAAATCCGGCACCGGCTCGCCCGGCTCAAGATCGTTGTACGTCACCGCCGGCTTGTAATCCGGCTTTGCCTGCCCCACCACAACAATCTCATCCAGCACATCGGCGTCCGCGCTGGCCGTCAACGTTGCCGTAATCGTATCCCCGGGATGCAATTCCGTAGCAATATTCGGCTGCGCCAGCGTGTACGGCATCGTCATCGCATCCATATATCCAGGGATTGCCTCAGTATCCACCGTCACGGCACCTGTCTTCTCATCGCTCGAAACCACGATCCCGCGGATGTGATACTTCTTCACCCCCGCATGCCGCCCCACAGCGCCAGGCTTCTCGGCACCGCGGCATCCTCCCAAAAACACAACCACCGCCAGGATTCCAGCGGTGGAAATAGCAGCACAATGACGCTTCACCCGCCAGTTTACACTTGGATGAAGTCCCCCCGTGCCGCTGGCCCGCCCTATCGCCGATGCGCTCCGGCGCGGCGCCACTGTCGTCGCCGCCAACCCCCGCGCCGCTCGTGTCCTCCAACTCCGTTACGCCGAAGACCAGCGCACTGACGGCCGTACGTTCTGGCCCTCACCCGCCATCCGCGACTGGAACTCCTGGCTCCGCGACCTCTGGCGCGACCACTCCTTCACCACACCCAACGCGCCAATCCTCCTCACGCCCCTCCAGGAACGAACTCTCTGGACCCATATCGAGCGAGAAGACAACGTTCCCGTCGTCTCGCTTGAATCGATGGCCGCACTCGCCGCGGAAGCCTGGTCCCTCCTCTCGGCCTATGAAGCCCACTCCGCCCTTCATTTTCCATGGCACGAAACAGACGCCGAGCGTTTTCGCCAATGGGCCGCCGCTTTCGAAAGCAGTTGCTCGCGCAACAAATGGCTCAGCGCCAGCCAGCTCGAATCGGCCCTGATCCCCGCCACCGAAACTCTGAGCCTTCCGCCCGCAATCCTCCTCGTTGGATTCGACCGCGTAACCCCCGCACAGGAAACCTTCCTCAAAGCTCTCCAATCCCGCGTCGCCATCGACACCTTCACACCCGATCCCCGGGAAACCCATCGGAAATGGATCGCCGCCTCCGACCAACGCGAAGAAATCGCCGCAGCAGCCACCTGGTCCCGCGACCTTCTCCTTGAAAATCCCACCGCCCGCATCGCCATCATCCTCCCAGTCTTCGCGAGCGCCGGCGGCGCCGGGAATGCACGTGGCGAAATCGACCGCGCCTTCCGCCGCATCCTCATGCCCGCGTCCGAAGACATCCGCCAGCCCTCATCCCTCCTGCCCTGGGAGTTTTCCCTCGGCCAGCCTCTCGCCGACGTCCCCGCCATCCGCGCTGCGCTCCTGATCCTGCGCTGGATCGCCGAACCCCTGAACGAAGAAGAAATCGCCTGGCTCATGCTTTCAGGGTTCGTAGCCGACACCGTTACAAATCATCTCGCCATCGCCAGCCACGACGCCCGCCAGCGCCGCTACGGCCTCCTTTCTCCTGAACGCTCTCTCGCCGCCTTCCGCGAATCGCTCCTCAAGCTCCCCGCCCTCCTTTCCCTTCAGAATCATCTCTACGAATTCGTCCGCGCCATCGAGACCCACCAGGTTCTCACCAACCGCCGGCTGCCCTCCGCGTGGACCGAACTCGTGCAGCTTCTCCTCGACCGCATCGCATGGCCCGGGCAGCGCCCCGCCGATTCGCTTCAGTACCAGGCCCTCCAGCGCTGGCAGCGCCTCCTCGATGAAGTGGCTCTGCTCGACTTCGACGCTGCCCTTTACCCCTGGCCCGATTTCCTGAAGCTCCTCGAGCGCCACGCCACCGAAACCATCTTCTCCCCGGAATCCCGCGACGCGCCCATCCAGATCATGGGCACCCTCGAATCCGCCGGCCAGCAATTTGACGCCGTCTGGTTCATGAACACCGACGACCTCACATGGCCCGCGCGCGTTCGCTTCCACCCGCTCCTGCCCCCTTCCACGCAGCGCAAATTCCACATGCCCCACGCAACTCCCGAAGACGACTGGAATCTCGCCCACATCGTCACCTCGCGCGTGCTGAACTCCGCGCCGCAAATCGTCTTCAGCTTCGCCCAGCGTGATAAGGATGCCGAGCTTCGCCCCTCACCGCTCATCGCCAGCCTCTTTCCTGCGGAAACGCAGCCGCAGCCCGCATCCATGCCGCGGCCCGTATCCGAACAACCCAAACTCGACGAAATTCCCGACAGCTCCGGCCTCCTCCCCTGGCCCAGAGAACAAAACGCCGGCGGATCCGATGTACTCAAGCTGCAGGCTGCCTGCCCCTTCCAGGCCTTCGCCGCCAAACGTCTCCGCGCCCAGCCCCTCGACGACACCGAGTGGGGCATCAGCCCCTCCGAAAAAGGCAATCTCCTCCACGAAGTCATGCGCCGTCTGTTTGACCCCGCCGATTCTTCCGCCCTCCACAACCGCGACGATATCGTAACCGCTATTGCTACAAAACAACTTCCCGGCCTCCTCGTCGCCCACATCGACGCCGCCATCGAAGAGAAATTCTCCTCGAGTCCGCGCGACCCCTGGCAGCAGGCCTGCCTCGCCGCCGAAAAGCGCCGCCTCAAAACCCGCATTGAAGCCTGGCTCAACCTCGAAGCCGATCGCCAGCCGTTCACCGTCGAAGCCTGCGAGGAAAAGCTGCCCGATGTCCACGTCGGCGACCTCCGCCTCAGGCTCCGCGCCGACCGCATCGACCTCCTCGCCGACAACACCCGCCTCCTCATCGACTACAAAACCGGCCAGATCTCCACCTCCGGTTGGGAAGGCGACCGTCCCGACGACCCCCAACTCCCCCTCTACGCCGCCTATGGCAATGTCGAAAACCTGAGCGGCGTGCTCTTCGCGCGCATTCGTGCTGGCAAAACCGCGTTCGAGGGCCACGTCCGCGACGCGCAAAAGCAGCTATCCGCAAATACCCCTCTAAAAAATGCCCTCGTCACTGAGCCTTATTCCGGCGCCATGCGCGACCAGTGGGCCGTGGCCCTGGCAAAGCTCGCCGAAGAATTCCTCCACGGGGAAGCCGCAGTCGCTCCTGAACCCCACGCCTGCGATTACTGCCATTTCCACTCTCTCTGCCGCATCACCGAGCTCAACCCCGTTCCCACCGCCCTCGACGAAGACCAGGACACCGCCGATGACTGAGCTCCCCATCGACGCCCCTGCCGACGCCGAAGCCCGCGAAGCCGCTCTCGACATCCATCGCAACATCATCGTTCAGGCCCCCGCAGGCAGCGGCAAAACCGGCCTCCTTACCCGCCGCTATCTCAGCCTTCTCGCCTCCGTCGACGAGCCAGAAGAAATCCTCGCCATCACCTTCACCCGCGCCGCCACCGCGGAAATGCGCTCCCGCATCCTCCGTGACCTCGAAGCCGCGGCCAACGGTCGGAACTTCGCCTCCGACAATCTTCCCCCCGTCGCCGCCGCGCGCGCAGCCCTCGCCCACGCCCAGCGCCGCGGCTGGAAAATCCTCGAACAACCCCAGCGCCTCGCCATCGAAACCATCGACTCGCTGTGTCTCCGCATCGCCCACGATCGCCCGCTCCTCGCGCGCCTCGGCGGCCGCTTCCAGCCCGTCGAAGATGCCGCCTCGCTCTATGCTCGCGCCGCCCGCCGCACCCTCGAACGCCTTGGCGGTCCCGACGCCCCGCTCGATCGGGCCCTCGCCCAGCTTCTCGATCTCCGCGACAATCGTCTCGCCGACTGCGAATCCCTCCTCGCCAACATGCTCGAGGTCCGCGATCAATGGCAGCACGCCTTTCCTCTCTCCAAAGCCATGACCGAAGATGACTGGCGCCTGGCCCGCTGCCGCCTCGAAGAGCCCTTTCGAAAGGAAAATCGCCGCGCCCTCACTGAAGCTCATACCCTCCTCAGCTCCCAGCCGGCTATCGTCCGGCAATTTCTCGAACTGGCCAATTACGCCTGCTCCCAGGGCAACGAGAACGTCGCTCTTCTTGCCGGCCTCGCAACCATCTCTCTCGACATGCCCCTCGAGCACTGGCACTGCGTCTGCGATTTCCTCCTGACCGGCGATAACGAGTGGCGCAAATCCATCGACAAACGCCAGGGTTTCCCCGCAACCGGCCGCGAAGCGAAGCAGCGCAAAAATGCCATGAAGGTTCTCTTGCAGTCGCTCCAGCACACCCCCCAGCTCCTTCCCGCCCTCTGCGCCATCCGCGACTTGCCTCCGCCCAAATACACCGAACCCCAGTGGACCACCCTCCGCAACGTCTTCACAGTTCTGCGCCAGGCCGTCGCCGACCTCAAAGTCGTCTTCGCTGAAACCAACCAGGTCGACTTCACTGAGCTCACCCTCGTCGCCCTCGATGTTCTCCACGACGACCCTGAACGCATCGCCGGCATCACCGGCAACATCCGCCATCTCCTCATCGACGAGTTTCAGGACACCTCCCGGCGCCAGCACCAGCTCGTCTCCGCACTCCTCGCCGCCTGGAGTGAAAGCTCCAGCGAAGGTTTCGACAGCGGCTCGGGCGATTATTTCGACAACATTCCGCACGGCATTCCCGGCGAAGATGCAGCTGCAAGTGCCGCCCAGCATCGCACCGTCTTCCTCGTCGGCGATCCCATGCAGTCCATCTACATGTTTCGACAAGCCGAGGTCGAGCTCTTCACCCAGGTCCGCGACCACGGCATCGCGCCCCTCAACCTGTCGGCGCACGGCGTGACCCGCGCCAGCCGCATCCGCTGCCATCCCATCCAGCTCTCCGTCAACTTCCGCTCGCATCGCGGCCTCACCGATCCCCTCAACAAAATGTTCCGCGCCATCTGCGCGGACGACGCGCCTCCGGGCTCCGCCGCCGTCTGCTTCGCCGAGGCGGCGTCCTCTTCGCCCGCCCTGCCCGAAGCCTCGTTCCACATCCATCCCCGCATCATTTTTCCCGAGGGTAAAACCCTCACGCCCTCCGAAATCGCCGCTGCGCAGCACCAGGAAGCACACGACGTCCTCGATATTCTCGAAAACCAGCTGCCCCTCATCGAGCAAGCTCGCTCCACTAACGCCGAATATCGCGTCGCCGTCCTCGTCCGCGCCCGCTCGCATCTTGCGCAACTCATCCCTCTGCTTCGCGGCAAAAATATCCCCTTCCGCGCCGTCGAAATCGAGCACCTCTCCGAGCGCCAGGAGCTTCTCGACCTCCTCGCCCTCACTCATGCACTCCTGCATCCTATGGATCGCATCGCATGGCTGTCCGTCCTGCGCGCCCCATGGTGCGGCCTTACCCTCTCCGACCTCCATCGTCTTGCCGGCTCCGACCAACCCGCGCTTAAAGATCTCTCGGTCCACGAATTGATCGAGCGCCACCAGTCTCTCCTCTCCGACGACGGCCAACGCCGCCTGGCTCGCACCGCCGCTATTCTCCGCCGCGCCCTCGACCTCCGCTGGCGCCAGTCCGAGTCCCCCTCCTTCTCCTCCTGGATCGAGCGTACCTGGCGCACCCTCGGCGGGCCTGCCATCGTCGACGCGGCTGCTTACGAGAATGCCCAGGTCTTCTTCTCGCTCCTCGATGCCGTCGCTCCCACCGGCCTCGCCCCATCCACCGGCGCCTTCGACGCGGAGTTCAAGCGCCTCTTCGCTCAACCCGACCTCTCCGTCAGCGAGCGCTGCGGCATTCAGCTCATGACCATCCACAAAGCCAAAGGCCTCGGCTTCGAAGTCGTCATCGTCCCAGGCCTCGACCGCAAATCGTCGTCGGACCAAAAGCCCCTCGTCTGCTCCCTCGAGCGCATCGATCCCTGGGCTTCGCAATCGGTCGCGGAATCGGCCACGCAATGCGCCGGCGCATCCGGCCCCGATCGATCCGCTCCCGGCGAAACCGAATTCCTGGTCGCCCCCCTCGGCCTTCAGGGCGAAGACACAGAACCCCTCTACCGATGGGTCCGCAAGCAACGCCAGATGCGATTCGACGAAGAACGGAAGCGTCTCCTCTACGTCGCCTGCACCCGCGCGCGCCGCGAGCTGCATCTCCTCGGCACCGCCGTCGCCTCGACCTCCGGCATCAGGCCCGAAAACAAAGACAGCCTGCTTGCCACCGCATGGCCCGCCCTTGACGCCGAATTCGCAGCGCAAATCGCAGCAGCCCCCTCTCGCGTCGTCACCTTCCCAACGCCCGGCGTCCTCAAAGAGATCGCCGCCGTCGCCGAGCCTCGCCCTTCCCCCCGCCGTCTTCCTCTTAACCAGGAACCTCTGCCCCCGGGCCGAAATGTAACCGTCACAGCGTCAATTTCCCTCGCCCAGCCCGACGCCCCCGAATTTGAACGTCGCGAAGGCTCCCGCCACGCCCGCCTCGTCGGCTCCACCGTTCACACTCTCCTCGAACGTCTTGGTCCCGAAATTGCCCGCATCGGTTCGGAACCCCCGCGCACCGGCCAACCCCGCCTCGACGCCGCCCAGATCCGCGCCCGAGCCGCATCCGTGCTGCGCGCCGCCGCCCTCACCGGCGATGCCCTCAAATCCGCAACTGACACTGTGACAAATCTGCTGCTCTCGTGCGCCGCCGACCCCGTCTGCCGCTGGATTCTTGCCCCCCACCCAGAAGCGCAATCCGAAGCCTCCTGGTCTGGATTTACGTCCGGATCCGCTCCCGGCGAATCCCGCCTCCGCACCCTGCGCGCTGATCGCGTTTTCCGTGCTGGCCCAGCCCCGCTCAGCGAGGGCTCCGGTTGTCTGTGGGTCATCGACTACAAGACGGGGGCGGCCCCTTCCGGCGCGCTCTTTCTCGCCGCCGAGCGCGCCGTCTATGCCCGCCAGCTTCTCGCCTATGCAAGCGCGTTGCGCGCCCTGCACGGCCCCGAAACTCCGCTCCGCCTCGGTCTGTATTACCCGGCAATCGCCGCCTTCGACTATTGGGACCCTGACCAGCAATAATCCGGCGCACGCGCCGGGAACCCGGCGTCAGTTCTTGCGCTGGTTGTTTGCCGTGGAAACCCCCACGTTGTGCCGCACGTCGGCCCCGCGCACCCAAAAAATCACGTCTTCCGCAATGTTCGTAGCGTGATCCGCTACGCGCTCCAGCGATCGCGAGATCATCAGCGCATTCAGCGCCTGAGGAGCCACACCCGGCTCCTTCTTCATGAGGTTCAGGAGCGCGTAGTGAGCGCCCCCGTTCAGCTTGTCCACGCTGTCGTCCATCGAGAGCACGGCTTCCGCCATATCCGCGTCGCCCTCGATGAAAGCCTGCAACGCTTTACGCACCATCCCGCTCGCCAGATTTGCGATTCTTGGAATATCAATCGGCATCTCCGCCGCCGGAAAAGCCTGCAACTCCCGCACCCGGTCGCTGATTACGCGCGCCGAGTCTCCAACCCGCTCCACGTCAGCGTTGATTTTGATCACCGCCAGGATGAACCGCAGATCGATGGCCATTGGCTGTTCCATTGCCAGCAGGTCCAGGGCCATCTGGTCAATCTCCCGCTCCAGCCGGTTGATCGCCATCTCGCCGCGATCCACCAGATCGCAGATCGAGAGATCGCGCACCCGGTACGCCTCCACAGCCCTCTGGATCGCCTGCTCCGCCATGCCCGCCATGATCAGCAGCTTTTCCTTCAGGTCGTCGAGGTTTTGTTGAAAGCGGATCCGCGCCATTATCCAAACCTGCCTGTAATGTAATCCTCCGTCCGCTTGTCACCCGGGTTGGTAAAAATCTTGTGCGTCGAATCGAATTCGATAAGCTTTCCGTTCAGAAAGAATCCCGTGCGCTCGGCGACCCGCGCCGCCTGCTGCATGTTGTGCGTCACGATCACGATCGTATACTGCACCTTCAGCTGAAAAATTAAATCCTCTATCTTCGCCGTTGACACCGGATCCAGCGCCGATGCCGGCTCGTCCATCAGCAACACCTCCGGATCCACTGCCAGTGCCCGGGCGATGCACAACCGCTGCTGCTGCCCGCCCGACAGGCTCGCCCCCGACTTCTTCTTCAGATCGTCCTTCACTTCTTCCCACAACGCAGCGTGCTTGAGCGACCGCTCCACCACCTCGCCCAGCACCCGCCGGTTCCGAAACCCGTTCAGTTTTAAACCCGAAGCTACATTGTCGTAAATCGACATCGTCGGAAACGGATTCGGACGCTGAAACACCATCCCGATGCGCCGCCGCACCTCCACTGCCGAGATATCGCTGTAAATGTCGACTCCCCCCACCTTCACTTCCCCCGTCACTTTGCCGATCGGGTTGGTCTCGTGCATCCGGTTCAGGCAACGTACGAACGTAGATTTCCCGCACCCCGATGGTCCGATCAACGCCGTCGCCTCATTCGCGGGAATGTGCAGTGTGATGTCCTGCAATGTGTGGTTCGCTCCATACCACGCATTCAGGTTGTTGACTTCGATGCCGACCCCCATCCTTAGCTTGCCCCTTTCAACACGCCGCGCGTGGTCACATACCGCACCAGTGAAACCGAAACCACAATCAACACGATCAGCACCAGCGACCCCGCCCACGCCAGACGATGCCACTCGTCATAGGGAGAAAGAGCATAGACGTATATTTGCAACGGCAGAGCGGCAATTGGCTGGTTCAGCGCCGTGCTCCAGAATTGATTGCCGAAAGCCGTAAAGATCAGCGGGGCCGTCTCTCCAGCCACCCGCGCAAAAGCCAGCATGCAGCCTGTAATCACGCCCGGCATGGCCGTCTTCAGCGTGATCGACACCATCGATCGCCAGTTCGGAACCCCAAGCCCCAGCGCCGCTTCCCGTATCGAATGCGGCACCATCAAAAGCATCTCCTCCGTCGTCCGTCCCACCGTCGGAATCATCATGATCCCCAGCGCCACGCCCCCCGCGAAGGCCGAATACCCTTTCATCGGCACGACGATCAGGGCGTACACCGCAACCCCCATCACAATCGACGGCACCCCATTCAGAACGTCCGCGGTAAACCGCACCACGTTGGAAAGCTTCGTCCCGCGCCCATATTCCGCAAGGTAAATGCCCGCTGCAATCCCCATGGGGATCCCCAGCGCGCTCGCCACTCCCAGCAGCACCGCTGAGCCCACGATGGCGTTGGCCATGCCTCCGCCTTCTTCTCCTACCGGCGCCGGAATCTTCGTGAAGAAATTCAGATTCAGCGAACTCGCGCCTTTGTAGACGAGGTTGATAAAGATCGCCACCAGCGGCGCTATCACCAGAATGGTCGCCAGTATCGCCAATACCGTAGCCAGATGGTTCGTGAACCATCTCCAGCGCCGATTCAGCGCACTCGACTTGAGTTGTTTCTCCATATCCGTCGCTAGGCCGTCCTCGCCGGCGCGCCGCGCGTCACAGCCCACACCAGCAACCGCGCAAGCATATTCACCACGATCGTAACCAGGAACAGCGCCAGTCCGATTTCAATCAGCGCACTCCGGTAGGTATCATCGGAAGCCTCGGCGAACTCGTTCGCGATTACGCTGGCCATCGTCGCCGCCGGCGCCAGCAGGGACTTCGATATCGTCGGGCTGCTGCCGATCACCATCGCCACGGCCATCGTCTCGCCCAATGCCCGCCCCAGCCCGAGGATGATCGAACCCACGATGCCTATCCGCGCGTTTCGCAACACCCCCATTCGGATCATCTCCCACCGCGTTGCTCCCAGTGCCAGCACGGCCTCCCGCTGCGAGTAGGGCACCGCCGACATTACCTCGCGCGTCAGCGACGAAATGATCGGCAGAATCATGATCGCCAGAATCACCCCTGCCGCGAACATCCCAATGCCAAAATCCGGAGCCGTGAACAGCCCCGTCCATCCCAGCAGCTTTATCAGCACGGGATCGATATAGGTTCGCAGCAGCGGCACCAGCACGAAGATCGCCCACAGCCCATACACCACGCTCGGAATCGCTGCCAGCAGCTCCGTCAGAAACGACAGGATTCCCCGCAGCGCCTTCGGACACATCTCCGTCAGAAATACGGCCACTCCAACAGCGAGGGGCACGGCCAGAACCAGCGATACAAGCGATGACACGAGCGTTCCGTAGATGAAAGGGAGCGCCCCGAAGTCCTCGTTTACTGGATCCCACGCGCTGCCCACAAAGAACTTCAGCCCGAACTTCGCCAGCGTCAACTTCGAACTCATCACCAGTTCGTTGGCGATCAGAGCCACAATGCCAAAGATGCTTAAGGCGCAGAGCAGCATGATCCAGCGAAACGTAGCGTCGGCAATCGACGAGCTGCCTCGGCTCTGCAGAAAGGCTCGAATCGGCGAGCTGGGCGCACTTGTGGTGACCGCCGCCAACCCTCCCGCCGGAGCGGCCTGTTCGGATGTTCTGAGTGTTTGGGGTTCCTGAATGCGAAGACTCACGACTCGTTTACCCTATTCCGGGTTTTTGAACGCCATGTTAATCGCCATGAAAAATAAGGAAATAAACCATCCAAAGCGGGATTTTCGGTTGGATTCGATACACGTCCTTCCGGGTCAGGACAGGAAAAGGGCGCACGCTCGGGCGTGCGCCTCCCTTCAGGAAACCACCCAAAAACTCGCGGCCGAACTCGCCGCCGCCGCGAAATCGTTACTGCAGCTTATCTACCGTGGCCTTCACCTTATCGGCCACGTTCTGCGGCAGCGGCGCGTAATCCAAAGTCGCCACCTGCCCTTCTCCCTGGCTCAGCATCCAGTCCAGAAAGTCCTTAATCACCTTCCCCTTGGTTGCGTCGGTGGCGTGGATCGGCACCAACAGCCACGTGAAGCTGGCGATCGGGTACGCATTCTTCCCGGGAGCATCCGTGATCGAAACCCGGAAGTCGGTCGGCATCGTTTTCACCGACGCCGCTGCTTCGGTTACCCCCTCAATACTCGCCTTCACCCACGTCCCCGCATGATTGCGCACATACCCAAACGGAATCTTGTTTTGCATGGCGAAGATCAACTCGACATACCCGATCGATCCCGGCATCTGCCTCACCAGTCCCGCCACGCCTTCATTCTGCTTGCCGCCGATCCCCTTGGGCCACGCCACCGCTGAATTCGCGCCCGGGCCGCTCTTCCACTCCGGGCTCACCTTCGACAGGTAGTCCGTGAAGATGAACGTCGTACCGCTGCCATCGGAACGGTGAACCACAAAAATGTCCTGGTTCGGCAGCTTGACTCCCGGATTGTCCTTCGCGATGCGCCCATCGCTCCAGTTGGTGATCTTGCCCAGGTAGATGTCCGCGAGCACATCCGGCGCAAATTTCAGTTCCGTGCTCACACCCGGGATGTTATAAACCGGCACGACCGCGCCGAGAACCGTTGGCACATGCACCAGTTTGATCTTCGACGCCGACAACTGGTCGTTGCTCATCGGCATGTCGCTGGCCCCGAAATCGACCGTTCCCGTAGTCACCTGGCGAATTCCGCCACCCGACCCAATCGACTGGTAGTTGATTTGCACGCCCGGATGCTGCTGGCTGTATTCACTGAACCATTTCGAATAAATTGGATACGGAAATGATGCTCCCGCTCCGTTGATCTTTTGCGCCCCGGCGCCGCAGGCTGCGCACACCAGGACTGTAACCGCAAATGTCAGGCTCTTTCTCACGGACCTCTCCCCCCAGGAAAACAAACTCCATTCGATTCTTCGTTCCAATTGTTAATGTCCGTTTACACAGCCATGAAAAGCGGAACAATGAGCTTCCTCTGGGCCTCATAACAACACAACAGAAAAGGGCAGGTCATAGACCTGCCCTCTCGCGTCCAACCCACCGATCCTACTTCGCGGCCACCGGCTCCTGCTTCAGAGCCTCCGCCTGCTCCTTCAAAGCCGCGGCTTTGTCCGTCGCCTCCCAGGTGAAATCCGGCTCGTTCGTACGCCCAAAATGACCATAAGCCGCCGTCTTCCGGTAGATTGGCCGCCGGAGATTGAGCCCTTCGATGATCCCCTTCGGCGTGAGCTGGAAGTTCTTGCGGACGAGAGCAACGAGCTCCGCCTCAGCAATCGTCCCGGTCCCGAAGGTCTCGACCAGCACGCTGACCGGATCGGCGACGCCGATGGCATAGGCCAGCTGCACCTCGCAGCGCTCGGCGAGTCCGGCTGCAACGATGTTCTTTGCGATATAGCGGGCCAGGTAGGCTGCGGAGCGGTCCACCTTCGTCGGATCCTTGCCGGAGAACGCGCCCCCGCCGTGACGGCCCATGCCGCCGTAGGTATCGACTATGATCTTTCGCCCGGTGAGGCCGGTGTCGCCCATGGGACCGCCGATAACGAAGCGCCCCGTGGGATTGATGTGGTACTTGGTGTTCTCGTCGAGCAGCTCGGCGGGAAGCACCGCCTGAATCACATGCTTCAGAATGTCGGCGCGCAGCTCATCGGTGGAGATCGTCTCCGCGTGCTGGGTGGAGATGACCACGGCATCGATGCGGATCGGCTTGTGGTTGGCGTCGTACTCAACGGTGACCTGGCTTTTGCCATCCGGACGCAGGTAAGGAAGCTTGCCGGTCTTGCGGACTTCCGACAGGCGCCGGGTGAGCTTGTGCGCCAGCGAAATCGGCGTGGGCATCAGTTCCGGCGTCTCGTTGGTCGCGTAGCCGAACATCATGCCCTGATCGCCGGCCCCGCCGGTGTCTACCCCCATCGCGATGTCCCCGGATTGCTTGTTGATCGTCGAGATCACCGCGCAGGTGTTCGAATCGAACCCGTAAACCGCATTGTCGTAGCCAATGGCGGTGACCACCCCACGCACCAGGGCCTGGAAATCGACATAAGCGCGAGTCGTGATCTCTCCGGCAATCACAACAAGGCCGGTCGCAGTGAGGGTCTCACAGGCCACTCGGCTGTAGGGGTCCTGCTCAAGACATGCGTCGAGAATCGCGTCGGATACCTGGTCGGCAATCTTGTCGGGATGGCCTTCGGTGACGGACTCAGAAGTAAAAAGAAAACGTTCGGCTGCGGGCAAGTAGTTCCTCCAGACGGTGCGGCTCGCCAGACACGGCGGCCGGCAAAAAATCCGATGTGATCTCTCCTCCCATCGTACCAGGACGGCATGGGCGAAGCAAAGGGTTCCAGCGGAGTGCGAAAAACCGCCCTCCGCCTGCTGCGTACGACATTCGGACGGTCAACAGATTACTGTGATCTCCGCTACGGAAGCCCTTCCCCAAAAGTGGTACACAGCGAAAGGTGGGGGGCGCCATGGCAAGCGTAGTAGCAATTGTCGGTAGTTATCGCCGGGGCGGCATCACCGATCAGGCGGTGGATGCGGTTCTGGAAGGCGCGCGAGAAAACGGCGCGGCGACAGAAAAAATTTATCTCATCGAACAGCAAATCGAGTTCTGCCGTAACTGCCGCATGTGCACCCAGGACAAGGATCCGGCGCGCGGCGAGTGCGTGCATCAGGACGGCCTGGAGTCGGTGCTGCGGAAAGTCGAGAGCGCAACCGCGGTCGTCCTGGCCTCACCCGTGAATTTCTACAACGTAACGTCCATCTTTCGGCGGTTCATGGAGCGCTTGCTCGTTTACTTCCACTGGCCGTGGGGGAGGAACCTCGGCCCGGTACTGCGCAGCAAGATCAGGATGAAGAAGGCGGTGCTGGTGACGTCAGCCGCCATCCCCGCGCTGTTCATACCCCTGGCCACGGGAGCTCCGCGGGCGCTGAAAGTAACGGCACGCATCCTGGGCGCCAGACCGGTGGGCAAACTGTGGATCGGACTTGCCGGCTCGCAGCCGAATGAAACGCTGCGCCTGCGAACGCGAACGAAAGCGGTGAGGCTGGGAAAGAAGCTCGCGTGAACCACTGAGCTGGCTCCCTAAAACTTCATAGCGCCCACCCGCAGCCGCGCCGGCAAGGGATCCATCTCATTGAGGCTTCGCCGGCGGTGTGGCCGGCGTGGTGGTTTGGGGTGTGCTTGGTGATGACGGTCCCGACGGCGCACTGGCGGGCGGTGTCTGTCCAGACGGCTGCTTCTCCGGGTTCCCGGTAATGTCCTGCCCCTGGTAGATGACGCGAATACTCGTGTGGAACTCGTGATAGTTGGTGTACTTCAGCGTCTCGCGCATGTGCACGTCCTGGCTGAGATAGCCATGGCCGGCCGGAAAGTGCAGAACCCCGTCGCCGTGGGTGTAAACCGGAAACCAGTATTTGCCATCGACCATCTGCCGATAGGTCACGAAGGGAATGGACAGGTCCTCATGGCCGGGACGAACGTCGTCCGGAACGTTCTTGCCATTGGTGACGACGATCTGGTGCTCTTTCTGGTCGACCCAGATGCGCCCCTGAAAGTAGCGGTGCTTCTTTTCGATGACTTTAGGCTTGACGTCGAACACCCACGTATCGATCTCGTCGATCTTCTGCTTGCCGATATACGTCACGTCGTATTGGGGGGCGTCCTGGGTGGTCAATACGAAAGGCAGGCGTTCTTCAATGTCATCGAAATCGGCGGGCGACATCATCACCCGTGTCAGGGAGTTGGCTGGCGATTCAAGAACACGCTCGGTGCGCCGGTCCTGATCGTCGAAAGCAATGTCTACCACCTGGTAATACCGGCCATCGGCCTTGCCATCGTCGTCCACCGTTTCCACCCGGACGCTGCGCTGCCAGGTGTAGTTGTTCAGAGCCTGGCGAAAAACCGCCTCTTTCGCGGTGAACTCGGTGATGATTTGCGGAATGGGTATCGACGGTTGGGACTGGTCAAGTGGGCCGAACCCCTGGTCGAGAGGCATCGAAGTGTAGGACGCCTGGGCGTGGACCGCGAGCGACAAGAGCAGCAGGGGCGCAGCCAGAAGAGCTGGACGAAGGCGGGTTGCGGAAAGAAACACGATACGCTCCTGTTCCTTCAGAATAGACGCAGGAGTGACATCCGGGGTTATGGATCCAGATCGCAGATCCGGATCGGCCGGAGCCACGTTGAGCGCCTGTACCGCACCAACTTATACATTTTCCTGAAGGCCGCGACCAATTAGACTAGGGCCTGTCTGGTCCCCCACTTATGCCGACAAGCGCAGATCTTTATCGAGCGCCAACGCTGATTTTGCTGTTCGTGCTCGTGGCGGTTTTTGGCGCGCTCTGGCTGCAGAGACGATCCTTACCCCCGCTCCGAGTGCGTGCCGGGGAGGCTCTCAGCGCCCGCCACAGGCAGCTGCTCTGGCTGGCAGGCTGGATGTTCGCCGCCATTCAGCTGGAAATAGAGGTTTTCGGCCGCGGTCATTCCGGCCTGTGGCTGGCGGTTTCTCGCGTGAGCATGCAGATGGGCGCCGTGATGTTTCTGGGCTCCATGGCGCCCCAGTACATGACCAGAAGACCGCGTGTTCTCTACATTGTCGCCTTTGCGGCGCCCGTTATTCTGTATGCCGTACTGGTGTCCATGGATCCGCAGCCGGGACCTTTGGCGCGCGCAGTTCTCCTCGCCTGCGTATTCTCGACGCTGCTGGTCGCCACTCGGTGGAGCTTCGAACGGAATTTGTTGCCGGTCTGGCTGAGCCTCTTGATGGTTGGGCCGGTCGGCTGCGGCGTCATCTGGTTGACCTGGCGGCAGGCTTACCCTGCGGTGCTGTCGCTCACTCAGAGCGGCATCATGCTGATCACGGCTCTGCTGTTTGTGCTCGCGTTCCGGCGGCTGACAGCGGGAGTGATTTTCACCGTTGGTGGATTAACGGGTTGGGCGTTGCCCATGTTGCTGGCCCCTCTGTTGGGAGCGACGCATGTACCTGTCGTGCTGCTGCGGGCGGTGAACCTGATGAAAGTGATTGCCGCGGTGGGGATGATTGTCCTGGTGCTCGAAGATGAAATCGCGTCGAACAAGGCTGCCCAGCTTCGCGATCGCAGGGCCCGGCTCGAGATGGAGAAATATACGGAGATCTTTCTGGGAGCCATGCCCTCGGACGAAGACAATGGGCAGTACGACCCCATCTGCGAGGCCATTGCTGAGGCGAGCCGTTTCAGCCAGGCCGCGGTAGTTTTACGCGGTCCGGAAGGGAGATTCCGGCTGGCCGGAAGAGCTGGCATGCATGGAGCGCTGAGCGGCGCCCTGGACGCTCTGGCGCGGCGGACCACTATCGAAAAGCTAAGGGAGATCGTGAAGTCAAAATTCTGCAGCCCGGCCATCGGCCACGTTGTTCTGCTGGATTTGACGACACTGATGGAGCCGGGCGACGAGCTGCTGCAGATGAACTTTCGTGAAGCCCACGCAGTGGCGATCCGCGGACGGGACCAGGAACTCCTCGGCGGCTTGCTGGTCGCAGGCCTCCGAGAGCCCGAGGTGCCCCTGCTGACCGAGGACATTCTTCCCCTGGAACTGCTCGCGGCGCGCGTGGGTGCGGCACGAGAACAGCAGATGCTGCTGCGGCGCGTCTTCCAGGCGGAACGGCTCGCTGGACTCGGACAACTGGCCGGGGGCGTCGCGCACGAACTGAACAACCCGCTCACGGTGGTAACCGGCTATGCCGAACTCATGACGGACAATCAAGGCGCGATCCGCGATCAGGCGCTCGTGATCCTGAATGAAGCGCGGCGGATGAAGCAAATCATCGACAGCCTGGTTCGGTTCCGCAAGGCGTCGCCCGTGAACCGTGAGTCGCTCTCGCTTGAAGGCGTGTTGCGCGATGTCGAAAAATTGCTGGGCCCCGATCTGGAAACCGCACGTGTCCGCTGGCAGCTGCAGGTCCCGCAAAATTTGCCGGAAATACGCGCCGATGGCGATCAGCTCCGTCAGGTATTCCTGCAGGTCGTCAAAAATGCGATTGCGTCTATGGATGGCGCGAATGGAGATCTCGAGCGGCGGCTGACCGTGGAAGCGGCGGCGGACGGGCACGGCGTTCAGATCACCTTTTCAGACAATGGCCCTGGATTTAAAAATGCAGCCCGCGCCTTCGACCCGTTTTATACAACCCGTGACCAGGGCGAGGGCATGGGTCTTGGCCTGAGTATCTGTTACTCGATTATCCGTGAGCATGGAGGAGAAATTTCCGCGGTAAACCTGCTTCCCCGAGGTGCTGCCGTCGTGATCGAGCTGCCGGCCGAGGAGAGAGACCCGCAGGCGCAGCCGGTCCACCTCGCCAATTCCGCAGCGATGGTCGGCAAGTAGTGGCCCATTCAAGCCCGGTTTTGGCTTGAGTGGGCAACGTCGGCAAGTGGTGGC
>CAZSWI010000034.1:0-22192 GCA_964610635.1 uncultured Acidobacterium sp.
ATGCGGCGGCCGGTGCCGTGGGTCTTTTCGGCCTTGCGGACGAGGAAGCCGTGGATGAGCGGGGCGCCTGCGTCTTGCTGTGCGCGCCATGCGCTGGCGATGGAGACGGCGGAGACGACGGGATCGGCGCCCATGGTGAGTCCGCCGACGGCTACGGGATGGAGATTGTGCTCGCGGAGCAGGTCGAGGATGGAGAGGCCGGTGAGGCGGGCGCCTTCCGCGTGGAGCGTGGTGGTGCGGCAGTCGATGTAGTAGTCGGACTTTGCGCCGGAGGAGAGGGTGAAGTTGCCGAGGCGGAAGGAGGTGCGGGCGAGGAGGTCGAGGAGGGCGGTACGGGGGTTGGTCATCAGCTAGACGAGGCCCTTTTCATAGAGAGTCTGTAAGCTGACCTCTGCGAAGATCGACTCACTATGGTTCTGCGACAAGGAATCGAGAACCTTCTGCTTGTCTCCCTCGTAAACGGAGAACCCGGCGAGAAACATATCCAGGTCGCGAACCGAGACTGGACGTGTTTTCATTGCGCCGTCTCTGTCAAGCCCTGCGAAGCCCACGAGGAAACCGTCATTCCCCGAAGGAACGAAATGAAGGAACCCTCGCTTTTCGATTTTGTCAGCATCCGGAACAACAAAGACATCGACCTGTTCGTACGGCCCGAGCGACGACAGGCGGGAGACGCCTTTCCTAATTCGGTCGAGCGCCTCCCGGGCCTGTGTCTCGCCCAGGAGCAGAAGATGAGAGCTTAGAAACTGCCTGGTCGAAAATGCTTCCAGATCGAGGGCCTCGAATGCACGAAGATATACGTCTCGAACTTCCGAGTCGTCAACAGCGGGACTGATGATCACGACCTGCCACTGGCTGGTTTCGTTTGAGCGGATCAGGAACCGATCAGAAACGGGGATGCCGTGCTTCTGGAGGGAAAGCGCGACCAGAGCCGGCAAGTCGAGATTGATTCGCTCTACCAGAGGGTACGTAGCCATGGGAGAACTCCGTCCGAAGCTTCTGTAACGCGAATATACATTTGCGTGGCCTCGGCTTCCGAGATGCCTGAATTGTAGCGGCTGTCGTTTTGCCAGCGCTTCACTGAATTCCAGTTCGAGATCAGGGAGGGGTGCTGCGAAGCCAGGTTCGCACTCAGCCCGGAGAATTCGAGCAGCTGATTCAGGTCATGGCTCCAGATTTTGCGCGCTTCATCAGGACGGAGCGGAAAATCGAACTGCCGTGTGTTCTTCGCGACACAAGCCTTGAGGGCACATTCCACCGCCAACCCTGAACTGTAGTATGCACCTGAAAAGCGGCGTGAATTCAACAATGCCCCCGCGTCGTTTATCCGTTCCTCTGCCAATGCCTGGAAATCTGCTCTCGTCATCGAACCAACCCTCTCGGAGCAACTTCCTATCTCTCACCAGAATAACGCGAATGTGATGGCTACTTCTTCGACGGCGCGGCGGGCTTGATGGCGGCGATGGAGTTAGTGAGGCTGTTGATGGTTGCTGCGTCGAGGGAGTAGAGGGTGGGGTCGTCTTCGCGTTTGGCGATGGCGGTGTCGTTGGTTTTCTGGATCTGGACTTTTTCTACTTTCTTGCCGCTGTTCGAGGTTACGGTGATTTCGATTTGGGGCGCGGTGAACCCAGAGTCGATGAACTTAGTGGCGGCCAGATCGCGCAGAGTGGAGACCAGCATGGAAACGCTGTCCGGGTCCATCTTTTTGCCGTTCGACCACCAGTCGTTGCCGGTGTGGGTGAGAACCAGCGACGTCGCGCCGGAGTGGTATTCGATTTTGTCCGGATCGGTGTAGCCGAAGTCGAAGAGCTGCTTTTTGCGGAAGTCGTCGAGCGAATGGTCAAGCGCCTGGCCCAGAGCGGTGGCGCTACTGGAATCGACTTTCCAGGTTCCGGCTACTGCGCTCGATTTTGCGTAGTCGTCGCTCTTGTCTTTGCGAACCTCGAGGGTATTGTTGCCCGCGCTGCCGGTGAGCTTGATGGTGGCGACAAGAGTGGCATGGGCGAAGTTTTTCGTTGCGTCTGTGGCGGGTGAAGAGGGATCCCACTTTGCGCTGGTGAGCTGCTGGAGGAGGTCGTCGACCTGGAAGGTGTCGGTGCGATACGGCTTCGGCTTTTCGATTTGCCAGCCATTCTGGACGCGGGCGAAGCCGATTTCCTGGCCTTTGCGGATCAAATCGATTCTGCTGACGGAGCTGGCTTCGACGGGGAGCAGGCGCTTGTCGCGCAGGTCGCTGAGGTTTTTATTGAGGCTGGTCTTGATGTAAGAGGCGGCGGTGAAGATGCGCGGATCGCCAGCGACGGCGGCGTAGACAGCGTCGCCGGTGGGCGTGTCGTCGCCGAGGAGAAGGCGGTTGGTTTTGTTGTCTTTGCCAGTGATGTCGAGTTCCAGAGAAGGGTCGGTGAGGCCGAAGCGGGCGAGGTTCGCGGATTGATCTTCGACGACCCGCTGCGAGGTGAGAGGGTTGAAGCTCGAAAGCATGCCGGTGACAGTGCCGCTGTCAGCTGGATAATTGCCGGGGGCGGTGATACGCCACTGATCCGAGCCAGAGCGGAGCAGCGTTACAGGCGGTGCGCCTTTTTGCCTGACGGTCACGGAAGCGACGGTGGCGGGATCGATTTTGAGGATGTCGGGACTGGCGTCGGCGGAGGGCGTGCCGGCGTCCGGCGCCTTGCGGTGCTCGGACCAGTAGAGAACACCGGCGAGGATGAGAAGGACGACTGCCGCGATGAGAAGGCCGCGAAACTTCATAGTGCATTTTCCAGGAATGAATCAACTGGTCATGGGTCGAACTGCTCAGGGGCTAAAGCCACTTGTTATTAAGCCCTTTTCGGCACGACGGAAGTGGTGGCCCTCCTCGTGCCCTCATGGGATCGCGATGGCGCGAATCAGGATTGAACAGATCGCGCAGACTGAGGAGCGTGTCGGGCTTATTGCCGATCTCGGAGAATCTCGCGTCCAGTCTTATATTCTTTTCGGAGAATGGGGCTTCGCTTATTTTCTCCGGCGCCGCGACTCGGGCGTCCGGTGCTTTAATTTTGCCACGAAGTTCCTGAGTGCCGGGAGCAACAAAGTCCCGCACAGCCTGTCGTACACCGGTAATGACGTCGGAGTTCACGCTGGTTCTCCTGCCTTGAAAGTAACACGGAGAATTGAAGATTTCGCAGATCATTTGTAACTGGGGATCGGATGCACGTTTGTCCTAATCGCCCGGGATGTGGTCCTTATATTGAGGCCAATTCGCGATGATCGTATGAACGACGGGGCTGCCGACGCGGTATGCGGATTCAAGAGCGGGAATGCCGCCGATGTACGGGGCGGTGATGGATTCTGCGGCGGCGTGGCCGGGGGCCTGGAGGGAGTAGTTCGAAGCGGTGCGGAGCGCGAGGAAGCGGCGGAAATCGGCGCGATGCATGTGGTCGAGGCGCGTGAGGGCTTCTGCGATACCAGAGTCTTCCATAGCGGTCATGACGAAGCGGCCCTGGCCGTGAGTGTGGATGCGGACCCAGTCCTCGGCCCAGTGGTTCAGGATGACGCCGTGCCAGTAGGAGTCGGAGGCGAGGATGTCGCCCTCGAGGATTGAGGGTGGGCGCTGGGCGTTGGGGTAGCCGGTGTAGGTGGCGGAAAAGGCGGCGACCTCCGGCGTGGCGATGACGGGGATGTTGAGGGCCACATCCCTGGTGAGGTTGAAGGCCCAGTCGGCGAGCTTGGCGTTGAGAGGATAAGCGCGGGGCTCGGTGGCCCAGGTACGGGCGGGATCGGGAGGGTCGCCGGCGCGGAGCGAGCCAATGGCGAGGATGCCGTAGGGCCAGTCGGAGGGAGCTTCTCGAGGGTCCATCTCCTGGCGGACGTCCGTAACGATCCATTTAGCCCAGGCGGCGGAGCCAACGGAGGCGACGTTAGGGTCGACGCCAGCGATGCCTGCGAGCAGCCAGTAGGCGTGGGTGAGGTCGAAACGCGGATCGGTGCCGAGCGCCATGATGGAGCTGGCCGCGGGGCCGATGGTCATACCCGTGACGACGGCGAGGATGTCGCCGCTGGCGTTGGTTCGGAGAGGGTGAACGCCGCCTTGAAAGGGAAGAACGCGGTTGAGGTGCTCGCGCTCGACCCAGAATTGAAACTCGCCGGGTTTGTCACCGGTGTCGTTGCCGATTTCAAAGGTGGTAACGATGACGACTTTGACGGGAACGCGTGTGGCGAGGGGCGCGAGTTGAGAGAGCGCGCACGGAGACGCGCACAAACACGCCAGGTACACGAGGAGCAATGCGGTTTTACGCATGTGCGACGCGATCCAGTGTAAGGGGTAACGACTTTCCAGAGTAGCAGGAGCGTGGCAGGCAGCCGTAGTCGAATGCTAGAAGAGAGGGCAGCTCCTGGGCGTTTTGACTCCGGCCACGACCACCCAGCCGTTGTCGGCGCCAGGATGGGTCGAGCAGTGGACGTCATGAATGCCTGCGGCCCACGGACCGTGCGCGATGTATCCCTGGCCATAGGCGAAGACGGGGTCGTTGACTTGCGCTGTCACGGCGCCGTCGAGATCGTCATTGGTGACGACCTGCACATTGACGGTGCGTCCGGAGGGCAGAGGAACAGCAATGGTTGTGATGTGGTGATTACCGTGGCGGCCGCCGGCCTGCAGGCGCGTTTTTTGTGTCGCCGTGCCGCACACCATGATGTTGTCGACGTCGCGCCGTGTGCCGGATGCGATGAGGTTGTCCAGACTCTGATTGACCTGCGGTGTGCACGAGGACGGGACGGGGACGTTCTTCGCAGCGAAAGCGCACTGGGCTGCGAGGAGGGCGAGGGTGAAAAGTATTGCGAATCGCATAGGACCCCGAGTTTGATTCGATCCTGACTATCGCAAAGTCGGGCGATTGCTGCAAGGAGTTCGTCGGAGAGGAATCCGCTGGGCGGGTTGCGAGCGTACCTCAGGTAGCCGCTGTTTGACTGAACAGCAAGCGTCAGCCGAGAAAGAGCAGCCGGCGAGAAACCGGCAGCGAAGAACGTCAGAGCGAACGGCGAGCCAACTGCGGGCGACACCGAGCGGAAACGCATGGAACAATAAGAAGCTAAAACGGCGCTGCAGCGTCGAATTGGAGAGAAGGATAAAGTAAGGACTCATGCTGATTCTGAACACGAACGAGATTCCATCGTCGGAGATTACGCCCAGGCAGACTTACATGAATCGACGCGCGTTCATGGCGGCGGCTGCGGCGACAGGTATTGCCGCTATCGCTGCTGAGCGGGTTGCGCGGATGGTGCGGCCCGCGGGTGTGCGGGCGGCGGAGAAGCTGGCGACCGTGCCGAGCCCGCTGTCCACCAAAGGCGAGACGTTGACTTCTTATCAGGACATCACCCACTACAACAACTTTTACGAATTTGGCGTGGACAAAGGGGACCCGGCGCAGCATGCGGGAACGCTGCGCACGCGGCCGTGGTCGGTGCAGGTGGAGGGTCTGGTCAAGGCAAAAAAGACGTTCGACATAGACACGCTGCTGAAGCTTAAGCCGATGGAAGAGCGTGTTTATCGCTTCCGCTGCGTGGAGGCATGGAGCATGGTGATTCCGTGGGCTGGGTATTCGCTGTCGGAATTTATCAACGCGTGCGAGCCGCTGCCTTCGGCAAAGTACGTCCAGTTTCTTTCACTGGCGGATTCGAAACAGGAAGTTCTTCCCTGGAATTCCGGGATCTCGTGGCCGTATTCGGAGGGGCTGCGGATGGACGAGGCGATGCATCCGTTGACGCTGCTGACGTTTGGTTTGTATGGCGAGGTTCTGCCGAATCAGGATGGCGCGCCGGTACGCCTGATTGTGCCGTGGAAGTATGGGTTCAAGTCGGCGAAGTCAATCGTGAAGGTGAGGTTCGTGAAGGATCAGCCGCGCACGACGTGGAACGATCTCTCGCCGCAGGAATATGGATTCTACTCAAATGTGAATCCGAATGTGGATCATCCTCGGTGGAGTCAGAAAACAGAGCGGCGGATTGGATTTCCGATCTGGAAGCAGCGGCAACCAACCCTGATGTTCAACGGGTATGGGGATCAGGTGGCCGGCCTGTATGCGGGGATGGATTTGAAGAAGAATTACTGAGAGGCAGCCGGGAGCCGGTAGCGGGTGGCTGGTACCTGAGAACCGGGCAGCTAAGAAGCGGTTAGCTGTGAACCGGTCAGCGGGTAGCGTTTGCGGGAACCGTAGGGGGCCCACAATCCATGACGGAGCGGCGAAAAGTCTGAGCGATGAGTAAGCGGTGGGTTGTGGCGCTGAAGGTTTTGGCGCATGCGGCTTGTCTGGGGCCGGTGGCGTGGTTGTTGTGGCGCCTGTATCTCTCGGCGACGACGAATCCCAACGCGCTGGGGCCTGATCCGACCCACACTGTTACATTTTTCACGGGGCGCGGAACGTTGCGGTTGCTGGTGATTACGCTGGCGGTGACGCCGCTGCGGCGCCTGATTCCGACGTTGAGTTGGCTTGTGCGTTTCCGGCGGATGCTCGGGCTTTATGCGTTTTTCTATGCTTGCCTGCATTTGATGACATACGTTTGGCTCTATGCAGGGTTCAGCTGGACCGCGATGGTGGATGACATCAGCCAGCGGCGGTTCGTCACCGCGGGACTGGCTGCCTGGTTGATGCTGGTGCCGCTGGCGCTGACCTCGACGGCGTGGTCGATTCGCAAGCTTGGCGGGAAGAATTGGAATCGGCTGCACCGGCTGACGTATTTTGCGGCGATCGCCGGGGTCGTCCATTACTGGTGGGGCGTGAAGTCGGGGGTGAAGACGCCGATGACGATCACGGTGGTACTAGCCGTGCTGCTGCTGGCCAGGCCGCTCCTGGCCTTACGACAGCGTTCCCTGCTCAGCGCCAGGGGAGCAGAGGCAAAGTAGGGAAATCTTCCGGGCCCCGGCTCTGCCCCATTATTCTGAAGCGTGACTGCAAGGCCGAACATACTCCCTGGAAACCCGTTTAGAAAGAGGATTGGCCCCGTCAATTTACGGCGCGTACTTCAGTGGCTGGCCCTCGGTGTGGGCGTTCTGTGGTCGCTGGCAGCGCTGACCCTTCTGGCAGTTCGTTGGGTCGACCCACCGACCACCGCGGTTCAGTTCGAGCGCCGCCTGCAAACTTCGATCCACCAGAAGCCGTACCCCAGGCGCTACAAATTTGTTCCGCTCAGCGGAATCTCGCCGAACCTGCAGCACGCGGTCATCGCCGCAGAGGACGCGCGCTTCTATCAACACCACGGTTTCGACTGGCGCCAGATTGAGATCGACGCTCAAGGCGATCTCGAAGGCGGCCGGACGCGCGGAGCTTCCACTCTTACGCAGCAACTGGTCAAAAATCTGTTTTTCGGCACGGGGCGATCGATTCTGCGGAAGGGGGCGGAGTTCACGCTGGTGCCGGTGGCCGAATTGGTTCTCGGCAAGCGCCGGATTCTGGAGCTCTACCTCAACGTGGTCGAATGGGGACCTGGTATTTATGGAGCGGAGGCGGCGTCGCGGGCTTACTACGGGACGTCGGCCCGGAACCTCGACCGGGATCAGGCGGCGCGGTTGGCGGCGATTCTGCCAGCTCCGCTGAAGCGACGGCCGGAGCGCATGAATCGCTACAGCGTTCTCATCCTGGAGCGGATGAGCCAGATGGGTTGGTGATCGCTCCCTCCCTCTGCGATGGGGCTCCGGCATGTTGTTCACGGGGCGGCGTTTATGTGATATCGAGTTCGGTATCCACGGTTCAGATATTAATCAGGGTGTTACTGTACTCCGTTCCGCGACGGGAACCGCTGACGGTCTTCTCAATGAACGCGGCGCGAGCCCGTGGCTGGCACATGGCCAGCCCGAGCCGGGAAGGAAGGCTTGATTCAGCGAAGGTTGTGAAACAATGGTAGGTATGGCATCTGCTCGCGTTCCTCGTCGTGGTGAGAAAGTTCGCGTAGAAGGACATCTGGACACGTTGGTAGTGGTTCGCGTCGACAAGGTCAACCACATTGCCAACGTCGAACTGTGGGATGACCCTGGTGTCGCCCTGCGGGATGTTCCGTTCGATGCGATCCACCTGATCCGGCAGACCGCGACTGAGGCAGCCTAAGCTAACACTGCCAGCCCTTTGGCCTCTGTCTCTGCAGCCTGTCCGCCTGTGAGCAGCGGCATGCGCAGCGTGACGCAGGTTCCACGTCCCGGCTCACTCGCGATTGCCGTGCTGCCACCGTGAAGAGTCATAATGCTCTGTACGATAGCCAGACCCAGCCCGGTTCCTCCGGAAGTTGCCCCACCCGAAGCCGACCTCCCCCCTGTCGTTCCCGCCGAAGGCCTGGAGCGAGAAGCATCGACGCGAAAGAAACGGTCAAATACCCTGGGCAGCGCTTCGCTCGGGATCCCGGCGCCGGTGTCGGAGACCTGGATCCAAATCTCGACATCCGCGGCGGCGGCGGCCAGCGTGACTGATCCTCCCCTGGGTGTGTGGGCGATGGCGTTTGAGACAAGGTTGCTGACCGCTCGCAGCATGAGAGGACGATCCAACGCGGCGATGATGGGCTCTGCACTATCGGCTGCAATGAGAGATATCCCGGCGTCGGATGCTGTGGCTTCGTAGTATTCGCGCACCGCGCTCAGCAGTTCACCCACGTTCACAGGTTGCCGGTGCAGGTCGGTCAACGGGCTCTCCGCGCGGGCCAGGAAAAGCAGATCGCCGATCAGATCGGACAGACGGACGGACTCTTCCAGAGACGACTCCAGCACGTCGCGGTATTCCTCCACCGTCCGAGCGCGAGCCAGAGCGACCTCGGCTTCGCCCCGGATATTGTTAATCGGCGTTCGCAAATCGTGCGCTATATCGGCTGTAAACCTGGAGATCTGCTCGAAGGATTCGTCGAGGCGAACCAGCATCGCGTTGAAGGTTTCGGCCAGCGAGGCCAGTTCCGAGGGATACCCTTCAGCCCGAATCCTCTCGCGGAGATTGGTCGACGTAATTCTCCGCGCAGTTGCGGCAATCTCTTCGATGGGACGAATCCCGTGGCGCGCGATCCTGTATCCCACGAGAGGGAAGAGAACGGAGGTGACCAGCAGGATCGCCCAAAACCAGAGTCGATAGCGCCGCAACAATCCTTCCTGCTGAGCAACGTCAATCGCAATTTGGATGGTATCGATGCGAGCCGGCGACCCTCCTACCGCCACGACGGCACTGGTGACACGGAACGCCTGTCCATTTCTGCCCCTCATGGAAACCAGGTGCTCCGGGCGGCCGCGTGTGCGGTTCACCAGTTCGGCGACATCCAGCTGCTCCGTCATACCTGGCGTGGTCAGAATCGGCACACGATGTTCGTCGAGAAGACGAATGTAGAACTGCTGATAACGACGCGCGGCAGACTCCAGTTCGATCTCTTCACGCAAGCCATCGAAATCGTCCGGACGTTCTCGCAGGAGAGTGCGCAGCACGTGTAATTTGTCGGCGAGAAACAGGCCGGTGCTTCTGTCCAGCTCGATGCGCAGCACGATGTAGAGGCTGGCGGTGGCGAACAGCACGAGCAACAGCCCCACCAGGGAGTAGGCGGCCGTCAGCCGAAACGCCAGCGTCCTGCGCAGACGCGGCCCCGGCGACAATTTATTGTTCGGCGTCGAGGACATAACCGGCGCCGCGAACGGTGTGAATGAGCCTGAAGGGAAACGGATCATCGACTTTGCTGCGCAGCCGGCGCACGTTCACGTCCACCACATTGGTATCGCTGTCGAAGTTCATATCCCAGACCATTTCCGCAATCAGGGTCCGCGATAACACTTCGCCGGCGCGCCGCGCCAGCAGAGTCAGGAGCAAAAATTCCTTTGCTGTCAGATCCAGCTTCTGGCCTGCTCGAACGGCGCGGTGGCGCAGCAGGTCGATCTCCAGATCGGCCAGGCTGATGGTCTCGGAAGCCCTCGGCGCTGCGCGGCGCAGCAGAGATCGCACTCTGGCCAGCAGTTCGGAAAATGCGAAAGGTTTGATCATGTAATCGTCCGCGCCCATCTCAAACCCCTGCACCCGGTAATGCACGGCATCGCGCGCCGTGAGCATGAGGATCTGGGCCCTGCGGCCCGCCTCGCGCATTCGCGCAAGCACCTGCCAGCCATCGAGGCCAGGCAGCATCACGTCCAGCACGATGAGATCGAAATCCATTTCCAGGGCCAGATACAACCCCTGAACGCCATCGCCGGCAACGTCGACAACATAGCCGGCTTCATTGAGGCCCTTCCTGAGAAAGCCGGCCGTCTTTGGTTCGTCTTCAATGATCAGAATTTTCATGTGAGATCCCATGGATCGGTTGGCTGGCATTCAGAATTCAAACCGTAGCGCGAACTGCATCTCGCGCGGGGTTCCCGATCCCACCGGAGTGACCGGCGAGACGGTATTCACTGTGTTGATAATGCTGCCAAACCCTGCCGGACAGCCGGCGGGAGATGAAGTTGAAACGTCACACGCAGCCTGCGGCTGACCCAGCTGCGGGTGATTGAAGATGTTGTAGGCCTCCGCGCGGAATTCCAGCCGCGCGCGCTCCGTCAACGGAAATGTCTTGTCGGCTCCCATATCTATTTGCCAGGTGCCCGGACCGGGGAACAGGTCGCGCGGCGCGGTGCCGAACTCTCCGGCGGGGAGGGCGAAGGCGGCTGGATTGATCCACTCCGCTGCCGTTCTGCCTCCCGGCGGACTCAACGAAACGCCCGGTATCCGGTCGGGACGCTCCGTGCCGGAGGCCCCGTCCGGCGCCGTGTAACTGCTGGGCAGCAGCACATTCACCGGGAAGCCGGTGCGAGCCAGAGCCGTAGTCGTTACCTGCCAGCCGCCGGCGACGGTGTTTGCAATCCCGCGGTGGTTCAGCATGGGCTTCCCCAGGCCGAAAGGCAGCTCATACACCGCATTGCCATTCACCACATGGCGAGCATCCCACGCGCCGCTGGCGGTATCGCATGCCTGGCACAGCGGATTCTGCGGGTCGATCTCGTCACCATCGCCGCTGCCGTTGGAGCCGTCATCGATCTCGTGCGAATACATGTAATTTGCCGCCACCAGGAGGCCGCCGGAAAACGCGCGCCGCACGGCTACTGACAGACCGTTGTACGCGCTCATTCCAGCAGACCCGCGCCAGCCGATGGCGGGAGCAAAGGCCGGGTATTGCGCAACCCCCTTCGCCGGATCGATCAGGTTCACCACGTTGGTCTCCAGAAGATGTACTCCGTGGCTACCGAGGTAAGAGATCGTGCCCACGAAGTTAGCCGGCAGCTCCCGTTGCACTGAAAAGTCCCACTGCTCCACATAGGAGTCCTTGCGGTCCCGCTGTTCGGCATTCGGCGAGATGGTTCCGGCCCCGAATGTGACTGGATAAGAGAGAGGTGAACTCGAACTGCCAGTGGCCGCATAGGAGGGCACTTCGTTTTTCGCGGGCAGATTCTGATCGTCCAGCTGCCCGTCTTCGTGGTAAGTGCCAAATCCACCACGGATGACCGTATTGCCGCCTTTCCGCGGCGTCCAGGCGAAGGCCACACGTGGATCGACATCGCCATAGTTCTGCCGGCCGAAGCTGGCTCCGATACCGCAGAATCCCTGCGGCCCGCAGGTGGCGAAGTCAAAGGGATTCGCCTTCCCGTGCGCCTCGTTGAAGAGATCGAAGATCGTGTACCGCAGGCCGAGGTTCAGGACAACGTTGGGTCGCCACTTGTACTCGTCCTGCGCGTAAAGGAAGTAATCGTTCTTGCGCAAATCGTTAATGGGCAACGCGCCGGTCAGGCTGGCTTTCTTCACTACATCTTTGGCCAGATTCTCCACCGTGGAAAACGTGATCTTTCCGTGTTCCCCGTAATTCTGGTTCACCTGAATGTTGCGGAACTCAAATCCGGCTTTGAAGGTATGCCGGTCGTGAGCCCAGGTGAGGTTGTCGACGCCGGAAAACGAGTTGCCCACGTAGACGCTGGTGTAATCGTAGTTCTCCGTGACAAACCCGGGCCCCGGCCCCGTCGCAACCACGATCTGATAAATAATCCCGGAATCGCTGTAGTTGTACTGGTCATTGGTGGAGCGGTTAAATCCAAACCTCGCTTCGTTCACCAGGTGGGCGTTAAAGACGTGCAGCAATCCCAGCGCGCCATTGATCGGCGTGGAGACCCTCTGCTCCAGGTCCGTCGCCGATGCCGAAAGTGGTTGCGTATCCGCCGAACGGTCGTAATTGAAACGCAGAAATCCGGTAGTCTTCTCGCTGAAGTGCTGATCGAGGCGCAACATCCCAGAGCCCTCGTTCACCACCTGCGTGCACTCGCAGGTCAGCAGGTCGACGTTCGGGTCGCTGGTGGATGCCAGAAACGCCTTCGGACCGGCTCCTGGGTAGCCGTTGACGATCCCATACACGGGTGAGGTGCCGGGAACCGTCGCCCGGAGCGCAGCACTCGGCACGTCGCCGCTCACCGGATAACCCCAGTTCTGCCGGTAGGCTTCCGAGGCAACGAAGAAAAACGTCTTCTCGCGGACGACGGAGCCGCCCGCAGACCCGCCGAACTGGTTCAGGCGAAGCGGCTGCTGCCGGTTGCCGCTGGAAGCCCACTCAGGCAGCGGCGCGTCAAAGATATCGTTGCGCAGGTACTCGAAAAGGCGTCCGTGGAATTGATTCGTGCCCGAGGGCGAGGTAACGTCCAGCTGCGCGCCGCCGGACGCACCTTCCTCGGCCGTCGCCATCAATGTATCGACGCGAAATTCCTGGATCGCATCGAGCGGAATGGCCAGCCGCACCCACTGGCGCTGCGTCTGATTCACAATATTCGTCGCGTCCACGCCGTCGTAGGTAAAGTTACTGTCGTCGAGGCCGCGGCCCGCAAAGCGGACCGTCCGCTGGTTGCTCCCTCCAGTGTCAACGGCGCCTGGGACGAAGGCGGTCAGCGACGACCAGTCGCGGCCGTTGAGCGGCAGTTCATCCGCCTGCTCTTTTTCGATGAGCCCCGTCACCGCGCTGGTGTTGTGGTCCATCAGGGCTGAAGCACGCGACACTTCTATGCGCTCCTCGCCGCCCGCGACCTGAAGACTCGCATTAAGCGTGCGCGTCCTGCCGATGACCTGTTCCACATCGACATAATCGAGTTTCTGGAAGCCCTCGTGCTCGATGGTCACGGTGTAAATCCCTACCGGCAATTCGGGAATGCTGTAGCTGCCGGTGGCGTCTGAAACGCCCTCGCGGCGCAGTCCAGTCTCGTTTTCGACCACCGTGACATGCGCCTGCGGCAAGACTCGGCCCGCCGGGTCGGTGACCGTACCGCTCAATCCGCTGCGGTCCACTTGCGCGAAACAAATACCGGCAATGCAAAACATCGCGCTGAGACCAGCGAAGGCGCGAAGGAGCCGCAGGACACCAGTCGACGCACGGACTAAAGAACATCTCTTATTCGAGTCGAAATGCATTGACTCCTCCCGAAAAAAACCGCCTGTTGGCGGCAAACCTGGACAAGCGGCTTTATTTAGCGCTGCGGCCCTATCGCCAGCGCCGCATTTTCACACTCGTCGAGGCGCAATCGGGACCACCGACTGCGCCTCAGGCGCATTACGGGTCGTACTTAAACAGAGGGAGAATATTAATCGATCACGGCTCCTTAATTGCGGCAGTCTTCTTCGAGCGGCGAAACCAAGCCAGACCGAATCTTCGTCAGCGAGATGACCAGGAACGCACCCACTCTGCGAACAAGCAGATGACAATTTTGTAAGCCCAAATCATTACGGCGGCGTCATATGGACATTAAGGTTCGACGAAACGCGAAAATACATTCGATCTCAACCGCGCTTTGCGGTCGAGTTGGGGAGTTGCAAAGGTACGTCCCACAAACGCCGAGGCGACTTTGCGTTTGCGCACAAATGAAAAAGGCCCTCCCCCCGAAGATCGGAGAGAGGGCCTTTTGCAGCCGGAGACGTTTTTAGTCGTCGCCGTCCTGGTCTGCGATGGGTGCTTGCTTATTGAAGTCGCTCGCCGGACGAACCGTTTTTTCGCCCGGGAACGGGACCCTGTACCCAGTGGCGTCGTACCAGTCGTAATGACGGACGGTGTCAGGGTCTTCGGAGTCCGGAATGTGATACTTGGCGGCAAAGAGCTCCGACTTCTTTTTCTGCCAGCCCGCCTGCAGTGCCTTGACTGCGGGGCTGGTTTTCAGGGCCGCGGACGTGGTAGCGCAGGTGTTGAACCCGGGGTCGACGTTCGACGGGGCCGTGTAACCAGTGACGCCGTAGCAGAGCGGAACTCCGTTTGGCACGTGCGCCCAAGGCAGGAAGTGCTCCCTGGGCGGATCGTCGACGAAGATCGTCCTCATGGGCGAGGCCACAAGATCGTTCTGGTTCATGGGAGTGATTCCGAGGATCTGCTCGATCGTGCGGGTCATGTTGACCTGCGTGTAGAAGGTGCTTTCCTCAGTCACCCCTGCCCCGGTTCCATCCGAGTTCACCTTCTGCCTGACGTAGGGGCTGATCACATAGCCCGGGCTGCGATGCCCATCCACGTGATCCACGCCTGTCTGCGCGTCGTCTTCCTCCACAAATATCGCCGAGTCCCTCCACACCGAGCTGTGGCTGATGGCGTCGACAAAGCGGCCAAGCGCCAGGTCGTTATCCGCCTGCATGGCTGTGGCGTTGGGCGGGCCGCCCGTGTGGTCGGAGCTGATCCACATGAATTCGAGCTGGGGCACCGTACCGTTGACGACATCGCTGTTGAAGTCCTGCTGCCAGACGTCGAAGCGGTATTGATCCGGGATTCCCAGGTCGAATTGCGGGTAGTTCTGGACCGTGATTTTGTAGAGGCTCGGCAGCGGGGTTACCGATCCGACGTCGTTGTAATACTGGAGCTCTGATTCCTTACCGTTCTCGTATTCCAGCGTGTCGTTGTAGAACTGCGTCCAGCTCGGCTCGCAGCTGTTCGAAACAATAAAGGGGAATTCCATAGAGGGGGACGTCCCGGAATAGCTGTTATCCAGAGTGTAGTTAGTCGGAGTGCAGCCCGGCACAGTGAAGGTGTTGTACTCCACGTACTCGCCGTAATTCTTCACCTTCACGCCGGCTGCGGCCGCCGCATCCCACAGATGGCCTTTCGTCTGATAGGCGATCGCGTCGCCGCCGTTGGAGGGGTAGTCGCGGAGCCAGTCCGGCGACTGGATATCGTCGGAATACGGCGCCATGGCCTGAGTGATCCAGTTGTGACCGTCGGCCGACTGCCGGCTCGGGTCGTAGAAATTGTCCAGAAGCGGGAAGCGCTGGACTATCGCGTGCGCGTTGGGCGTTACGAGGGGATATTCGGCGTAGGACGAGTCGTCGCCGAAGACTGCAAGGGAAGCGTCGCCATTGCCGCCCGCCACGTCGCCCAGTATCTGATCGTAAGTCCGGTTTTCACGGATGATCACGAACACATGCTTGATCTTCGAAGGATCGCCGAGCATCGCCGGGATGGCAACTGGCCTGGTCCACCTGTGGCCCCCCGCGGCTGACCAGATGTTCTGCGCCAGATCCCAGTGGTTGTTGGTGAAGACCTGCTGCGTCATCCCCACCAGAGTCTCGTATTTCGGAATGGGAACGATGCTGACGGTGCCCAGGTCCTGGTGAGTCTCGAAATCGTACACGCCAAATTCTTTTGCGTAGGAATTCTCGGTCGTCTTCGCCGGAGGTGGCGCTACCCCATAGCCCGTCGTGCCGAGCCCCTTGTCGTTGGCCACGAGCAGGGCGCCGTCCGCGCTGTCCAGCACAACCGAGGCCGGCGCATAGCCGACCGGGATCATCCCCACAACCGGACTCCACGAGGTGGCGTTGAGGTCGACCACCGCGACGGCGTTAGCGTTGTACAACGCGACGTAGGCTACGTCTTTCTTCTCATCGACGGCGATCGAGTTCGGCCCGGCGCCGTATGCGGATTTGGTGCCTGGCACGCAGATCGGGAGCCCGAGGTCGATCTTCCGCTCCACCTTGTTGGTGCTCGTATCGATTACAGAGATCGTGTCGTCATAGGTATTCGTAACCAGAAGCTTCTTTCCCCAGAACGCCATCCCGGTCGGGTGATGTCCGGTCGTGATGCTGTCGGTGACCGTAAACGTGGCGAGGTCGACCACGGAGACAGTGCCGCGGGCCACACTGCCAGTCGGGTACTCGGCCACGACATTGGTGCCGTTGGAGTATTCCTGGAAGTCCTTCTCCCTGGCGATCCGGCCAGCTTCGTTGGAGACGTAGGCCGTCTTGCCATCCGGCGAGATGACGACGCTGTGCGGAACGTTGCCCACGCGAACCTCAGGACCCTCAGCCGGCGTCGCCGCAGTCAGGTCGATTTTGGTCAGCGTATCGTTGTTGTCCAGCACCACATAAGCGGTTTTCGCATCCGAAGAGACTGCTATGCCGGTGGGATAGGAGGTCAGGACACCATCGGAGAATACCGACGTGCTCTGGCCACAGGGGATATCAAAGCTGCCATTGGTCCCCCCGGGACTGTTGGAAAAGCATGTGACGTGGCTTAGAGAGTAATCGGCGTTGACGTCCATCGGAACGCTGACGTGGGCATGGTCTGAGAGCAAGCCTGTCGAAGCATTCACGCTCGCGATGGCGACGAAGCCACCCTGTTTCAAGCTGTCATAGAAGGAGTTGCCGTCCTGGCTGAACAACAGGTATTTGCCGTCCGGTGTATAAGCGATGCCGAGGTTGCTGCCGTCTGAATCAGCGCCCCCGATCGCGGGTGTGTAGGTCTGCAGGACTGCGCCGGTCTGCGTGTCAAAGACCGTAACGGCCTGGGGGGCGCCCATCTGCAGAACTGCGGCCGTGTGTGTGCTCGTATTTGGGTTGATCGCAATTTGCTTGGCGCGGGTCGTCGTGCCGAGGTAGACCTGCGTGCCCGCGGGGGTGATGATTGTGCCGTCGCTCACAACCCATGGGTTGGCCAGCGGGTGAGAGTAGGTCGGGCCGGTGGTCGCGCTGGTGTTTTCTCCGGGTGAATAGGTCGGAAACGGCACGGACTGCGCCAGCGCCGGAACGGCAAGCCCGGCCGCCAGCAATCCGGCCAACAGGCCCAGTCCGTCGATCGGGCGATTATGTTTACGTTGAGACGTTTTCAGGTACATATGCGATTCTCCCCTTTGGTTTTTCCATCACGGAATTGCAATCGGTGGCGTTGCATCGGCGTCCAAACATAACCAGTTCCCCTGGACGACTTCGATCTTTTGTAGTCGACCTGAAACGGGCTTGTGACGATCGGCGGACAAACTTCGCCCTCGGAGCGAGACTAGAAACCAGTGCCGCACGGCAGCGTGACGCCGACATTACAGTTTCGTCATGACGTTTCGATGGCAGAGATAGACAGCGTCGCTCGCGCGCTGTGTTCCGGTTGATGGGCAATCTCTGCGCGGTGGCCGCTGCGTGCTCGGACAGCCTGCTCCTCGTCGCAAACTGGAATCGCGATGACTTGCGCAAAATCGCCAGTGGGCGCAGCGACGGGCTCTCGGCTGGGGGGGTGCAGATTCATACGGGATGTGTCTCATATCACGAGAGCGGCGCGCTTTGTGCGATTCCGATGTCTCAACACCGCGGTGTAGCACCGGGGTATGGGAATCGTTCAGCCGTTGCCGAGGGGTTTGGTCATTTTGATGAAGTGGCAAGGCTCGATGAGGCGGGGGGTCATGTCTTCGCGGATGGGTTCGGTTCCGACGATTTTGTAGCCGAGTTTTTCGTAAAACGGCGGAAGCTCGGTACGGAGGTTCACGACAGTCAGATCCATGTGATGGGCGCCCATCTCGCGGGCGAATTCTTCGGCGGCGGCGGTGAGGCGGCGGCCGAGGCCGGTCTTCTGGCGGCCGGGGTCGACGGAGAGCAGGCCGAGATAGCTGCGGTCTCCGCGAAGTTCGACGTAGACGGCTCCGGCGAGGGCGCCGTTGTCTTCAGCAAGGAGGAAGCGGCCTTTCTCGAAGTATTCGCGGGTGCGGTGCTCGTCGAGGCGGTCGCCTTTGATGAAGAAGGTTTCGACGATGAAGGCCTGGTTGATGAGGGCCATCAGGGCTGGGAGATCGGATTCTTCAGCGAAACGAATGTCCATGGAGGCAGGGACCAGGTTATAGGGATTAGGGATGAGAGTTTATAGCGGTAGCGGTAGCTGGTAATTTGGAGCCGGGAGCTTGGAGCAAAAGCAGCAGCAAAAGCAAGAGCAAATGCAAACGCAGATCCTTCGCCCGCCTGGGCGGGCTCAGGATAACCTGGAAACTGAAAGGGCCGGAAGCTTTTGGCTGCCGGCCCTCTTGAAACCGTCGCGTTTTGCTCTTATCGCGAGGCGGGACCTTTGTTGAGGGCGGCTTCTTTCTGGGCGAGGACCTGCTGAGCATGTTGCTCGAGCTGGGCTGCCTGGGGCATCAGGCCTACGGCTTGCTGAATCTCGGGATCCCAGTCGGCTTCGACCTTGAGACCGGCGGTCTGACCGAATTGGGTAGCTTCGATCTTTGACTTGACGTTGGTTTTGACCCAGTCCAGATTATTGTCGAGTTCCTGCTGCGTGTAGTCGTAGTTCTGCGACGCGAGATACTTCTTAAAGTCACTGAGGACGGCATCGTCCACCTGGAAGTCTCTATTGACGGTGCGGTGCGAGAGAAACTCCTCAGTGAAGCCGAGGAAGGCATCGCGCTCAAGGAGCAGGTCCTCGAAGGGGTTGGACTTGGGAGGCTCGACCTTGACGTCGGGGGTGATGCCGCCGCCACCGTAGACGGTGCGGCCGGAGTCGGTGAGTTTGACCTCGCGGTCTTTATCGTCCTGGGGCTGGTCGTGGTTGTAGTAGTAGTCGTAGAGGGAGACGCCGCTGTAGTTGCGCTGAATGAGGCGGCCGCTGGGCGTGAAGTAGTGATAGGTGGTGAGCGCGAGGCCGGTGTTATCGGAAAGGGTGTAGACGGTCTGCACGAGGCCTTTGCCGAAGGTGGTTTCGCCGGCGATGAGGGCCCGGTCGTGATCCTGCAGAGCGCCGGAGACGATTTCGGCGGCTGAGGCGGTACTGCGGTTCACGAGTACAACGATGGGGAAGTTATCGCCTTCGTTGCCGTGGGTGGCGCGGTAGACCTGTTCAGGGAAGGCGCGGCCACGCTGGGAGACGATGATCTGTCCGCGTTTAAGGACGCGGTCGCAGACGCTGACCGCTTCAACGAGGACGCCGCCGGGATTGCCGCGGAGATCGAGAACGAGGCCTTTAAGATTGGGACCGAAAGCGTCGATGGCGTCGTCGAATTCGCGGCCAGTGGTTTCCTGGAACTGGCGGATGTGAACGTATCCGATGCCGGGGCGAATCTCATAGCTGAGGTCGATGCTGGCGTTGGGTATCTCGTCGCGGACAAGCTCGAAGTTGAGCGGAGCGGTAGAGCCGACACGGGTCATGGTGACGTTGACCTTGGTGCCGCGCGGACCCTTGAGGCGATTGGCGACTTCGTCGGAGTTCATGCCCGCAGCGGACTGACCGTCGATGCTGGTGATTACGTCGCCGGGATGGATGCCTGCACGAAAGGCGGGAGAATTCTCGATCGGATACACGACGACCACTTTGCCGCTCTGCGGCGAGATGAGCATGCCAACGCCGTAGTATTTGCCGTGCTGGTCCTCCTTCATCTTGGCGTAGGCTTTGGGGTCGTAGAAGCTGGAGTGGGGATCGAGGGTATGGAGCATCTCCGGGATGGCGCCGTCGTAGATCGCTTTGTCGGGCATGTCGCCGGTGAGCGGCTCAGCGTAGTTCTTCGCGACGATGTCATAGACCGCGCTGAAGGACTTAAGGCCGTCACGGAAGGTGGTTTCGTCGGTGGCGGACTGTGCTCCCACTTGCTGACTGAGCACCATGCCGCCGAGCGCGCAGACGGCAAAGAAAACGACGAGGGAGAAGAAGGTGCGACGAGTGCGGATGGACATGCTCGTTGGGAATCCTGGCGCTCTGGTCCGGCGTGGGGCGGAAAAGATGCGACTTTACCAAAGTATAGCAGGGTGGGTGAAGCCCATAGCCGGTAGGCTGTAGCCGGGGGCGGGGCCTGGAGCTGGGAGCGATGAGGCGGTTAGCGGAAATACGCTCAACGATGAATAAAGACGTTTAGCGAGAAGCCGCGGGGCAACGGCCGGGCGAAAGGGGCGAGCGTGAATCGAGGCGAATATTTCTCAGGCGCCGGCGATACGTTCGAGCTGGCCGAGGTGGTTGAGGTCGTGACCGGCCATGGTTTCGACGATGGTTGCAAAGGTCATGGCGCCGCGTTCGGGGTGGGTGACGGGCTTCGACGCGTGCTCGGGCAGCGCGGATTCGATGAGGAGCAGGTTCCAGCGGCGGAGAGCGGCGAAGGTCGTGAGCGCGTCGGTGGCGGGGATGTTGGCGTAGGCGGCGGCCCACTTGTCCTGGTCGAAGGGCTGGACGGTATGGTGGTCTTCGGCAAGGGTCTGGCGGAGACGGAAGGCGAAGGCGACCTCGCAGTCGGCGAGGTGGCAGAAGATGTCGCGCGGGCTCCACTTGCCGGGGGCGGGCGGGGTGGTGAGGCGGGTGGGGCCGATAGCGTGGGCGAGAGCGTGCAGGCGGTTGTGGGTTTCCTGAAGGACGGCGAGAGGGTCCTGATTGCCGAGGTACTTTGCGTAGGGGTTGAGGGTGTCGATGGTGATCATGGCGGGTTGCGCGGCCAGTATTCCATAGCAATGGCGGATTTGAAAGGAGCGGTTGAGGCGAGTAATATGGGTACAGACGAGTTTGTCCGGTGACCTGGGTCTGCGGGCCGGAGAGATGAGTGGGCGCGAGCCCACTTTTTATTTGCGCAATTTTCGAAAAGCAGGTCCCTCCACTGCGCGCTCGCAATCGCTACGCGCTCCGGTCGGGATGACAAGCATCATTAATTATTTATGGCGTTCGATGTCGATCAGATAAGGGCGGTGGGGCAGAGGGTGGCGGCTTCGCATGGGCTCGACGTGGTGGAGATCGAGTTTTCGGGAGGAGCGAAGCACCGGACGTTGCGCGTCTTTATAGAGAAGAACGCGGAGGAGCGGCAGAAGCTGTTGGACCAGGTTGAGGCGGGAAGTCCAGCCACGGAGAAACCCGATATCCCAACACCAGGGACCCTTTCGGCAGGCTCAGGGCAGGGATGGGGCACCCAGATTGCGGGGATGGATCAGCTGGCGGGTGTGACGCATACGGATTGCGAGGCTTTCAGCCGGGATTTTGGAACGGTTCTGGATGTCGAGGATTTGATTCCCGGAGGCGAGTACACGCTGGAGGTTTCGTCGCCAGGGCTGGATCGAAAGCTCAGGGGAATTGAAGACTACCGGCGGTTTGCTGGGATGCTGGCGAAGGTGCAGACGTTCGAGCCGGTGGAAGGCAACCGGCACTGGCAGGGGAGGCTCACAGAGGTGGGCGAGGGTTCGATCCGTCTCGCGATGGAAGCGAGAAAGAGTGGGCCACGAAAGAAGGGCGCCGGGCACCGGGTTCAGGCCTCAGGAAAAACGGATTCGGCGGAAGTGGAGATTGCGCTGAAGAATATCGAGAAGGCGCAGCTGGTACCGGAGTTCTGAAAAGCGGGGAACAGGGAGCAGGGAATAGCGGATACACAAGCGAATGGCGGGCTGAGAAGCGGGAAACAAGAAAAACGTACAGAAAAGAGCAGGGGTCAGAGTCGGTGGTGGAGAACCTGACACCGCGGATTAGAACGATGGTTCGTCGGGGTCCTTCGGGCGCTGACGCAACTTCAGGAGAAACAGATGGCGAGTGTGCTTTACGACAGCATTGAGGCGTTGAGCCGTGACAAGGGTATCGATGCGCAGATTGTGATCACGGCGGTTGAGGATGCGATCGCGCTGGCGACGCGGAAGTATTACAAGACGCAGGAAAACATGCGTGCGGAGCTGGACAAGGACACCGGCGAGATTCGGGCATATGTGTTCAAGACGGTGGTCGAGACGCCAGAGCTGATCGAAGACCCGGTGAATCAGATCGCGCTGGAAGAGGCGCGGGAGTTGGCGCCGGAGGTCGAGGTGGGCGGGGAGATCCGCTACTACAAGCCGACCGATGTGCTGGGACGCATCGCCGCGCAGATGGCAAAGCAGGTGATTTTCCAGAAGGTGCGCGAGGCGGAACGCGATACGGTCTTCAATGAGTACGCGCATCGCGTGGGCGAGGTGCTGAACGCGACGGTGAAGCGCGTGGAGCTGCAGGACGTGATCTTCGACCTGGGCAAGGCGGAGGCGCGGATGCCGCGGCG
>CAZSWI010000035.1:0-21530 GCA_964610635.1 uncultured Acidobacterium sp.
GTTACGTTGCCACCGCTTCCCAAAGTGACGGTGCCGCCGCTGCCCAGAGTCACGTTTCCGCCGCTGCCCAGGGTGACATTACCGCCGCTGCCCAACGCGATGGTGCCGCCGCTGCCCAGCGTCACATTGCCGCCACTGCCCAGGGTGACATTGCCGCCGCTGCCCAGCGTCACGGTTCCGCCGCTGCTGTTGATGGTGTAGCTGCCGCCTGTCGACGGAATCGTGACTGTGCCACCGCTGCCCAGGGCGATGGTTCCCCCACTCCCCAGCGTCACGTTGCCGCCGCTGCCCAGGGTTATAGTTCCACCGCTGCCCAGCGTAATCGTGCCTCCGCTGCCGAGCGTCACATTGCCGCCGCTGCCCAATACGACAGTGCCGCTGCTGCCTGGTGTTACCGTGCCACCGCTGCCCAGAGTGACATTCCCGCCGCTGCCCAGCGTCACGGTGCCGCCGCTGCCCATCGTAATCGTGCCGCCGCTGCCCAGAGTGACATTGCCGCCGCTTCCCAGCGTCACGTTGCCGCCGCTGCCCAGCGTCACCGTGCCGCCACTGCCCAAAGTCACCGTTCCGCCCGCGCCTATGTTCAGGGGCGTCGACGTGGAACCAAACGAAAGCACGCTTGCCAACGAGGCGAACTCGCCACCTGTCGCGCCTACCTGGCGCAAGTCGATGTTGGCCACGTCGTTGTATCCCAGCAACTGCGTATACGACACTCCATCGAAGGCAATGTTCTGCCCATTCGACCACCCCGGTGTAATAGGCGCGATCGGCCCATCCACGCGATATCCCGTATCGCCAGTCAGCGGCGTACCGTCACAATGCATCGTGGCGGGAGTGGCCGTCGAGCTGGGCGCGTTCGGACTGTACCACGCCGAGGTTGCGAAGGTCGCCGGATTCCCCAGGGCATCGGTGAGCTGGGTTACAGCTCCCAGCGAACTGTCCGTCAGTACCGACACGCCACTCTGGCCAGATCCATCGAGCGACTGGTTGGAGTAAGCCACAGCGGAATTCGGTCCCACGCCATCGAGCTGGAAGAGATAGTTCATCGAACTCTGATAGTTCGGCTTGCAATTGACATCGAAGGTTGGGATGTAGCTTCCCGGCGTGTTGTAGTAAAGCCCTCCGTGTGTTAACCCCAGCGTGTGGCCGATCTCATGGAATAACGTGCCTGCGATTACGTTGGCGCGCTTGCTCATGTTCTGGTTCGGCGCGGTCTCCCAAAGTGCCAGGGTAACGGCCGAATCGGAGCCGCCCAGATCGGAGTAGCCGGAGATGCTGGTCACCGTGCCGGAAGTCAGGCCAATCACCGGTTCAGCCAGCGTGCTATTGGGATAAGTCCAGCTCGGGACGCCTGGAGTCGACAAAATAATTGTCTTCGAATCCGGACACGAAGCCGTGTTGTATACCCCGTTGAGGGTCGGATTTCCCAGCACGCCGGATATCGTGAACCGGCTCGGGCAATAGTTGATGTTGTTCGTGTTCGGGCCTCGATCAGCAGTGGTGATGGTCGTCGTGCCACTGGACATAGACACACTTATCGCCGTTATGGTTCCGTAACGCGTGTTCCACGCCGGGATCGCCAGAGAGTGACCGAAGAGAACATAGTGATAGCTGTCCTTTTGCCCATAGGGGAAACGAGGAGAGCAATCGCCGCCGCTCGCGCAGGATGTAATATTCTTCGGCCACAGCTTGGAGAATTCCAGGCTGTTTTTCCAGCTGATAACTCCAGGCTCGCCGGGGAACTGGCAGAGCTGCGTGCCGTCCGTGCACGTGCTTTCCGGCACCGCGTTTCCCATCACGAGGTGAAGCACGATATTGTCCGCAGCATAGGCCTGCGTCACCATAGCCAGGGGATCGTTGCCGTCGGAGTCAGGCGACGGGAACAGATTTTCCTGGTTGGGATCGCACCCGCCACCGGAGAGCACTGAACCGCACATGTAATCGAGTTGCACGAACAGGTCTTTTTCGCCATGCTTCGCGCCCGCCAGAGACACCCATTGTCCCGTTTTCACGTCGTAATACCCAGGCTGCCCCGCATAGAAGTCGCCAGCCGCAGGCCCGGCCTTCCACGAGTCCAGAATTCCGTCGTTATCGCTGTTCAAAACCGGCGTGCTCAGAATCACCGCTGCATAGGCATTGCCGGCATTGAGCGGAACAGTGTATTGGTTCGTTTGTCCCAGCGTGACGGAACTGACATTGCTGCTCCAGCCTCCGCCGCCAGGTGTGTCGAAGAGAATCGTATTCTCTCCAGGGCCGGTGGCGCGCGCCGCGTCATAGAATCCCTGCACGTTCTGCGTCGTCGAACTCGTGGGTATCGCCGAACCGTCGTAAATGACCACCGCCTTGAGCGGGAAATTCGGCGACAAAACGCGATAGATCACCACAAGGCTGGCGCCCTCGGTCAGTGGCAGCGCGGTTCCTCCATCGGGCAGAGAAACGGTAAACGCGCCCGAGGCAAAGCGAACTCCATTCACTCCCACGGGGAAGTATGTATTCACATCGGCGCGATACGCGCGCAGCGTTCCGGTAAACGCGCCATCCGTATAGGGCAGATCGCTTCCCATCTGCTGGCCGGTAATTGCGTAGCCATTAAAGGTTCCGCTGGTGGCCGAAGGCGACGGCGTATTTTCCAGTGTCTCCCAATACAAAAACGCATCGATGATATCGGCGCCGTCGGGAACGCCCTGGCAGCCCCCTGAGCAAGTGGTGCTGTCGGGGATCGTTATGGTATTGGTGGCCACGCCGCCTCTGCCGGTTCCTCGCAAAGTAACTCCCGCGGCCGCGTAGTCGCCGGTGACGAAATAGTTGTTCTCGAACGAGAGCGGGTTGGGAAGCTGCGGTGGCGGCGCCCCGGTTGAGACGAGCAGCCTGACTGCGGTTCCGTTACTCACCTGTGCACCGGCGGCAGGGTTCTGGTCGATCACACTGCCGGAAGGCACGATGCTGCTGGCCGCGCTGCTCACCGTTCCCATCGCCAAACCTGCACCGGTGATCGTGGTCCCCGCTGCCGTTTGCGTCAACCCAACGACATTAGGGACAGCCACGCCGACAGCCTGGCCGTTCAGGCCACCGTTGCCGCTCAGATTCACGGTCTGAAGAACGACCGAAGCGGCCAGATTCAGCGTGTTGTCGCTGAACGACGCCGTGCCGGTGAGATAGCCGGTGCTCTGCGGCGTGAAGCTGAAGCTCTCAGAACAGCTCGCGCCCGGAGGCAGCGAAAAACCGCTGCCGCACGTGGAGGTCCCGTTCGCAGCAAAGTTCGTGCCCAGACTCAGCACAAGCGAGCCCGTCAGCGTTTGGTTGCCGGCGTTTTGAACCGAAACCACTTGCGGGCTGTCGGTGCTCGTGGAGCTCACATTCGTCAGCCCAAAGCTGAGCGATGGCGGCAGGAAGCGCGCCAGCTCCAGCACCTGGCTCGTCCCGGTCGATGCCGTGAACAAATCGCCTGTTCCATCCACAGCGATGCCGTAAGGCTGGCCCGTTCCCGTACTTTCAACGATGCCCTGGCTGCCGCCGGGTGTGACCTCCAGAACGCGGTTGTTGGAAGTGTCGGCGATGAGGACATCGCCTGCCGCATCCAGGGCCACGCCTTGCGGGAAATTCAACGTGTAGCTCCCGGTGCTGACCAGGGCCGGTGTGCCGCCTGCCGTAACCTCCACCACATCGTTCTTAATTTGATCGGAGATGAAAACGTCGCCCGCTGCATCCACCGCTACGCCGGAAGGCTGACCCAGCGTATAAGTACCCGTATTCACAAGCGTGGGCGTGCCACCCCCGGCCGGGACCTCGATCACCTGGCCGTTCAGGGAAGACGCGATGAACAGATCCCCCGCTCCGTCCACTGCAAGGCCCTCCGGACCGCTCACTGTGTAGGACCCCGTACCCACCAGTGCCGCAGTTCCCACAGCCGGAACCTCAATCACCTGACCGCTTCTGTAGTTGGCGATAAACAGATCGCCCGCTCCATCCAACGCCAAACCGAATGGCCCATTCAGCGTGTAGGAACCGGCGTTGACAAGGCCTGGCGCGCCGCCTCCACCCGGAACCTCCACAACCCGGTTATTGCCATAGTCTGCGATGAAGACATCGCCCGCCGCGTCCACCGCTATTCCTTGTGGACTCGCCAAAGAATAGCTTCCGGGGCTGATCGGGTTCTGCGTCCCCGGGGTAAAGGCAATCGCCGGGCCCTGGCCCACGCCGTAGATCGATGTGCTCGCCACCACATTGCCGCTACTGTCGAAGAGCCGAACCGCACCCGTGCGCAATCCAGGCGCGAGGGGGGTAAATTTCACGTTTACCGTGCAGGAGCTGCCTGCGGAGATGGTACCCGTACAGGTGCCCCCGCCGCCGAGCGCGAAGTCAAGGCCGGTCACCCCTTGCGTCAGTGCCTGGATCGCGCCAATCGTGGTGTTCGCCGCAAGATTGTAAGTGAGCTGGATCGAGCCGCTGCACGGCGCCGGAGTCGTTTGACCAGATGGGCACACGTTCACGTTGCCGAAGCTTTGCCGATTAAAGATCGCAGCGGCGTTCAGCGCCTCGTTCATCGTTAAGCTGCAGGACGAACTCGTCGCGCTTGCGCAGGCGCCACCCCATCCCTGAAACGTCGAAGTCCCCGTCCCGCTCGCGGTCAGGGTCACCAGAGTGCCGCTGAGATAGCTCCCCGTGCAGCTGCCCGAGACGCTTCCATTAGCCGCGCTGCAGGTTATCTGTTCCTCATTGTCTGACACTGTCCCGGTCCCAGAGCCCGTCCCCGACACAGTCAGCGTGTAGTAAACGAGGGTGGTACAAGTCACCTGAACATTCGTTACATTCGCGCCTGCGACGGTGCCGCTGCCATTCGTCACGATGCAGCTTTGCCCCGCCGGCGCCGAAACAACCGTCACATTGTACGGGCTGCCCGTCGCCAACGCCGGTGTGAAGGTGAACGACCCATTGCCGCCGATCAACAGGGTATTGCCGGTGGTGTCCTGCAACGCCAGGCCGTTGCCCACAAGGCCAGTAACCGTCCCACCGATCGTGTAGGACGTGGCCAAACCGACGCCGCTCAGGGGGATCGTCTGCGTCGCCGCAGAGGAACTAGAAACAGCGTTCAGGTTGTTGTCGGTAAGCACCAGGGATTCATTGAGAGGGCTCCCCGCCGTCTGCGGATAAAAAGTGACCGAATAGACGCACGAGGCTCCTGGGGCCAGCGTGCCTGCTGAGGAGGAGGAAGCCGTCGTCAGCGGGCAGTCCCCATCGCCGTTGCTGTACAGGGAGAAGTCGGGACCGATACTGGGATCGTTCCCCGAGGCTGGAACCGGGAAGCGGAGCGTCGTATTGCCCACGTTTTGCAGGACTGCTTCCTGCGCACCGTCGGCGGTGTCGTGGGAGCCTGCGTCCGTCGGGGTATAAAAGTCGAGCGTGGGGGGCTGCGAGCGCTGAATTTCCCACACCTGGTTGACGGTAATGTCCGTAACATAGATATCGCCCGTTCCGTCTACCGCCACACCGAACGTGCCGCTTCCGTAGTACACAGCGCCGGCGCAGTTGATGCTGGTGCAACCGGCTGGAAACTCCTCGACTTCTCCCAGGCCGTGATCGGCGACGAAAACGTCCCCCGCTGCATCCACCGCGATCGCTTCGGGTTCCGACCATCCGCCGGGTATATCGCTTCCAAATTCGAGCTGGCATGCGCTGCTGGCGCACCCAGCCGGAACTTCTACAAATTCTTTCAGTCCGAAGTCGGCGACAAACAAATCGCCCGCTCCATCCACCGCTATACCGACCGGCTCAGAACTACCTCCTCGGCTGTACACCACGGTCTGGCAGCTGCTGTTGGTGCACCCAGCCGGGAGCTCGTCGACCTGATTCCCTGTGAAATCGCCAATGAAGACATCGCCCGTTCCATCCACGGCGACGCCCAACTGAGCGCGCAGACCGTAGCCCACTGTGCTTTGGCAGCCGATATTGGTGCAGCCCGGCGGAACCTCCACTACCTCGTTTTGGTTGTTATCCGCGATGAAGAGATCGCCCGCTCCATCCACCGCCAAACCCTGCGGGTACTGCAAGCCGGTGCCCACCGTGGTCGGGGTTCCATTGGCCGGAACCTTCACTACCCGCTCGTTGGCGGTATCCGCGATGAAGAGATTGCCCGCCGCGTCCACGGCCACGCCCAGGGGCTTCAGGAGCCTATAGCTCCCGGTGCTCACGGGGGTTAAGATACCCGAAAACGCCGCCACCGGCGCAAGACCAGTGCCGTAGATCGGAGTGGTCACCAGCGTGGCAGTGGAGGTATTGAAAAGCTCTACCGCACCAAGGCGCAATCCCGGCGCGAGTGGGGCGAATTGGACGATTACCGTGCACGTGCCTGCTGCGACGGTGCCGGTGCAGGTGCTCCCGCTGCCCACCGTAAAATCAAGTCCGGTTGTGCCTTGCGTGAGAGCCTGGATGGAGTTGATCGTGGTGGCCGTCGCGATGTTGTACGTCAGCGTGAGAGTCTCGCTGCACGGCGCAGGGGTCGTTTGTCCCGACGGGCACACGTTGACGTTACCGAAATTCCCCGGTGACCCCCACTCCCATGTGTCCGTGCTCTGGCTTAATCCGGAATACAAAATGACCTGACCCAAGGCGGCATCGTAAGTCATGCCGTTTTCATTGGCTCGCGCAGACAGATTGCTCGGGGTCGTCTCCTCCGCCCAGTTGCTTCCGTTCCATACCCAGGTGTCGTCGAGATAAGCGCCGCCGCTGGCCCCGCCAAACATGACCACCTCGCCCAGCGCCGCGTTATAGGCCATGCCTTGTGATTCACGCGCGGGGGGGCCGGTGCTACTTACCTGCGTCCAGCTCGCATTCGTCCCATTCCACACCCACGTGTCGCCGAGATCGTTGGGGGGGGCCAATCCTCCGAATAAGACCACTTCACCTTGCGCAGCATCGTAGACCATGCTGGAACCTGTGCGCATGCCAGGATTCGGGTTGGGGAACAACTGAGTCCACGTAGTTCCGTTCCATTCCCACGTATCGCTGAGAGTGGAATAGCTGTCTGATGATCCCGCGGTGCCTCCGTACAGGAGCACCGTGCTGTGCGCCGCATCGTAGGCCATGGCGGCGCCGTTTCGCGGCATGGGGCCGCCCGTACTTGCCAGCGTCCAGTTAGTTCCGTCCCACAGCCATGTATCGCCGAGAGCGTCGCCGTTGTAACCACCGAACAGGACTACGTTGCCGTGCGCGGCATCGTAGACCATAGCCGCGCTGCGGCGGGCTGAGGGGCTGTTCGCTGGATTCGCCTGCGTCCAGTTCGTTCCGTTCCACAGCCAGGTATCATTGGACGCATCGTTGCCGCTGAACAAAACCACCTTATTGTGGGCCGCGTCGTAGGTCATGGAGGCCAGAAAACGACCGCCCGGATTGTTGGCCGGGGACTGTTGAGACCAAACGGGCTCGAGGGTCTGCGCCGTTGCCGGAACGCCAAATGCGCCCAGCAGCGTCAGCGCCGCTCCCAGCGTGACCACGACCTGTACTGTTCCTCGGCGCGAAGTTTCGAGCCCTTCGGATCCTGCAAATCTCATGATTTCCCTCGGGAGCTCGTAACGCGCAGGCTCCGGGCGCAAACGTGGCGCGAGGCCACTCTTCAGAGCTCCTTCCGGGGGAACGGATTAGCTCACTGGGGAGGAGAAAATCGGCGATCTACACCTGTGATCGTGGTTGCATCATGAACTCCGAGCGCTGGGGCCGTCAAGAGAATCCACAGCCAAACTTGATGAAAAAGAGTGTCGGTTACCGCAGCCCGACAATATCCGATTTCGTAATTACCTTTAGTCACGCTACCGCAGACCGCCGGATGCCGTTCCGATTACTGCGAACCCCAGACCGCAGGAATGACGGCGCGCCTGACGTTTCCGATATGAACTCTGCCTGGCACACGGGAATCGGACACTTTCTCGACGGAATCGGAGCGCAGTGTTCCCAATTTATCCCCGTGCTATTGACGACTGTAGCATCAATCGCACGCCTGGGGGATTGTGAGAAATCCATCGCGCCCTCTCCTGCTAAGCCCGGATTCAACCTCAGGCTTTCGTATAATCGCAAAACACTTTGTCGCTCAAGGACACTTTCATGGAGGGATCCGCGGCGGCCGGCCATCACGAACGGCTCAGGCTGGTCTTTGCCACCTGCGACGAAGCCGCGCTCACCGATATCGGGCAGGATCTCGCGCCGGCATTCTTCATCAGCCTCGCCACCGATGCCTCTGCCCTGCTGCAAAGCCTCCATGAACACACACCCGAGATCGTCGTCATCGATCTCGACACCATCTTCCCCGACGCTCCCGATGTGTTTTCCCATGTCGCCGCCATACGCGAGGCCGCCGCGGACATTCTTCTCGTCGTCATCTCCCGCAAGCCCCTCCCGAAAGCTCGCCAGCGCACCAGAAAAGCGGGCGGCGACGAGTTTCTGCTCGCGCCGGTAGACTTCGGAGAGTTGCGCGAATATCTGCTGGAAGCCGGCCAGCAGCGTCACCGCGATCTGCAAGCGCGCGCCTTTCGCGACGAGGTAACCCGCCGAAGCTCGTTCTGCGGCTTGATCGGGGGCAGCGAGCCGATGCAGCGCGTCTACGAAGCCCTCCGCCGCGTCGCGCCCAGCAACACCACCGTGATGCTGCGCGGCGAAAGCGGGACCGGCAAAGAGCTCGCCGCGCGCGCCATCGTTTCCCTCAGCCCCCGCCGCGACCGGCCCTTCATCGGCGTCAACTGCGCCGCCTTGCCCGAAGCTCTCATGGAGTCCGAGCTTTTCGGTCATGAGAAGGGTTCCTTCACCGGGGCCCACGCCAGCCGCCCCGGACAGGTCGAGCTGGCCGACTCCGGTACCCTCTTCCTCGACGAGATCGGCTCCCTCGGCCTCGCCCTCCAGAGCAAGCTGCTCCGCGTCCTGCAGGACCGCTCCGTCCAGCGCATCGGCGGCAAGAGCCCCCGCAAAATCGACTTCCGGCTGATCACCGCGACTAACGACAATTTGGAGCAGATGGTGAAGGCCGGCCAGTTCCGCGAAGACCTCTATTACCGCATCTGCGTCATTCCCATTTCCCTGCCCCCCCTGCGCGACCGCAGCGGCGACCTGCCCCTGCTGCTCGACCACTACATGCGCATGTACTGCATCGCCGCCGATCTGCCGTTGAAACGCTTTTCGCCCGACGCCATGCAGATGCTCGAAAGCAGCAGCTGGCCCGGCAATGTCCGCGAGCTGGAGAATCTGACCCAGCGCCTGGCGCTCATGGTCGATGACGACGTGATCGATGTGGAGCATCTGCCCCAGAAGCTGGTGATCGAAAGCGCTGCCAGCCAGGACAAGATCCTGATTCCTGCGGAAGGAGTGCAACTCGATGAAGAGATGAGCCGCATCGAATTCGCTTATCTGCAGGCTGCCATTCGCCGTGCCGGCAGCAAGCGAGGAGCGGCGGCCGTGCTCGGCATTCCCATCCAGAAAGTGAAATATCTTTGCCGCAAGCACGGCATCTGAGGGCGCGCCCGAGCCGCTGCATTCAAGGTTAAATTTTAACCCCCGAGGGGTTAATTTTTAACCCTGATTGACCGTGCTCCCGGTCCTGTCCAGGCCGGCATCGGCCCGAAAACGCCTTTTTTGCGCCAAATTCATTCATTTTCGCGGCTCCTTGAGTTTGGCATTCAAATCGCAATAGAGAGTTGCGTGAAGCCGAATGGAGCAATCCAGGAAGCTAATTAAACTCAAGGAGAATTTTCCATGCCCATCCAGAAGAAGTCGCTGATCAGCAAAACCAAGTCCACCAAAGCCCCTGCGTCCATCAAGCGCGCCAAAGCCGCCAAGCCCCTCTCGAACTCAGCCCTCTCCAACGTCGCTCTGTCCATGCGTGTCGCCAAGACGCCTTTTTCCAAAACAGCGATCTAACGCTTGCACACCGCGAGCACCCACCGGCTCCAATAGCCAAAGGAAGAGCTTCGGCTCTTCCTTTTTGCTTTTCCCGCACTACCAGAGCTTGCGGTCGACAAAGTCGCGCACCTCGCGCGCGGCCAGGCCCGCCAGGCTGGTGCGGCGCACCACGATTCTCGCCGTTCCCGTCATTCCGGCCCGCAGCGAGCCGTCATTCACGACCAGGACATCGGCAACATATCTGTTAATTCCCGCCCCACCCTGAATTTGCTTCATGGTTTCAACCGCGGCTGGCTCGTCGCGCGCAACCGTTTCCACATCCTGGACCGAAGCCCGCCTCGGCGCGAAGGTTCCATCCACCAGCAGACTCACGCGGGCCCGCGGCGGCACCCGCCCGACCGCAAAATCCGGAATATAGACCAACGCCCGCATGACCCGTGTGTCAACCACATCGGTAATGGTCGTCCCGGCATCCAGGTAGCTGCCCGCCATATTGCTCAGCCGCGTCGCGGTGACCATCCCATCAATCGGGGCACGAGCCACCAGTTGTGCTGTCTGCTCGCCGGCAATCGCGGAATCCTTTTCAGCCCTGGCGTGCTCCTGCATGGCCGCGCCCACATCGCCATGCGCGAGTAGTTCGTGCGCACGCGCTCCAGCCGTCAGCTCCAGTTCTTCTCGCGACGCCGCGCGCGACGACTCTACCTTCGCATTCACCATGGTCAGCAGCGCCTCGCCGGCCCGCACCTGCTGCCCTTCCTGGACGAACACGCTGGTGACCCGCCCGGGTACTGTCGCGTGCACGACCGCCCGCTGCGCCGGTTCCAGGAGAAACCGCGTGGTGATGGTTTCGTGCCAAATGGGCAGAAAGACAACCAGCAGCACAATTGTCAGCGCCGCCGCCAGACGAGCCGGGCTCAGCCAGGAACGGACGCGTTCACGCTTGTCTAAATACACGGTTCCCATAAACCTCAGCAGTGTTCTGATGCGAGATCGGAAGATGAGCAGCCCGAGAGCTACTGCGGGAATGAATCCCCATTCCGGGTTGAATCTGGAAAAGACGTTGTTGCTGAATCGCAGGACCGTGAACAAAAGCATATAGCTGTAGAGACCGGAAAGAACGGCATACGCTACAAAACCGGATCGCCGGCGTTTGGGAACAAATTCGACCTCCACGGGAAGGCGAAAGATCTTACTCCGCACCATGCTGGACAGGTACGCCGTGGACTTCTCCTTGATTTCGGAGAAGCCGATGATCTCAGAAAGAGCATAGTACCCGTCCAGCTTGATCAGCGGGTTCATATTGACCACCACAACCATGATTCCGGTGATCAGCATGATTTTGTAAGCCAGATCGTGCGCGCCGCTTCCCGGTGGCGTGCCCCACCAGACCACGGTCGCGATCGCGCAGAAGATCATCTCCACTCCGATGCCCGCAAGGATGATCAGGAAACGCTGCCAGCGGCCGGCATAGACGAATGCTTCGCTCACTTCCACGAAGAAGGCCGGCATCAGATAGATCAGGTGAAAACCCATCGCATGAACCTGTCCGCCATAGTGCTTGCAGCTCAGCCCGTGCGCCGATTCATGAAAGAACGCGAGGATTAAGAAAAGGATCCAAAATTCGGCCAGGTCGCCACCGGTCTTTTGCGTGAAGTTATAAAACTGCAGCGTATCCCGCCCGATCTGTCCCCAGTTCGCGGCAAATACATAGGTCATGAATCCGAACAGCACCAGGCACACAACCCCGAACCAGCCTGAATAGAGCCACTTTAGCCACGGATAGATCCGGTCGAAATAGCGATCCGGATCCCAGGCCGAAAACTGCATGTGCGCCACATCGCCCCACTTCCATCTCCTCTGCGTGTGCTGGCGCCGGCCTTCTTCCAGCTTCTCCTGCAGCGCGATGTTTTTTTCCAGCGGCGTCCGGTACCAGAAGTCGATCGCGTCCAGACCACTGGTGAATTCGCGCAGATCGTCCGGATCGTAGAGCGTGCCGTAGAGTTCCGCGTATAGCTCGGCCACCTCCTCCCACGATCGCGTGCCGTCGAACAATTCGATGATCTTCCACTGTTCCGGCGGGAAGCGGAAGAAGCCGTCGCGGCCGCGAATCAGTGCCACGATCACGGGCTTTCCGTCCTCGATATTCTCCTTCCAGATCAACCCGGGATCGAGTTTCGGATAGCCCACCCGCGCCCGCCGCGCGGGCATCTCCGGCAAAGCCGCACTCAGTGCTTCGGCAAGATTCATCGGCTGCGCGGGACCCGCACCGACGCCACCATCCCCGGCAGCAGGCCCGGCAGTTTGCGGCTCAGCACCGCTGTGACTTCAATCGTCCCGCTGCCCGGGTCGACTACCGGGCTCAGGTGAGTCACTGCCGCTGGCGTGACCTCTCTGAAATCCGGCGTCGCAGCCACCGTCACCTCGGATCCGCGCCGCAGTCCCACGCCGTCTCGCGCCGGCAGCGTGAATCGCACTTCCAGCGGCGAATGGCCGGTCACCTGGAAGATTCGATCGCCCACGTGCACGTATTGCCCCAGCCGCACATATCTCTGCGACACCTCACCGTTGAAAGGCGCGACGATGCGGGTCTTCTCCATCTCCAGGTCCAGGCCTTTCAGCGTCGCTTCCGCACTCTGCAGCTCGCCGTTCTGGCGTTCTACCTCAAACTGCGTAGCGGTCAGGTCGTATTTCGTATGATCGAGCGCCTCCTGCGTATTGATGCCGGCCTCCCGCATCTGCTCGGCCCGGCGCAGGTCCGCCGTCCGCACCTCCACCTCCGCCTCCCAGTTTTTCAGATCTGCTTCGAGGCTCTTCACCTTGTAATCGGCCGCGCTGCGGTCGTCGGCAAGCTGGCGATCGTCCAGCCGCGCCAGCAACTGGCCACTGCGCACCGAGGAATCCACGTCGGCATCGAGCGAGTTGATCACTCCCGGCCGTTGCGCCACCACGTCCAGCTGCTGCTCCATCGTTACGGGGCCGCTCACCATCAGGTAGTCGGCCCCAGGCGTCGAACGCGGCTGACTGATCGTCTCCACCGGCTTCGATGCTGCCGCCACCGTATCCTTAACGCTCTGCTGCCGGCTGGTACTGCAACCCGAGGCGGACGCGGCGGCCACGCAAACAGAAACTGCTCCCCAGAAACATCTCATCGTTAAGCTCACCATCCGAACCACGTCCACAGTTTCGCCCACACCCAAACCGCAATGTCGCGGAAAAGCACGTAGCCCAGCGGACGCAGCCCTGTTCGAATCTTGCTGAATCCCTGCATCCCCGGCCTCAGGCTGCCATCGCCATTCGGAACTGCGATTCTTGCGTAGAAAACCCGATTGTCCCCGACCACCTGACCCGCGGGGCTAACGACGCTCACCGTGCCGCGAAATGTTCGCGCCGGGAAGGATTCCAGCTTGATGCCCGCCGGATCGCCCGTTTTTAACAGCGTCACGTCGCGCTCCGGTACCGCGACGTCGACAATCGTCTGCGCCGTCTTCACCAGATCGATCATGGCGTCCCCCGTGGCCACCTTACGACCCACCAGATCCTCGGGATGAGGCGTAGCCACAACCCCGTCGATGTTCGATCGAACCGTCGCCCGCTCCAGTTGCTCCCGCATGCGGCTCAGTTCCCCGCGCAGATACTCGCCTTCAAGCTCCCGTTGTCCTGCCAGCGTCCCGTCGTTGTTCACCAGCGCCTGGGCGGCTTCGGACATCGCGGTGTTGTACCGAGCCTCGGCACTGGCAACAGCCGCCCGCTGGCCCCAGTCCGCCATCTGAATCAGCGGAGTCCCCGGAGCTACCTTGTCTCCCTCCTGCACCAGAACGCTCTGGATCACACCGTCTTCTTCCGCCCGCACTGACTGCGTTTGCCCTGCCGCCACCGTTGCGTCCCCCGACACGCGCATCGGTACGGGCACCGCGATCAGGATGAGCAGCAGCGTTGCCACTCCGGCAATCGTCAGCGCCCTGCGCCGCTTATCGATTGCCATGAAGCGCCGCTTCTTCTCCATCAGCGGCTCCAGAATGCCGATGAACGGAACCTCCTTGTACAGCGAGGCGTTGCGCAGAGCCAGCGTCGCCTGGCTCCGCAACAGCTTGATCACTTCGATGTGCAGCTCGGTCGGAAAATCAGGATCGGCGCTCTCGAACGAGAGCACCCCCAGCCGGCCCTCGTCGTCAGCCAGCGGAACCGCATAGAACCCGCGATAGCCAGTCTCCTCGAAATATCTCCGGAACTTCTCCCGCGTCTCCGGCCGCGCATCGCTGATCTCGTCCTCATGCATCGAAACGCGAATCTCGGTATCGAGGCCCGCGGCCCAGCGCAGCACCTCCTGCAGCTTCTGCGTCGATGGCTCCGAGGTATCCACTTTCGTCACGCCGGAGATCGCCTGCACGGTCAGCCTGTTCCGCTGTTCCAGCGCAATCGCCGCCCGCTCGTATGGGATCACCAGCTGCGGCTGATTCACGATCGCCTGCAGCACCCGCTCCTGGTTCAGCGTCGAGCTGATCTCCTGTCCCACCCTGACCAGCGTTTGCAATATTTCGATCTTCCGCTCCGCCTGCAGCAGCGACGAATTGTGCAGCGCCTGCGCAGCGGACGATACCACCTGCGTCAGAACAAATAAGTCGTCCTCGCTGAATGGCATGTCCTCCTCGAGTCGGATCGCCTCGATCACACCCACCAGGCTTTCCCCGTCGAGCACCGGCGCGGCGATGAGCGACCCAACCTGCGCTTCCACGGATTGCCTGTTCCGCGCCGCCAATGCCGAATCGCCCGCCTGCGCCAGCACCGCTTCGCCGCTCTCGCCCACATCGCCCGCTATCCCGCGGCCAGCCGACTGCCGATCCCCCTTTTGCGCAACCGGATCGACCCCCGCCTGCTGCATCAGCAGTAAATCTTCCTGGTCGACCATCCATAGATTCACCGCCTGCGCCCGAATCAGGTCTGCAACCTTCTCGCAGATCACCGGCAGCAGCGTCTCCATCTCAAGGTTTGCGCTGAAGACCTTCTCGATGTCGTAAAGCTGCGTCAAACGCATCACCGAGGCCAGCTGCGCATCGCGTTCCGTCGCATAGGCCAGTCCTCCCGCCAGCCCCAGCGCTGCAATCTCGGCAATCTCGGCCAGTCCGTCGAGCACCGGCGCCCCGGGCAATTCCCCGAAGCTCACAATCTCGATGCACCCCAGTAGGCGTTCGCCGGTCAGCAGCGGAATGCAGGTCAGTCCCGTCACCTTCTGCCGCACGTCCAGGTGCGCATACTCCTCACGGCCCAGTTCGTCGGCGGAGAACTGCAGAATCGCCCGCTCACGCACCGCGGCGCCCGCAGCTCCCGAATTCACTGCGATCGGCCCTCTGTCGACTGAGATATCTCCGGCCGTGGCTTGCGCCGACCATAGCGATGCTTCCGCGTCTTCGACCACAAAAACCGCAGCAGCGGCATCGCCCAGCGCATCGACAATGCCCTGAGCAATAATGCGGGCTCGCGGGCCGATCTGCAGCTCCGCGAGAAGCGACGCCGCAATTTCCCCTGCTGGAAATGCCACTGTGGGATTCGCCAACTGCGATTGCTCCGGGTTATAGGGGTCGGGGCTGCGTTGTATGGTATCCTGCCGCTGCTTCGACGGGATGGAAAATTTTCTGAGAGCACGGCCTCGCCGGTGTTTCCGCCATCGACTCACCGAATCTCGCCGTTCTGGGCTGGCCCGAGCTATCGCTTCGGATCTCCGTTTGTTGGGGCATTCACGAAAGGAACCCGTTGAAATCGCTCGAAATTAGCTATTTGAAGTTTGGAGACGTTGCATTGATCACCGCCCAGGGAGGTCTCGTCCTCGGGCCGCCCGTCGACTCTTTGCGACAGACACTCAATAATCTCGTTTCCCATGGAGAAGTTAAGTTCGTCCTCAACCTGGCTGGCATCGAACGGCTCGACTCGAGCGGAATTGGGCTCCTGGTCAAGGCTCTTCAGACCTGCAAGGGAGCCGGGGGAGACGTGAAGCTGACCTCTCTGCCAAAGGTTGTTGCGCAAACTCTCAGCATGTGCCGTCTCTTGCCGCTCTTTGAGGTTTATGACGAAGATCGGCAGGCGATTGCTTCTTTCGCCTGACCTCTCCTGGCCAGCTTCCGGTCTGCATGCCGGGATGTGATGCAGGGAGGCGGGTCGAACCCTCGCCCGGGTTTGCTTTCAGGGCGTAAAGATCAGCCTCGGAGATTGGACGGTTCGCCCTGGAATCGGCAATTTTGGCTGCTGTAGCCTCATGCAGCGATGCGAATATGCTTTTTCGCGATCTCCTCGATCTCCGGCGCCGTCAGGGCGGATAAGTCCGCGGTCTCCGTGGCAATAATTCGCCGAAACGTCTCCGGATGATGGGCCTTCAGATATCCGCTCAGGAAAACAGCGGCGCTGCTCTTTCCCGTCCCATGGCCGATGACCACGATCGTTTCGGCTTGGACCAGATCCCGAGCGATTTCTTCGTAATATGAATCCTCCTCGGGAACGCGCTCACCCTCGTAATGGGCTTCCTTGCGGTGGATCAGGTGGTGTTGAAATTCGAATGGATCATACGGCTTGACAGTAATTTCGTCTTCAGGCCGGCTGCCGCCCAGATCGTGATAGATGTGGGCAGCATGATGATCGATAACCACTACCATTCGCCCCCCCGCGTGCGCCGGAGTCGTTTTCCTCCCGGCTTCAGCTTCCTTCAAAAACCCTCGTAGCCGCGAGATTTCTTCAACTCCGAGATTGTGGGTGCTGGGGCGCTTGAAGAATTCCCGTTGTCCGCCGACCACGAAAGCAAACTCGTCGTTTCCGTGTGGCTGAACTTCGCCGATTTGCCCAATAAGATCGATAACGGCGCTCCACGTTAAATTACGCGGCAGTTTGCCGCCCACAAGGCTCTCCAGCAATTCTTCGTGGTCGTGACGCATATGGCCATTCATACTAACAGCACCCGGCCAGGGCGCACAAAATGCTGATCCGATCTGGCCATCGAGTCTCGCTTACTTTGGCAGCGTTCGAGTGTAAGTGATCGCGTCTTTAGCCTGTGCGGAGTCAGTTTGCCTGAATAAGCGGGCATTTTGCCATTTCCGTTCAGCGTCGCTGCGATCGCATCTTCATCGGACGCCTTGACGAGGTCCTTGGCGGGGGAGTCGGCGAAATCATGCTGATCGCGGCCTCGGAAGCAGCCCGTCTACTGCCCTATGCTCATGCAGCTCCGAACCATCGGCAAGCTGCTATCCAGTGGCGCAAACAAATCTTATGGGCGTTCCCCATCGCTACGGCCCGCAGATGTGTGAGCAAAATTGCTCAGTATCGAACATACGTCGAGGATAGTCTGCCCGTAACGCGATCACGCGGCCTGGAGAAAACTCCCGATGCTCTCCCCGCACGAGAATGCCACGAGCAGGATCCCTCGCTTTCCGGGCGAGGGCGACTTCTTCAATTCCATATCCGCTGCTGTCTTGCGAGATTTCCTCTCTATCGTGTTGCCCATCCATTGTCCGGGCAACGCTGTCCTGTTTCAGGAGCAGCAGCCGCCAACCAGAATCCTCGTCCTTCTGGAAGGCTTCGCCAAACTTTCCGTCAATTCCGTCGATGGCAAAAGGATGATTCTCTGGGTCGCCCGGCCAGGCGAGTTACTGGGTCTTTCGTCTGTGCTCTCTGGGAGTGCCCACAAGGTGACAGCCGAGACACTGCAGCCGTGCCGGATCGCATCGGTTCCGCGCCGGGACTTTCTCGACCTTCTCGCGCATCATCCAGCCGTTTATCAAAGCCTGGCTCGGGAGTTGTGCCTTGAGATGAATCGCGCCTGTGAGCAAATGCGCATCGTGGGCTTATCTCAATCGGTCGCAGTAAGAGTCGCCCGGCTGCTGCTGGAGTGGTCCGCCGGTTGCCCCGTGACCAACTGTGGAACCCGTATCACCGTCACCCTGACCCACGGAGAGATAGGCGAATGTATCGGCGCCGCTCGGGAAACAGTAAGTCGGGCTATAGCCGAACTCCGGCGACGGTGTCTGATCGAAGTTCATCGATCAAGCATGTTCGTTACCAACCGCTTCGCCCTGGAAGCTTATGCCCGGGTGCTAAGTCCCGCTCCAATTCATGCGGCATCGGCCCGAGCCAGTCGCCTCAGCCATTCGCGAGTGGAAGGCATTCCATCGCGAACAGTATTGGAAATGCGTTCGCGGTTCAACCGGGATTCCAACTGGAGCCGGAAGGGTGACCACCGATCCGCATGAGTCGATGCCGACCCCCCGTTTGCAACCAGCGCAAAGAGCCGCGACAACCGGAGGCCTGCGGCTCGATCGACGATCGGGACCGGGAACCCTTCAGGTAACCGGCACGATAAGGCGATTCGCCGGCACTGGCGGGCGGCGCTGCAGTTGATAACCATGTAATAAACATTGAAGGCTGAGACCCGCACGTTTCGTGACCCCCATCACAGACAACTATGGTGACCCTCCGGTCTCATTGAACTCACGTTCTCCCAGCGTCAGTCGGCGCTAAGCGCGGCTCGTATCGCGGAATTCAGCTAATCCGCCGATTACGGGAAGGTCTGCGTCCGAGGCGTCGGGTCGTCTGTTCCCTCTTTTTCAGGCTAACCTCGTCACGGCTCGCTTCAAGGAGGTTTATGAAATTCAGCGTAGTGGCGACGCTCGCAGCTCTTGCTCCGGCGACAAGCACCTGTGCGGGCGCCATCATCGCGGGATTTCAGGGCTATCCGCGGTCTGTATCGAGACGTTTACCGGGAAGATACCTCTTCATGCACCGCATCCTGTCACCGGCGACATGAAGACCGGCATCGATTTCACGAGTAAGCCACGTAACGTGGGGGCTGGGAACGCGCTCGACAGCCGGAACGGCACATCATGCTGAAGCGCTTCCAGAACAAAACGGTGGATCTCGCGTGGCTCAACAGCAACTTCCCATGCATGATGGCATGTCCCGTCCACACCGACGCCGGCCGCTATGTCGCGTTGATTGCCGAAGGGCGTCACGAAGACGCGTACCGGATAACCCGCGAATCCAACCCCCTGGCCAGCATTTGCGGTCGGGTCTGTGCGCATCCCTGCGAGTCCGGGTGCCGCCGTGGCGCGATCGACCAACCCATCGCCATCCGTGCGCTCAAGCGCTTTCTCACTGAACGTCACGGCCCGGAATCGAAGCGGCCTGTTGACGTGAACGCTGGACGCCGCCAGAGAAAACTTCCCTATCGCGTTGCCGTGGTTGGCGGTGGCCCGGTTGGACTATCTGCCGCCCACGACCTCGCCCTCATGGGCTACTCAGTCACCATCTTCGAAGCCGCCCCGGTCGCCGGCGGAATGTTATACCTCGGCGTGCCGGAGTACAGGCTGCCGCGCGGCGTGGTTGAGGCGCAGCTTCGCGAGATCCTCGCGGTCGGCGATATTACCCTGAAACTCAATTCTGCCGCTGGCCGCGATTTTGCCATCGCCGATCTGCGCCGCCAGGGCTTTGACGCGGTGCTCATCGCAGTGGGCGCGCATTGCAGCCGCGACCTCTCCATTCCCGGAGTCGACCTCGACGGCGTGCTTAAGGGAATCGATTTCCTGCGGAATGTGAATCTTGGTTACCAGTGCTCCATCGGGAAAAAAGTCATCGTAATTGGCGGTGGAGACGTGGCCATGGATGTGGCCCGCTCCGCGGCGCGCGAGGTGCTCCGCCAGCACCGACCGGCCCTGCGTCTCGATGAGCAGGAAGTCCATCTGGTCTGTCTCGAAAACCGCGAGGAAATGCCCGCCACTCCTGAAGAGATTGTCGAAGCGGAAGAGGAAGGCATCGTCCTCCATCCGGGTCTCGGCCCTCATCGCATTCTTGGCGAAAACGGCAGAGTTACCGCTCTTGAAACCCTCAGGACCAAATGGGTCTTCGATCGGAATGGCCGGTTCAATCCTGCATTCCATCAGAACAGCGAGTCGCTGCTCGCTTGCGACACCGTCATCATGGCCATCGGCCAGGCGCCGCGCCTCGATTTCCTCAAGCCCGATGACCAGGTGGAGATTTCCCCACGCGGCCTCATCGCCGTCAACCCCCAAACGCTCATGACCTCCGCGGATGGCATCTTCGCCGGCGGCGATTGCGTCTTCGGTCCGCGCCTCATCATCGACAGCGTCGCTGACGGCAAGCGCGCGGCTGTGGCCATCGATGAGTTTCTTCGCGGCGTCCCTCATCCGGAGCCGGCGGTCGAGGTCGAAATTCTCAGCCGATACAGCATGCCGCTCGATCTCCTTGACCTGGTCCGCCAACCCATTCCCATCCTCCCCCTCGATCGACGCACCGGCGCAACTGAAGTGGAAGTCGTGTTCGATGAAGAAGCCGCGCAACTGGAGGCGCAGCGCTGCCTCCACTGCTGGGTGAACACCATCTTCGAGGGCAGTCTCGAAGACGGCAGTCTGTGCGTGCTCTGCGGTGGATGCATCGACGTGTGCCCGGAGAACTGCCTGGAACTTGTCGCACTGGACCGCTTCAAGTTCGAGCCCGGCGTCGTTCAACAACTCGTGGACCGCCAGGGCCTGCTGAATGTCGAACTCGACGATGTGCGCGCCGACGAACTGGGCGTGATCGCCGGCTCCGTAATGTTGAAGGACGAAACGCGCTGCATCCGCTGCGGACTGTGCGCGGCCCGTTGCCCCGTGGGCACCATCACCATGGAGGCCTACAGCATGATTCCCACCGAACCAACGGGACTGATTTCCATTGAATCCATCGATGCCCCGTTTCGCAGCGCCGTCGCGGCGGGGGAGTGAAGATGTCCGATAACAGGCTGGGCGAAAACAAATCCACGCCGTCGCGGGCTGGGCAACAGATCAGCCGCAGAAAACTTTTCGCGAAACTCGGTATGGCCTCCCTGGGTGCGGCGGCAACCGGGACAATGGCGCTCACGTATCGGTTTCTCTCGCCCAGCGTTCTTTACGAGCCCTCTCCAATTGTCAACGCGGGTAAGTCCGAAAGCTATCCCCTGGATTCGGTAACCCTCGATGTCAATTCCGCAATCTACTTAATTCACGTGCAGGAAGGTTTTTTCTCTCTGCGTGCCGTCTGCACACACCTGGGCTGCATGACGGTATGGAAGCCGGAGCTGGACGTCATAACTTGCCCTTGCCATGGCAGCCAATTCAGCCGCGAAGGTCAAAAACTCGACGGCCCGGCGCCCAAACCGCTCCCATGGCTGAAGAGCTGGATCGACGACGAAGGCGACATTGTGGTCGACCGCTCAACCGTCATTCAACCTTTTCAATTCCTGAGGATCTGACCCATGGCCCGCGGAACGGACAGCTATTTCGACAAGCTGCAACGCACGCGGGCATGGCGTTCGGTATTTCGCAGCGGCTCCGGTTACAGCACCCTGCATCGCGCTCTGGCTATTCAGCAGAATGTCTTCCTCCACCTGTTTTCGACCAAAGTGCGCCGGCGGATGCTTACCTTCCGCGCCACCTGGTACCTCGGAGCGCTTACCCTCGGAACCTTCTTCATTCTCGTAGTAACCGGCGTCCTGCTCATGCTTTACTTCCACCCCTCGGTGCCCCAGGCCTACGCCGATATGAAGGATCTCAAGTTTGTCGTCTCCTCGGGAATGTTTCTCAGGAATTTACACCGCTGGTCGGCGCACGCCATGGTGTTCCTGGTCTTCGCACACATGTTCA
>CAZSWI010000036.1:0-21084 GCA_964610635.1 uncultured Acidobacterium sp.
ATGGCGGTGCATGTCGCGGAAGCCGCCGATGTCCATGAGAATGTCGAAGCGCAGCGCCTGGCCGGCTGAAAACTCCCGCAGCAGCTCGTCGTGCCGCCCGCGATGACGCATGCCCAGCGCAATAATCTCGTTGCGCCGAGCCTCGCTGAGCGCGGCCACATGACGTCGAATCTGCCGGTAGGGGTAATGGCACTGGCCGTAAAGCAGCGTCGTCGCCAGATCGACCTCCAGCGAATCAGCCCCCTCTACCAGGTCCACCAGCGGCGCTGGCTCGATCGCCTCGTTGGCCAGCAGCTCTGCCGCCGCCTGCCGCAGCTCCTGCCGAGTGCGTATCTGATATTCATTGGCCGCGGCATATTTCACCAGCGTTGGAGCGGTCTTCACCTCGCGGGTCAGCAGCGCCGCGGCTCGCTCGCCCAGCGCAGGATGGAGAGCCGCAATCTCCCGTTGCAGCGCGGCCAGATCGTCGCTGTAAACATTCCACGCTGCCCCCGAGGCCGCGGCCTGAAGACGCTCTCCCAGCTGCCGCACTTCCGCCACCGGACTCGAGAGCAGACGCGAAATCTGCGTCTCCAGGGTGCGCGCGTTCACAATCTGCCCGAGCGAGGTGTTCGTGGCCAGCGGCAGCAGGTAGCGCGCGACGTCGAAGGCTCGCGCCCGCAGCGTGCGCTCATACGCCTCCTGCTTCATCTCCTCCGGCTTCCGCACCTGCTGCTTCAGCGAAGCAAAGACTGCCTCAAAAACGCCGTGATAACCCGAAAACAGATGCTCAACCGTTTCCCGGAAACGGCTCGCAGACTCGGCGTCGGCGCCGAAATCCGGCATATACCAGCCGCTCTTGCGGAAGTTCTGATAGCGCGTCGAACGCTCCTGCCCATCCCAACGCTGCTCATCGACCAATATGATCGCGGCCAGCAGCGACAGCCTCTCGATCGCAAACGCGACGTGGGCCAGGTCGGCGATCGAGCGATGCCCATACTGGAAGTAAAACGTGTTGAGGAACTGCTCGGCCCTCTGGCTGCTGATCTCGCGCAGCGACTCCTTCATCGAAAGCGCCGAGCGCGAATACTTCGCCATGGCATAGGCCAGGACCTCGGGATCCGCTCCGTGCACCGCGAAGACCTCAGTCTGATTGTCGCCGGCCTGGTTGTTGTGGACTTCGTTGCGCGTCTCGTTGCCAGCCTCAGCTGGAGCTGGCGATTCCGCGCGCGCCGGGGAAGTCTCTGTCATCGGAGTCATGCAGGAATGCTAAACCCAAAGCATGCGGATAACGCCGACCCGCTTTGCGGAACCAGAGACGTCGATGTCCGGATTGAAAGGCGTCATTGTTATGTCCGTGAAAAGAAAGAACGGGTACCATAGGGAGTGTTTTGGCCGAAGCATTCGGGTCGGCCGCTGCCTCGGAACGGCCCTCGTGCATGAATAAGATCCTCTCGACCAACGATCATCGTCCGTGGCCCCTCCCAAAATCTCCCTGGGTGATGACCCAACGCTGGAACGACCTGCTGTTCGCGCACTGGCCCATCCCCGCCAGCGAGCTAACCCATCTTCTCCCGGAAGAGCTCAACGTCGACACCTTCGATGGTTCCGGCTGGGTGGGCGTCGTGCCTTTCTGGATGGACCAGGTGCGCATGCGTTCCCTCCCCGCCATTCCGGGCGCCAACCACTTCCCCGAACTCAATCTACGAACCTACGTGCGCGAGAGGCATACCAACCAGGCTGGGGTGTATTTCTTCTCGCTCGATGCCGCGAACCCCTTCGCCGTCGCTGTGGCGCGGATGTTCTTTCACCTGCCCTATTACTGGGCGCACATGAAAGTCGAGTCGGACGAAGGCCGCGTCCTCCACTACAGCAGCGATAGACTCCTGACCCGCCGCGCTGCGCGCTTTCGCGCCCGCTATCGCAGCCTCGGCAAGCCCTGCATCAAGGGTGGTATCGAGAGCTTCCTCACCGAACGCTACGCGCTGTTTACCGCCAGGCGCAGCGGCGATATCGCCCGCGTTAACATCCATCACCTGCCCTGGCCGCTCGAACTGGCTGAGGCTGACTTCGAGCTCAACGACCTGCCGCGGGCGCATGGCATCCGGCTGCCTGATACCAAACCCCTGCTCCAGTACAGCCGGGAGTTGATGGTCTACGTCTGGGCACCGGAAGACCTGCCCTCCCGCGCTGCCAGGCGCGCCACAGCCCCCGTTCCCGCGGGACCCTGAGGCCAGGCTACTCTGACTAAGCCCCACCCCTTTGATTCGCCCGGTCCGGCGCTGGAAGGCTGCGGTAGGCTATACCCATGTCGTCATCGCTTCAGGGAAAAATTGCGCTGGTTACCGGAGCCTCACAGGGCATTGGACGTGCTTGTGCACTGGCTCTGGCCAACGCCGGCGCACGTGTGGGCCTGGCTGCGCGCAACGAAGCAAAACTCAACGAAGTCGCGGCGGAAATCGCGACCGCCGGCGGCGCGGCAGCCGTTTTTGCGCTCGACATTGCGAGCGAAGAATCCATCAAAACCTGTGCCAAAGCCGCCCTCGCCCACTTCGGCAGCGTCGAAATCCTCGTGAATAACGCCGGCATTACTCGCGACACGCTCGCGCTCGGCATGAAGCGCGCCGACTGGGACGAAGTGATCCAGACCAACCTCACCGGCACGTTCCTCATCACCCAAGCCGTCATGCGCTCCATGCTCAAAGCCCGCTGGGGACGCATCATCAACATCTCGAGTGTCGTCGGTGAGACCGGCCAGGCTGGCCAGGCCAACTACTCTGCCAGCAAAGCAGGACTCATCGGCCTCACCAAATCCCTCGCCCGGGAGCTCGCGTCCCGTAACATTACGAGCAACGCGATCGCGCCCGGATACATCGAGACAGCCATGACCGCCGTTCTCGACGAGAAACAACGCGAATCGATGCTCGCGCATATCCCCCTGGGTCGCTCCGGAACCGATACCGACATTGCCAACGCCGTCTGCTTTCTCGCCTCCGACGATGCCGCCTACATCACCGGTCACGTGCTCGACGTCAACGGCGGCATGCACATGGGCTAGACCGTTGCACCATGAGCAGCACGCAGAGGATCAGGGCCGGGCAGCATGTCCATGCCATACCGGCTCAGAAGGTCCGGGGTCATCTCAATAATCGGGGAAGCGCCCTTGGGCGGGAGAACCCGTTCGGTGGCCGGCCTCGCTAACTCTACCAGGCACGCTTCAAGGCTGGCGGGTGTGTAGCTGTTAAGGAACCGCGCTGTCTCACTGACAACGCGAAATGCGTGCCGCGTATTGCGGGGAACCATCAGGAAATCACCGGTTCGCACCGTCTTGATCTCTTCGTCGACTAAGACGGTAATCTCGCCATCGAGAATATAGAAGGTTTCGTCAGACCAGGTGTGTTTGTGCGGCCCCGGACCGGAGTCTTTAGGCAAGAATTCATACATCATGGAGAAGCGTCCGCCGGTATCTTTGGCGTCCGCGAGGACGATCCACAGATCATCCAGCCACCAATAGGCGGGCGCGGAGTCGACGTTATGAATGAAGAGTTCCGATCCAGGCATCGGTGGCAGGGTATTTGTAGTGTTTGTCGTCATGGTAGCCTCTGTGGATGAAGTGACGCGAAAATGGCGCATCCGACTGATGGAGCAGAACGGTTCGATCATCGGTCACTTGTGATGCGGAATCAGAGGATGGGGCGGCTCAGTTTGGTATGAAATCACCGATTCCGGACGCCTTGCATGGGTTTGTGACCACCAGCGCCATGCGCTGCCTCGGGCTTCGACTACCATCGTCTGGTTGACATGAAAGTCTTGACCGCCGAAGAAATGCGCACCGTCGATCGCCTGACGACCGAGCGCTATGGCATTGCCTCGATCGACCTGATGCGCAACGCCGGTGCGGCCGTAGCTCGTTTCGTGCTGCGCGAGTTTTCCGGGTGCTCCCACATCGTCGTCCTCAGTGGCAAAGGAAACAACGGCGGTGATGGCTTCGTTGCCGCGCGCGAACTGGCGGCCGCTGGACGCATCGTCCGGGTGCTGCTCCTCGGCGATCCGTCCGACCTGAGCGGCGACGCGAAGGCCGCTTTCGAAGAGATGGCCCGGGCGCCGCTGCTCGCGCCAGATGAATCGTCCCTTGGTTTGCCGGAAATTCAAAGCGCGCTCCACTCCGCGGATCTATTCCTCGACGCAGTCGTCGGCACCGGCTTCAAGCCCCCTCTCCGCGGTGTAACGGCCGCACTACGCGATCGGATCAATGCCCTCTCCGCACCCGTCGTTGCCGTCGATCTGCCTTCAGGCTGGGACGCCGACTTGCGCGCCTTCACCGTGGATGGCTCATTCCGCGCCAGCGCCGTCGTCACCTTCACTGCGCCCAAACTGGCCCATCTCTCGGGCAGCCTCACCGGCAGCGCTACCGGACCCATCGTCGTCGCCCCCATCGGTTCGCCCGACGAAGCGATCCAATCCGCAACCAACCTCACCTGGGCCGGCTCCTCAAAATCCCTCGCCGAACAACCCCGCACTGCCGATGCCAACAAGGGCCTGTACGGACACGTTGCGATCGTCGCCGGTGGCCGGGGTAAATCCGGAGCACCCGCCATGGCCTCGCTCGCCGCACTCCGCGCCGGCGCCGGACTCGTAACCGCGGTCGTCCCTCACTCCGTTTTGTCCAATGTCGCCGCCATCACGCCGGAACTCATGACCTTTCCTCTCCACGAGGGGCCCAATGGCGAAATCGACCGCTCCAACCTCGACCAACTCCAAAAGTTCACCGAGCGCGCCACCGTCATCGGCATGGGCCCCGGACTGGGCCCCGAGCCGGAGGAATTCGTTCTCGGCCTCATCGAAAACACCACGCAACCCCTGGTCCTCGATGCCGACGCGCTCAACATCCTCGCCAAACACCGCGACAAACTCGACGGCCGCAACCGGATCATCGTCATCACGCCCCACCCTGGAGAAATGGCGCGTCTCGCCGGCATCACTACCAAGGAAGTGCAGGCCAATCGTGAACCTCTCGCGCGCGAGTTTGCAGCAAAGCACAATGTGACAGTCGTGTTAAAAGGTTGGCGAACGTTGATCGCCCATCCGGACGGCCGTATTGCAATCAACACCACAGGAAACCCCGGCATGGCGAAAGGCGGCAGTGGCGACATTCTCACCGGCATCGTCGCGGCCCTGCTGGCGCAGTATCCTGCCCATCACCGCGAGGCCGTCGAGGCCGCCGTGTACCTCCACGGGCTTGCCGCTGACTTTGCGCTGCGCGAGCAGGACGAGCATACCCTCCTCGCCACCGACACCGTCGGTCATCTTTTCCACGCTTTTCTCTTTCGCTCAAGGGACGAAGCGGGATATGTTTGGGTGGAAGGAATCCCATCCTCTCCGGCGAGGTCGAGATGACGCAGACGGCAGATCTGAAAACCCATCAGTTCGAGAGCCACAGCGGGAAAGAGACCATCGAAATTGGCCGCCGCATCGCTGCGCTGCTCACGCCGCCAAAGTTCCTCATCCTGCGCGGCGACCTTGGCGCGGGCAAAACCACTCTCGTCAAGGGAATCGCCGAAGCTCTCAATGCCGCCGATCCCGATGAGGTCACCAGCCCCACCTTCACCCTGATTCACGAATACGAGGGCACGCGCAAAGTCGACGGGCGCGAGGAGCCTGTGATCCTCTATCACCTTGATCTCTACCGCATCCAGAACGAGCGCCAGCTCGATTCACTCGGCCTGGAAGAGCTGGTCGCTCCCGACAGCATCGTGCTGGTGGAATGGGGCGAGAAGTTTCCCAGCGTTGTCAAGCGCAGCCAGGGGGAAATTGAGATGCGCACCACCCGCGGCGACTCGCGCAGCATCACGCTGACCCTAAAAGACTGAGCTTCGGTTTTCTTCAGAAATGGTGAACCTTTTCCGGCTGTGGCATTTCCACCGGCCGTGTCGCTTCCCGTTCGAGCGACCGGCTCACCAGGTCGCGCGAGCCAAGCCCCACGGCCAGGGAAAGCGCAAAAACAATCCCTCCGAAAAGAATTCCGAATCCCAGATCGACTATCGCTCCGCCCAGAGCCAGATGATCGAGCACCATCGCTCCCGTCAGCACCAGGATCATCCAACGCACCCCCATGCTCAGCAAACGCGCGTAACTGAGGTTGAGATTGACCCCGGTAATCAGCACGCTGCGCGAAACAAATCGCGCCAGTACGTTGCCGGCAAGCAACAGGATCGCAGCTCCTATGACCCGCGGAACGTAGCCGAGAATCCACCCGGAGATGATGTGTTCCGACGTGCCGGCCTCGAATGCGGAAACCCCCACCACCACTCCGGCAATCACAAAGCACCAGAAGATAATGCGGGAGATCAACAGCGATGGAGTGGCGCGCGGACTCCACTCGGCGATTGCGCTCGCGCCGCGGCTCATCCGTTCATCGAACTTCACGGCCGTAAGAATCCACCTCACCAGCAGCGAGAGCAGCCAACCGAAGAGAAGAAAGACAAGAAAGGCAACGATGAACGCGAGAACGCCGGGCAGCAGCGTGGCCATCCGGTTCATCACGCGGCCCATCGACGAGTGAAGCGATTGTTCTACCTGCTGCCACATACGTTAGTTCTCCTCCACGGTCGAGCCCGGGTATGCAAAATGGCTGGAACTGGTCTCATAAACCTCATACCACCGAAAAGCAGCGTGCGAGACCCGCCATCGAAGCGGGGCTCATGCAGTCTGCCGAAGCCGTTGCGCTGTATATGAGGCCAGTTCTAGGGATTGAATCGATCCGGCCATCTCCACCTCTGCAATAAATACGGTTTTTTCTCCTCCCACGCGCGGCAGAACTGCTCAAGGCGCTGCTCCGCCGCGCCGCTGCTGAGAGTGGATACCTCGCGGACATAAGATGCAACCCATCCCAGATACAAAGGCGTCAGCGCGCCGAGCAGATGCACGCGGCTGATCGTGCGTAAACGATAAGCGAGCGCGAAATCGTACACGATGCTTGCCCATAAATCGTCGGGCATGTGGAACTGGTTCGGCTCAATCCGCGTCAGGCGGCGCAGCTCCAGCAGAGTATTGGGCGGCAGCAGCAGTCGCCACACTTCATCGAGATTCTTCGATCCCAGCAGAAATGAATCCAGCATCGGCTGCGCGTCGATTGGCTGACCATCCGGTTGTCCATCCGCGGCATTGCCCCAGATCGGGGTCGCCTGCGACCCGCGGATTCGCTGCCAGTGCGGGGCGCACTGCTCCATCTCGTAGAAAAGCGAGCCCGCAATCTGCCCTAGTATTGCGCTCAGTTCCAGTCCACCGGTCGCCACTTCATGACGCACCTCTACATGAACCTGCCCAACCGGAACCTGCGGAGACTGTGTCGCCGCAACCGTTACCGGCCACAATAGCGAACCGCCCGAGTTATCCGGCGCCGCCAGCGTTCGCGCCAGAGGGCCGCAGAGCGCGCCCGACGCTGCAAAGTCGAACGCAAGGGGATAGCGCACTCTCCTGCCGTACAAGGCGCGGCTCAGCGGGCAGAGAATTCCGCTGTTGATGAGGCCTTCGTATTTTGCCGCGGGATAAACCGGCATCGCCAGGCCGCACTGCCGATCGAGAATCGCGTAAACAAGAAGCTGGATGACATGCGGATCGAGAGCTGCCAGGTCCGATCCAACAACAACGCACGCGCGCGCGTTCAGCGACTCGGCAAGAGCCAGCACGGCGCGCTGATGGGCCGTGACCGCAGCCCAGAATTCGCCCGCCTGCGCTGGCGGCGCACATGGAGCCACCGTGATCGAGGAGTTCTCAGAAACGTCCCCCGCTTCAGCCACGGCTCCGGGCCAGGTGAAAACAAACCGCAAGCCAGAAAGGCCCGAACCCAGTTCCTCGACGACACGCGCGGCGCGAACCCGCACATCCTCCGCGGAGGCCCCACCGGCAATGCCCACCACCACATCCACGGTCCCAATACGCTCCGCCCGTTGCTCCGTCTCTTCCGTGATTTCGAGGCCTGCCATATCGCTGCTCATGATTCAGGTTCAGGACGAAAGAGACAAGATGCCATGAAGTGGAATCCGAATCCACGCTGGCCGATTATCCAGCTCGTACACCAGCTCGTACAGCGCTTTATCGAGGATATAGATTTGCAGCAGAGCGTCGAATTCCTCCCGCGCCGAGGGAACAACAGGAGAATCGCCGATCACCTCGCGATACGCGCGCAGGAAATCGCCCGAAACCGAACTTTCCCAAAGCCGGGCCCAGGATTCCAGCTGCGCGAAATCCTCCGGCCGTCTCGTCGTATATTTCGTCAGCGCAACGAACGCCGCATAGCTGAAGGAGCGCATCATGCCCGCAACGTCCTTTAACGGCGAGTGTTTCACGCGCCGCTCCGCGAGCGGCCTGGCCGGCTCGCCTTCAAAATCAAGAATGACGAAATCCCCTTTCGAGCGCAGCACCTGCCCGAGATGATAATCCCCGTGAATGCGCGTCCACTGCCCCGGACTGCGCACCGCGTCCAGAGCGCGGAACTTACCCAAAAGTGCACCACGCCGGCTGAGCGCAAGTCCCGCAGCCTCGACAGTATCATCGGGCAATCCCGAAAGGTGGGTCTTCAACAAATCGAACGCGTGCGCGGCATGACCCGCCAACTCTTCGCGCAGATTCCCCAGTTCACTCGGCCCGGGCGCGTGTGGCGCAAACGCCGCTTCGTGGCCCGAAGCGAGCGCCAGGTGCATGTCCGCAGTGCGACGCCCCAGAATGGCTGCCGCATCCAGATAAATACCCGCATGCTCGCGCGCCTCCGGCGACACCGCGTCAGGCTCCGTTGAGATCTGTGCCGCGGGTCCGCGTACCGATGCCGTGCTCTCGTAATACCGGTCCAGTTCATCGAGCGTCCACTGCCAACCGTCGCCCTCATTTTGCACCAGCCCCTGCAGCAGCGCCACGGTCGCCGGCTCCCCGTCAGCGCGCCGTATTTCAATGGACCCCCCAAACGGCGGAATATTCCCGAACTTCGCTGTCTCGGTGAGAAAACGTCCGATCTCCACGTCTGGATTCTGTCCCGGTTGCTGGCGTCGAAACAGCTTCATTATCAGCCGGTCGCCGAAGATAACCGACGTATTGCTTTGCTCGGCGCTGCTCACTCGCGCGGTAAGAGGCTGCGCGCCACGCAGGTTCGTCAGCACCGAACTGGGCAACCCGGCCAGCGTGCCACCACGCGTGTGCAATTCCTCTCCATTGGCGAGTATTTCCAGCAGGGCTGCGGGTGCGTTGCGCAGCAGTCCCTCATGCAGAACCCCCGCCATCGTCGCCGATCCGGCGGTTGCCAGAACCTGGTTCGGCGTCGCTTCCCTCACCCCATTGGCGGCCTCGCCAAAGCTCATTGCAAGGCACAGAATCCAGTTATCCGGCTCGCCATCGACATATTCTACGGTTACCCAGAGAAGCGCCGAACGCCTATCGTCAAAGAGAACCGAGTCGGCAATCTTCGCGCGAACAATGTTTCTCGACTTACTTCCGAACCACCGTTGCCGCTGCATAAAGGCCGGAAGAATCGCCTCCAACCGGCGCACGCCCTCACCGGAGAGAATGCTCTGCCAGTCCCGCTCATTCTCCACGTAGAAGGCCCGCTCCCCGTCGGTCAGGGACGCGGTTTCACCCGCATTCACCGACGGCTGTAACTCAAGCCACAAAAACCCATAGGGTCCAAGAGTAAGTGAATAAGGAGCCTTCGTAATGGGCGGAAACTCAACATAACCCAGCATCTCTACCGGCGTCATACCCTCCATTCCGGCCAGGTCCAGTTGCACCGGTTGCGCAAAACGCGAAAGGTTCGCAACGCACAGCACCGTCTCTTCCTGATATTGCCGGATATACGCCAGAATCTTCCGATTCGAAGGATCGAGAAAACGCAGCGATCCGCGGCCAAACACCTGGAAAAGCTTGCGCAGCGCGATCATATTGCGCATCCAGTTCAAAAGCGACGAAGCATCGTTCTGCTGTGCCTCCACGTTGATCGCCTCGTAACCGAATACCGGGTCCATGATGACCGGGCTGTAGAGCTTAGCCGGATTCGCACGCGAAAAGCCCGCATTCCGATCCGGACTCCACTGCATCGGTGTGCGCACCCCATTGCGATCGCCAAGATAGATGTTGTCACCCATCCCGATTTCATCGCCGTAATAAAGGATGGGCGTTCCCGGAAACGAGAAAAGAATGCTGTTGAGCAGCTCGATCCGCCGGCGGTTGTTATCGAGCAATGGCGCCAGCCTTCGCCTGATCCCGATATTAATCCGCATCCTCGGATCGGCGCTGTACGCCAGATACATATAATCGCGCTCATCATCGCTGACCATCTCAAGCGTCAGCTCGTCGTGATTGCGCAGAAACAGTCCCCACTGGCAGTTATCCGGAATTGACGGCGTTTGCGCCATAATGTCTGTGATTGGCAGCCGGTCCTCCTGCCGCAGCGCCATGTAGATGCGGGGCATCAGCGGAAAGTGAAATGCCATGTGGCACTCATCGCCGTCGCCGAAATATGGCCGAACATCCGTAGGCCACTGGTTTGCCTCAGCCAGCACCATCCTTCCGGCGTAGCCCTCGTCAATCGCCGTGCGAATCGCCTTGATCACAGCGTGGGTTTCCGGCAGGTTTTCGCAGCTGGTGCCGTCTCGTTCGACGAGATAGGGAATAGCGTCAATACGCAGCGCATCGACGCCCATATCGAGCCAGAACCGCATTACCCGCAGCACTTCTTCGAGGACCGCGGGATTGTCGTAGTTCAGATCTGGCTGATGCGAAAAAAAACGATGCCAGTAATACGCCTGAGCCACAGGGTCCCAGGTCCAGTTTGACTTTTCCGTGTCCGTGAAGATGATGCGAGCGTCCTTGTATTTCTGGTCGGTGTCGCTCCACACGTAGAAATTTCGCTCCTCCGACCCGGCAGGAGCGTGACGCGCCCTCTGAAACCATGGATGCTGATCGGAGCTGTGGTTGATGACCAGCTCGATCATCACCTGCAGTCCGCGATCGTGCGCCGCTTCGAGAAATTGCAGGAAATCCTCAAGCGTCCCGTAACTCGAGTGCACGTTCATGTAATCGGAGATATCGTATCCGTCGTCGCGCAAAGGCGAGGGGAAAAAGGGCAGCAGCCACAAACACGTGACCCCGAGGTCCTGCAGGTAATCCAACTTCTGCGTCAGCCCCTGAAAATCTCCAATGCCATCGTTGTTGCTGTCGTTGAACGCCTTGACGTGGACCTCATAGATTACCGCGTCCTTGTACCAGTGGGGATCGGTGACACTGCCCGCCTTGCGCACGATAGTCTTCGTTTCCGGCATGGGCTCGTGGGCCTTCACTGGTAGTAATCGAAATCTTTTTCAGAGCGCACTTTGTGCAAAACGCGGAAGATATGCGCAGGTATTCGGTCGGGCGCCAGCTCTACATAGTTGCGTGCTCCTTGCCACAAGTAACGAAGCCCGGTGAGTTCGTCGAACACCTGAAAGCTCTCTTCGACGCGCAGCCGCAGCCGTGACACGTCAAGGTTCACCCATCCTGATTGCGTATGAAAGAAATCCACGTTGACCACCGTCAGCACTGTATTGCTGCCATCAAGACTCGACTTACTGTACGCAATGAGATACGGATTGTCGGTCGGATGAAAAACGAGGTCGTAACTCGCCTGCAGAGCCGGATTCTCGCGCCGCGCTCGATTCACAGTCGCCAGTATTCCCTGGATGCTGTGTGGCGCATCCAGTTCCCATTGGCGAATCTCATACTTCTCCGAATTCAGGTACTCCTCGCTGCCCGGCCGGATAGGTTCGTTCTCCAATAGCTCGAACGCAGGTCCATAGATTCCGTAATTCGGCCCCAGTGTCGCAGCCAGCACCAACCGGCTCAGAAACGCAGGACGCCTGCCAATCTGCAGCGTTTCATGAAGGATGTCGGGAGTGTTCGGCCACAGATTCGGCCGCATATATTCGCGGACCCGCGTCTGAGTCAGCTCGGTGAAATATTCCGTTAGTTCCTGCTTCGTATTCCGCCAGGTGAAATACGTATAAGACTGCGAAAAACCCAACTTGGCCAGCCGCTGCATCACCTTCGGCCGTGTAAACGCCTCTGCCAGAAACAGAGCGTCGGGAAAATCGCGCTTCACCTCAGCAATGAGCCACTCCCAAAACGGAAAGGCCTTAGTGTGCGGGTTATCGACGCGGAAAATACGCACGCCCTGCTCGATCCAGAAGAGAAACACGCCCAGCAACCCGTCCCACAACCCCTGCCAGTCGCTGCTCTCAAAGTCGAGCGGATAAATATCCTGGTATTTCTTCGGTGGGTTCTCCGCGTATTGAATCGTCCCATCCGCCCGCTTCTTAAACCACTCCGGGTGCTCGCTTACCCATGGATGATCGGGTGAACACTGGAACGCGATGTCCATCGCCAGCTCGATGCCGGTCTGCGCCGCGCTGTCGAGAAGACTGCGAAAATCTTCCAGCGTGCCCAGCTCAGGATGAATTGCGGTGTGTCCGCCCTCTCGCGCGCCAATCGCCCACGGACTTCCCACGTCCCCCGGTTCAGCCGTCGTCGAATTATTCTTGCCCTTACGAAAGCTTTCACCGATGGGATGAATAGGAGGCAGATAGAGCACGTCAAATCCCAGCCGCGCGACGTAGTCCAGCCGCGCCTCACAATCCCGAAAGGTCCCATGACGTCCGGGCTCTGGCGCCGTCGAACGCGGAAACATCTCATACCACGCCGAGTACCGCGCCTTCTCGCGATCGACCGTTACCCGCAGCTCGCGCTCGTATCGGGTCTCCAGCGCCGCATCGAGATACAGCGCCATCATTGCGGCCAGCGCCGGGTCGAGCGCCGCCGCCTGTGCGGCATCCAAATCTTCGGTAGCCCGCACCACCAAAGCCCACCGCCGCAACGCGTCCGCATCGTCGCGCCCCGCCCGTTCCGCAGCCTGCTCCACCAGATACGCTCCGCTCAACAAATCGACCCGAATATTTTGGCCGGCGTCGATCCGTTTCTCCAGATCGCTGCGCCATGTATCGAAGTGATCGACCCACCCCGCGACCGCGTATAGATATTCACCCATCCGCGTGACCGGAAATTCGCCCCGCCAGCGGTCGTTGCCCAGCGGCTGCATCGCAACCGCCGTCCACTCTGCATCGTCATGAAAGCGAAACAGCAGGCGCGCCGCCACGTGATCGTGGCCGTCGGCGAAGACATCCGCCTCCACTTCCACCGTATCGCCGACGATTCGTTTGATGGGATAGCGGCCCGCGTCGATCTCCGGATCGACGCTTTCGATCACAACGCGTTTCCGTCCATCCGCGGGTTTCTGCATAGTTCCGATCGGCATTACCCTACGCGCCCGGCCGCTCGCTGGTGGAGTTGCGGCGTACCGCGCGTGTGTTCAGTTACGAGATTATACGGACGGCGGTTATGGATTTCCGGTCCGCTCACGAGTATAGCGGGCCGATCATGTCACGGTGATGTGATTCGAAACCCGCAAGGTCTGGTTGCCGCGGGGGCCCAGTACCTCGGAGCTTCGACCAGGTCCGCTCAGTTGTCAGGCAGAATATTGGATTCTTCCGAGGTGCGCAGTCTCACCAGGCGGTCTACCGTATATGGGGCCCGCTGCGTGGCCGTGTGATAATGCCTGACCTGCAATTCGCCCAGCAGGCCAATCGCCAGCAGCTGCGTTCCCCCGAGGATCATCACGGCGGCAATCACAAACAACGGCCCGTGCTGCTCCATCACGGGTTGATGCGTGATCAGCTTCAGCACCAGCAGAAAGACCGAGAGCGCGCCACCGCCAAAGATTCCCATCGCCCCGAACAGTCCGAAGAAATGGAGCGGGCGCGTCATGTATTTCAGCAGAAAACGAATGGTCATCAGGTCGAAGAAGACCCGAAACGTCCGCCCGATCCCGTAATGCGATTTTCCTCGCAACCGGTTCACGTTGGTGATGGGAACCTCGCAGATGGTGGCCCCATACCAGGAAGCGAGCGCGGGGATAAAGCGGTGCATCTCGCCGTAGAGCGGAATATTGTGAATGACCTCGCGCCGGTACGCCTTGTACGTCGTCCCGAAATCGTGAATGTCCACGCCCGACAGCTTCGCCATCAGCCAGTTCGCGCACCGCGACGGGATTCGCCGCATCACAAAATTGTCGATCCGCTCTTTGCGCCATCCGCTGACGACGTCATAACCCTCTTCCAGCTTTTCAAGGAACGCGGGAATCTCGCCGGGATCGTGCTGCAGGTCGCCGTCCATCGCCAGAATAAATTCGCCCTCGGCATGATCGAAACCGGCGGCCAGCGCGGAAGTCTGTCCAAAATTGCGCCGCAGCTTCACCACCAGAACGCGGCTGTCGACAGCCGCAATCTCCTCCAGCAGCCTGCAGGTGCGGTCGTTCGACCCATCGTCCACCAGGACCAGTTCGAACGGATCCCCGACGTGCTCCATCACCTGCTTCAATCGATCATAGAGAACAGTGACATTATCTTCTTCGTTATGGAAAGGAACGACGATAGAGTACTTTGGCATCATTTTGATTATAGACATTGGATGTCCCGGAACCGTAACCCTGGCATCGCTATTTATATAGAAACTTCACAATGGGTCAGCGCTTCCCGCCCGGCCACATCTCGGTCCGCTCCCCTTGCCTCCGTTCTCGCGCCGTTATGCCGTAAGGATTTCCACCGCTGCGCGCGCCGCTTCTTCGCACGCCGCGCGATCCACGTCCCGGTGGGTCACGAAGCGGATTCCGTGCGGCCCGGCGTTACTCCCGAGGATGCCGCGCTGCTTCAGCCTGGCAAGAAAGCTGTCCGCGCCACGCATGTCCCGCAGCTTGAAAATCACAATATTCGTCCGCGCCGCATCAAGGTCGATCTCGACCTGCGGCACGCCGGCCAGCGCTTCCGCCAGCAGTCGCGCGTTGGCGTGGTCCTCATGTAACCGCTTCGGACCGTCCTCGAGCGCGATGAGCCCAGCCGCGGCCAGAATTCCAGCCTGGCGCATGCCTCCGCCCAGCGCTTTGCGAATCAGCCGCGCCCGATCTATCTGCTTATATGAGCCCACCAGCATCGATCCAACCGGCGCTCCGAGTCCTTTCGACAGGCAGAACATCACCGTGGTGAATCCGCGTGTTAGCTCGCGAACGCCCACACCCAGCGCCACCGAAGCATTAAAGATGCGCGCCCCATCCAGGTGGACCGGCAGCCCGCGCTTTTCCGCTCCCATCCAGATTTCCTCCGTGACCTCGAGCGGCGTCACCGTCCCGCCGGCCATGTTGTGCGTGTTTTCAAGCGCGATCAACCCCGTCGGCGCGCGGTGGTGGTGCTTGCCCGTAATGTGCGGCTCCATCTCCCGCCACGTCAGGATTCCGCGCTCGGCGGCCAGCGTTCGCAGCTGGCAGCCGGAAAACGCAGCGGCCATTGCGATCTCCCACTCCACAATGTGCGATCGCGCCTCGCAGATCACTTCCTGCCCATGCTGCGTGAGCAGCCGGATCGCTGTCTGATTCCCCATCGTCCCGCTCGGCAAAAACAGCGCGGCCTCGCGCCCAAAGACATCCGCGGCGCGCGCTTCCAGCCGATTGATTGTCGGATCCTCACCGTAGACGTCGTCGCCGACCTCCGCCGCAGCCATCGCGGCGCGCATGGCAGGAGGAGGTTTCGTCACCGTGTCGCTGCGCAAGTCAATCATCGAAACAGGCGAAGACGAAGCGGCCGCATCGACGGTGAGAACGGCGGTATCAGATGACATTCGATTCCCTTCCGCAACAGCCAGTATTCGAGTATTGCACTACGCGATCGCTATGCGACAGCCGGTTCCGCCAGAAATCGCTCGAAGACTTCGTTCGAAAGCAGGCGTCCGCGCGCCGTCAGCGCTACGCGATCCCCGTCGGCCAGAGCGATCAGGCCGTCATCTTCCAGTTCGCCGATCGTTGAGAGGAATTCGCGGACTGCGGAGGCCGAGAATTCCTGGCGCAGCGCATCCAGACTCACACCCTCATTCAGCCTCAGCCCCAGTAACCACGCCTCCTCCATCTCCCCGTCACGATCGAGGCATCGCGGCTGGTCCCAGCCCGGGCCTTCCAGGTACGCGTCGAGATTGTCACTCGTGCCAAATCGCAGAGGTGCCCCCGCGTGCGTCCGCACCATCGAATGCGCATCCAGTCCGAATCCAAGATAAGGCTGGCGCCGCCAGTACTTCAGGTTGTGCTGCGACTCCGAGCCGGAACGCGCAAAATTCGAAATCTCATACTGCGCCAGTCCCTGTCCTGCCAGAAATGCAATCGCTTCGGTGTAAAGATCGGCGACATCGTCGTCGGCCGGCACCTTCTTCGCTCTATAGCGCCCGCCGCTCACCAGCAATTCGCGCCCCAGCCGCGATTCGTCATCTACCTCCAGCATGTAAATGCTCGCGTGATCCACTCCTGAATCCGCCAGGACTCCGAGCGTTTCATACCACGATTCAACTGTCTGGCTCGGCAATCCGGCAATCAGGTCGACGTTGATGTCGTCGATCCCCGCATCCTGCACGCGGCGAATATCTTCCAGCGCAACGGCGCGCGTATGCAGGCGGCCGATGGCACTCGCTTCGGTATCGACAAAGGACTGCACCCCAAAGCTGACCCGCGTTACGCCGCATTCGACCAGAGCATCGAGCACCCCCGGCTCCAGCTGCCCCGGAGCGCACTCGACCGTGATCTCCGCGGTGGGCAGGACAGCGAACTCTCGCCGCAGGCCCGTGAAGAGCCGTCGGAACAATGGCGGCGACAGCAGGGTCGGTGTTCCTCCACCGAGATAAATGCTCTCAACCGCCTCGGGCAAAACCGCGCCCCATCGCTTCGCGCGCTGGCGTACTGAGCCGAGGTCCTCCTCAACTCGCGTGACGTAACGATCATGATAGCTCGCCGGAAAAACCCCGGAGGCGAAATTGCAGAATGTGCATTTGGAACGGCAGAAAGGAACAGACACGTAGAGCCCGAGCATCTCCATATGTATCCATTTTCCCACCGCAGCCCCTTCTCGCCTACCCCGTGTCGATTCAGCCATCTTGACAACCCTCGGGTGCCTGTGCATTGCCCGCCGCAACAATTCAAGCGCATTTGCGTTCATTCCCTGCAGAGACGATCCGGTGAAAGAGGTCCGGATAAAAAGTTCCAAACTTCGAGAGAAGTTCGAAGCGGAACACAGGAGGTCTCTTATGAAAAGCATTCTTCGCGCAGTTGCATTGACCGGCATTCTGAGTCTGGGCGCAGCCGCAGCACAGGCCCAGCCCAGAGTGTTCGTCGGCGTCGGCTTTCGCGCCCCTGTTGTGGTCGCCGCCGTTCCGCCGTGCCCTGGCGTCGGCTACGTTTGGTCTGCCGGCTATTACAACGGCCCGGTCTTCTTCCCAGGACGCTGGATCTATCGCGGCTACGACCGTGACCGCGTTGTCATCCGCGACTTCCATCGGTCCGACCGTAACTTCCGGTATGAGCGTTTTCGCCGGTAAGCGAAAAGATGAGGGCTGCGTCCCCAAAAACCGGCCCATGCGCACCCGTTGAAGCTCCCCGCTTCCGGGTGCGTTTCCGTCTCTGGCCCTCCAAAAATGTCCGCCGCCTTTGACATTGGGGTCTATGCTGATGGAACAAGGTTCATGTCCCCTGCGTATCTGCTTTCGTAACCCTTGCGGAGGCTTCTATGGCCGGTCTCATCGGCATTGGATTTTACTTTTTGCCTTCACTGCTTGCGGCCGCACGCCACACCCACAACACAACCGGCATCTTCCTGTTCAACCTCTTGCTCGGCTGGACAGGCATCGGCTGGGTTATCGCACTTCTGATGGCGATCTGTTCGAGCCCCTGCTACGTCCACCCGGGCTGGTACTACCCTCCCCCACCCCGCCGCTGGTACTAAGGGGCCGAAAGGTTGCCCGCTGCCGACATCTGCTCCGGCCGCCAGCCTTTCCGTTCCCCGCTCTCCCAGCCATTGAATCGCGCAACATTTTGGGGCGTCTAACGTTAGTATCGGTAGCAAGCTTTCCGGTCCACCCACAGGAAACCCGGTAAGCGGCGTCAGATCCGAAAACAACACTTGAGGGTGATCTGACAGGAGGTCCATCATGCGCGTTCTGCGCTACGTTATGTTGGTTGCGTTGCTGGCCGCACCATTTGCACTGGCAAAGCCAGCGCAGGCCCAGGTCGCCGTAGGCATCGGAATCGGTCCCGAAGTCGGCTATCCCGGCTATTACGATTTGGCGGGCCCGCCCGTCTGCGAGTGGGGCTACTACTCTTATTACCCATATGCCTGCGCTCCCTATGGCTACTGGGGTCCTGACTGGTTCTACGGCGGAGTCTTTATCGGAGCAGGTCCCTGGTTCCACGGCTGGTACGGTCGCCCCTGGGGCTATGGATACGGGCACATCGGCTACTACGGCGGATTCGGCTACCGCGGCGGTTACGGTTATCGTGGCGGCTACGCCGGTGGCTATCGTGGCGGAGTCGGCGTGGGTGCCTACCACGGCTACGCTGGCGGATATCGGGGCGGCTATTCCGGTGCGGTCCGTGGCGGAGCAGTCGGCGGGTTCCACGGCGGAGGTGTAGGCGGTGGCGGCTTCCATGGCGGCGGCGGTGGCCATGGTGGTGGCGGCGGACGCCGCTAATCCGGCCTGCTAACCCCGTCCTGATCAGACACGGCCCGCTCTTCGGAGCGGGCCGTTTGCGTTTTTGAATAACCTCTCCAGAACGCGTCCTTCCGGAAATCCCCCCTCGCGAGAGCCATCGCCATCCCGGCGATCCGCTCCGCGGCATCTGGATGTGCCAGTGACCGTGCGTTCTCGGCCATCTCGCTCAGCTTCTCCGGTTCAATCAACAGATCGCTGAGGGTACCCAGCAGCTGGTCCGGCGTCAGGTCCGCCTCCAGCAGCACGCGGGCCGCCCCCGCCTGCGCCATCACTTCTGCGTTCCGCCGCTGATGATCGTCCGCCGCCTGCGGAAAGGGAATCAGCACCGCCGGTTTGCCCGCCGCAGCCAGCTCCGCCACCGTCGATGCCCCGCTCCGCGCCAGTACCAAATCCGCCGCTTCAAACCGCCGCGGCATGTCGTCCAGAAACGCCTCTACCTGCCATCGATCCAGGGGCGCCCCGCTCGCCTGATAAGCCGCCAGCGTCGTTTCAGCATTCCGCGCGCCCGCCTGGTGCAAAATCGTCAACCCTGAAACTTGCTCCAGAAGCGCCGCAGCAATCTTCGGCACCACCGTGTTCAGAACCCGCGCTCCCTGGCTGCCGCCAAACACCAGCAGATGCGGCGCGGCTCCCGCTTCGCGAGGCGCAAGGCGAAAGAACTCCGCCCTCACCGGAATCCCCGTGACATGCGCGTTGCGAAAATATTGCGCCGCCGGCTCAAAGTTCACCGCGGCCGCTTTAACCCATCCGCCCACCAGCCGATTCGCGAGGCCAGGCACAGCATTCGGCTCAAACGCCAGAGTCGGAATCCCCAGCAAAATCGCCGCTCCCATCACTGGCCCCGACGCGTACCCACCCACGCCAATCACGACCTCGGGACGAAATGCCCACAGTAGTCCGAAACACTGGATCAACCCAGCAGGCAAGTCCACCAGCGTCCGCAGTCGCGTCGTCAGCGGGACATTATTCAGCTGCCCGACCTTAATCAGATCCAGACGGTAACCGGCCTGCGGCACCAGACGCGACTCCAACCCCCGCGCCGTCCCCACAAACAAAACGTCCGCCCCATGGCGCGCCTTCAACTCATCGGCAATCGCCAGCGCGGGGATGATGTGACCGCCCGTCCCACCACCGGCGATCAGAATGCGAACCGGACCGCCTATCCCGGGCGCCGTGTTCTGAACGCTGAACGCTGAACGCTCCACCCTGTCGTCAATCCACTTCTTTCGTGATGTTCAGCAGCACCCCGACCAGCACCAGCATGATGAACAGCGAAGTCCCGCCATAGGAAACAAACGGCAGCGTGATGCCCTTGGTCGGTACCAGCGCCAGCACCACACTGATGTTGAAAAACGCCTGGATCAGAATCGTAGCCGTAATTCCGAACGCCAGAAACCGTGCAAAAGGATCGGTCGACAACACCGCCGCCCTCATCCCGCGCCATCCGATAAAGACAAACAGCCCGACGACGATCAGCGCTCCAATCAGCCCCAGCTCTTCTGAGATGTTCGCGAAGATGTAATCCGTGTGCGGCTCCGGTAGATAGAACAGCTTCTGCCGCCCATCCATAAACCCGACGCCTCGAAATCCCCCCGAGCCCACGGCAATCAGCGACTGAATAATGTGGAATCCCTTGCCCAATGGGTCCGACCCAGGATTCAGAAACGCCAGCATCCGGTCACGCCGCCACTTGACGTAAAACAGCATGAAGTAGAGCACCGGCGCAGCTCCCAGCGCCGCATAGCCCAGATACTTCATGTTCATGCCCGCCAGCCACAGCACCAGCGCCGTCACGCCGGCGCACACCAGCGCCGTGCCCAGGTCCGGTTCCTTCAATATCAGCGCAATGAAAATCAAACTCGGCAGCGCCGCAGGCAACAGCGTTCCTCGCACGTCATCCATCGCGTGCATTCTGTTTTGCAGGAACCACGCCAGAAAAAGCACCAGCGCCGGCTTCGCGATCTCCGACGGCTGAAACGACAAAATGCCGAGGCGAATCCAGCGATGTGTGTTGTGCGAGTCATGCATCAGAAACGCGCCCAACAGCAGGATAATGGTGATCCCCACCACGGGAAACACGACGGTGGGCCGGTTGTACTTGCCGTAGGGAACCTGGATCAGCAGGGTCATCGCAAGCAGTCCAAACGCCGCCCACAGCGCCTGCCGCAACACAAACGTATAGGGCGAACCGAATCGTACATTGGCCATCACCGCCGAGGCGCTGAACACCATCGCCAGACCGATCACCACCAGCACCAGCGTGGCCCCATACAACCACTTGTCGACGCCGACCCGTTTCGCCATAATTCGCTTCTCGCCCGCCCTAAGCTGTCAGCGCGGCCAACCCGCGCCGAGCCAATACAGTCTCCTTGAAAACTCGTCCGCGCTGCTCGTAGTTCTCAAACTGATCGAAGCTCGAACACGCCGGCGCCAGCAGCACAATCTCTCCCGGCTGCG
>CAZSWI010000037.1:0-21080 GCA_964610635.1 uncultured Acidobacterium sp.
TGCGACGAGATGGTTGATCTGAGCGAGAATCACTGAATCTTTCCTCCTGAGGCGACGCTGCGATAAAAGCCAAAGAGCGCTAACGGATTACCTGCTCACGGAAAAGGCGGGCAGGCCGGAAAAACATTGAGACCGCCCTGAGCCGGCCGAGCCGGCCCGGGCGGCTGAATCAGCTACCGAGACTAAAGACCACGTTGACCTGAGTTTCGACCTCCACAGGTTCACCGTTGAGGAGGTACGGTTTATATCTCCAGCTGCGGACGGCTTCCGATGCGGCCGCCTGGAGCATGGGTGGGCCGCTGATAACCCGCAGATTTTCGATTGTTCCATTCTTGGAAATCGTTGCCTGGAGGACCACGGTTCCCTGGATGCGCGCGGCTTTAGCTATGGCTGGATATTGCGGCGTTTCTCCGCCGATGCGATTGCCGGCCATCACACCCATGGAAACGACGACTTTCTTGGGCGGAGCAGCCTTGATTGTCGGGGCGGGGCCTGTACCAAGGCTGCCGAGAACGCCACCCATGACCCCGCCAGCGGAGCCCATTCCTTCCATGCCTGCAACACCGGTGGACGGAGGCGCTGCCTCTTCTTTGACCATCTTGATGTCGTGGGGAATCTTGGTGGGGGCTGTGAGCTGGTTGTTCAGCATCTCCGAGACCACCTTCTGCACATGCACGACCTGGGGCGGAGGTGGAGGCGGAGGCGGTGGCGGTGGCGGCGGGGCGACGAGCAGTGTCGCCATCATCGACTTGGGCAGCGCCTCGGGATAGATGAGCGGGTACAGGATCAGCGCGGCAAGGATCGAACCGTTGAGTATCAAGCCAACGATTGTGTAGTACTTGCTTTTGGTTTTGATCTGATGCCCGGATTCCAGCAGGATGTCCTCAAACATGGCCATGGCCGACCTCGGACCTTTCAGTAGTTGACAACCTCTATAGACACCGCAGTAGCCCCGATTTGTTCCCAGCCGTCCGGATTCTGTGCGCTGGGGAAGCGCGAATGGAAGCCGGCCGGTTTTCGACTGTGTTCTCCGGCATACTAAGCCGGTTCTCTTCTATAACACAATTCCGATGCGGGATGCACACCCGATCCCACTCCGGAGGGGGTTCCTGCACTTATTGGGATGCAGGATTCCGGAGGCAAAGCGGGATGCCAGCATCATACCCTGGCCTTCTTCGCAGCGGGAAGTGTTGCGGCTCGGCCCCTGCTGGAGCGCCAGTCCTGGTACGCCACCAGCATCGGGGCGGCCACGGCAATCGACGAATAGGTGCCGATGAGGATGCCGACGACCAGGGCGAAGGAGAAGCCACGCAGCACCTCGCCGCCGAAGAGGAAGAGCGAGAGGACCGTGAGGAACGTGAGGCCGGAGGTGAGGACGGTTCGGCTCAGGGTTTGATTGATGCTGCGGTTGACCAGAACGGCGAGGGGCTCGCGGCGGCTGAGGCGGAGATTCTCGCGGATGCGGTCGAAGACGACGATGGTGTCGTTCATCGAGTAGCCGATGAGGGTCAGGATGGCGGCGATGACGGTGAGGGAGATTTCCTGGTTGGTGAGGCTGAAGGCGCCGACGGTGATGATGGTGTCGTGGAAGCAGGCGACCACAGCGGCAACGCCGTAGATGAGCTCGAAGCGGAACCAGAGGTAGACCAGCATGCCGCCGAGGGAGTAGAGGGTGGCGAGCTCGGCCTGGTGCTGGAGGACCTTGCCGACCTGAGCGCCGACAATTTCGACGCTGCGGACGGAGAAGCCGGAGAGCCAGGCACTCTGCTGGAATGCGGTGAGGATCGCGGGGTCGACCGCGCCGCGCAGGCTGTCAATGGAGTCGATAACGCCGCTGTGGTCGTTGTCGCGGTAATGCACCACGGCATTGGCCTGGGCTTCGTAGCGGGTTTGCGCGTCGGGAGCATTGCCGAGATGCTCGGGATCGTTCTGCTCCAGCCAGGAGGCGAGGGCTGAGCCGCTGATGTTATCGAGGTCGAGCTTGCCCTGATTCTGCGCACCGCCGGCGTAGTTCTGGGTCAGGGTGCTGACGATGGTGGCGCGGCCCTGATCGAGGGCGGCTTCGCTGGTGGCGCTGCGGGAGAGGGTGACCAGGACCTCATTGTTCGCGGCCGGGCCGTAGGGCTGCTGGATGCGGGCATCCCTGAGGCCACCCGTGTCGATGGCGGCGCGGATGCGGTCGGCATTGGGAGAGGCCGCGAATTTGACGCGGACGACGGTGCCGCCGCGGAAGTCAACGTCGAGCGGCAGGCCATGCCAGAAAAAGATCGAGAGCACGCCCGCGACGCTGAAGATCAGAGAAAAGCCGAGGAAATACCACTTCTTCCCAAGCCAGTCGATTTTTGGATCATGAAACAGTTCCACGAAAATCCGCCTATAGAAAAATCTCTCGAAGTCGAACGGCTCAAATCGAGATCGGCTCGCCGTGCAGTTTGCGGCTGAGGTTGGCGTCGAAGATGACGCGGGAGACAAAGACCGCCGTAAACAGATTGGCGAGCAGACCGAAGGTGAGAGTGACGGCAAAACCCTTTACGGGCCCGGTGCCGAATAAGAACAAAATGGCTGCGGAGACGATGGTGGTGACGTGGGTGTCGATGATGGTCGTCCACGCGTGCGCGAAGCCCTGATCGACAGATGCGGCGGGCGACTTGCCGGCGCGCAGCTCCTCGCGGATGCGCTCGAAGATGAGCACGTTGGAGTCGACGCCCATACCAATGGTGAGGATGACGCCGGCGATGCCTGGCAGAGTGAGCGTGGCTCCGGTGTAACCCATGAATCCGAGGAGAATAACGAGGTTCAGGAAGAGGGCAAGGTCGGCATTGATGCCCGCGCCGCGGTAGTAGAAGAGCATGAAGGCCATCACGGTCAGCATGCCAACGATAGAAGCGACGACGCCCTGATGGATCGAATCGGCGCCGAGGGATGGGCCGACGGTGGTTTCCTGCATGATCTCGATGGAGGCGGGAAGTGCGCCGGTGCGCAGCAGCATGGAGAGGTCTTTCACGCGCTGCTCGGTGATGCCGCCACCGGAGATATTGCCCTGGTCGCGAATCTGCCCCTTGATGACGGCGACCTCCTGGACCCGGTTGTCGAGGACGATGGCCATGTCCTTGCCGACGTTGGCGCCCGTCCAGGCGGCGAATTTGTCGCCCGCCGCGTTGGTGAGGTAGAAGTCCACCTCCGGCTCGTTGGTGTTGGGATTGTGACCAGGCTGTGCGTCGCGGATATCTGTACCGCCCCAGATGGGAATCTTACGCAGCTCGTACCATTCGCCGGTGCTCCCGCTGCTGGAGGCGCCGGGGACGCTCTGGAGGAGTTCGGCATCCGGCGGCAGATAGCCGCCAACAGACTGCGTCGCTGTCTGCTTGTCGGGCCACGGACCACCGATAACTTCGTGGGCCTCAAGGCGGGCGGTGGACTGGATAACGTCCTTCACGCGGCCGAGGTCGTCGACACCCGGCAGTTCGACGAGAATCTGATAGCTGCCGAGTTGATAGGGCTCGATGATGGGCTCGCTGACGCCCAGTGTGTTCGTGCGGGAGGTGATGACCTCGATGGCCTGGTCGAGGGCGCGCTGTTTGGCCTCGCTCTCAACAGTGGGCTTCATGGTGAGGGTCCAGGTGTTGGCGACCCCCGGCGCGATGTCGAATCGCGCGCTGTAACTCGATTCGAGGATGGAGCGAACATCGTTGGTGTGATTGGCGGGAACACCGGAAATCTGGATGAAATCCGTGCGGTTCGGATCGGGCCTGGTGACGGTTGCGCCCACGATGCCGTTCTTCTGCAGGTCGCTCTGCATTGCGGCAACGTCGGTATCTGTCTGCGCGCCGATGGCTTCTTCGACCTTGACCTGAAGAATGAGGTGCATGCCGCCCTTGAGATCGAGACCAAGGTGAATGCGGTTGAGCAGCGACTGCTTCAGGGCCGAGCCCGAGACGCCCTGGGGAATCCCGATGATGCCGATGACGCATACCACCAGGACAACCGCAATGACGATGAGTCTGGTCTTGATATTCGTTTTCATGAAGTCTTTACTTTGCCTCGTCCTGGGTGACGGAGCCGATGGCGCTCTTGAGCACCTCGATGCGGAGGTTGTCAGGGGGAACGCGGAGCTGGATCACATCTTCCTTAATGGAGAGAATGGTGCCGCGAATGCCGCCCGTGGTGGTGACGCGATCGCCGGGCTTGAGATTTCCGAGCATCTCCTGCCACACCCGCTGCTTCTTTTGCTGGGGCCGGATGAGCAGAAAATAGAAAACGACAATGATAAGCAGGAAGGGCAGCATCCCTGCAATTCCTGTAGGCAGGGCGAAAGGAGCCAGCAAAGCGATGAAGGTCAACGCACAGTCCTTCTGGCCGGACGGATAGGGCCGTCAGCGCCGCACGACAGAATCAGTTTCCATGGAAGAGCCCTCAGGACAGCGTGTCAATCAAGTCCCGCCCGCGCCCAGGGCATGAATACCCTGGACCTGGATGCCCTGGAACTGGATACCTGGAAATGGCCTCCCGGCGAAGCACACAAACGACGAATCTTCGCAGGGAAGCCTGACTTATAGAATCGCGTACGGCAGAGGTAGTGTCAAGGAAAGACAGGGGAAATCGAGCCGGATGCGTCGACCGCGAACTCCGGGCCGAGGGTGCATCGTGATCCCCCGGTCTTGCCCGAGTGGCACGCTTTATAGGAGTGGCACACGGTTATAATAGTGGTACCGGAGGGCATCGATGGCACAGCCAGTTCGTATTCGAGTGAGTGAGAAGGGGCGCGTGGTGATCCCCGCGTCCATTCGGCAGGCTCTCGGGATTCGCACGGGGGACGAATTGGAGGCGCGCGTCGAAAATAACGAAATGCGCATCTCGACCCTGTCGAATCGCATTCGGGAGGCGAGGCGTTTTGTGCGGAAGTTCGTCGCCGCGGACAGATTGCTTTCAGAGGAACTGATTGCGGAGCGCCGCGATGCCGCCCGCCGTGAATAGGATCGTGCTGGATGCATCCGCGATGCTGGCGATTTTAAACGGGGAGCCAGGCGCAGAAAATCTGACAGAGGAGATGATCGCGGGTTCCATCGCGAGTACGGTCAACATCGCGGAGGTATTGACGAAATTGATCCGCGAGGGCGGCGAACCGTCGGCGGCGTGGCGGCATGTGTGTGCGCTTTTTCCGTCCGCGGAGCCATTCACTGCGGAGCAGGCGCGGATTGCGGCGGGGCTCACGCGACAAACGCGCGCGTTGGGGCTGTCGCTCGGGGACCGTGCCTGCCTCGCACTGGCCATCGCCAAAGATGCGACAGCGTGGACGACAGACAAGGGTTGGAAGAAGTTGACCTTGAGCGTCTCAGTGAACCTGATGCGCTGAAAACGGCCAGGTGTTCCCGTGCGGCGCAGAAGCCCAAACGCACGGCGAAGAGTGATTTCGGGCTCTCTTTCAGGAGCTTTATGCTGGCGGTTGAGCTGAGGCAGTCGCCGGCCCCTGCCCATTTGCCATCTTCCGCAGGTAAATCACAAGGTTCCAGATTTCGTCGGGCTTGGCACGGTCGCCTTCGGAAGGCATCTGCCCCACGCCGTTCTGGATGATGTAGAAGATCTGGCCGTCGGTCAGGCCCTTCAGCGAGGCGGGATCACGATAGTCGCGCAGGGTGAGCTTCTGATCGGCTGCTACGTCGCCCTTGCCATCGCCGTGCTCACCGTGACACATGGCGCAATCCCATCCATACATTTTCTTGGCGCGCGCCTGCGACTCATTCGTCGGCTTGACCGGGTTCACCTTGTCCGCATATTCGGGAGGAATCTTCGACTGGATCGGCGAAGCCGCCTGGGGGGCGGCGGGAGCCGGCGCGGGTTGCTGCGAAAAAGCCGGTCCGGCGAAAAGAGCCAGAACCGGGACCATCAGAAAAGGCTTCAACATTGCAGCCTCCTGCATATTTCGAGGGGAAATCCCCGCACCACTTTACTCCCGGAAGACGCGTTGCGACAGGTTTTCTTATGCTGTGCAGGGTATTAACGTAACGGCGATGGGTCAGCCAGGGCTGGAACGGATCGCGGTGGTTCGAAGGATGGTCCTTGGGGCTGAAGGAGTAGCGCTGGGATGGAAGCGACGTCAAAAGTGTGAGTATAACAAGAATTGTCAAAGCTTGTTATTATTAAAGGAAGAGTGTACAGAGGAGGAATAGCCATGAACGTGTCACTCACTCCGGAGTTGGAGAAGTTTGTGCAGGAAAAGGTCGGGGGCGGGCGGTATACGTCTGCAAGCGAGGTGGTGCGTGAGGCGCTGCGGCTGCTGGAGAAGCGGGAGGAGCGGCTGCGGGAGCGGGAGCAGGCGCTCGAGGTGTTTCAGGCGGAGCTGGACCGGAGGATTGCGGAGGCGGACGCGGGCGGATGGATCGACGGTGAGGAAGCGTTTGTGCGACTCAGGGCAAAGTCGGAGGTGCGGCGAAAGGGATCGGCGTAATGCCAGTGAGTGCGATGGCCCCAGGAAGGCCGCGCCGAAATTCAGGTTTGAGCGCTTGATCGGTATTACCAACGAGTGGTCCGCTGCGGAACATAAAGCAATTCCGATCACAGGGAAGAGCTAACCTGGAGAGGCGAGCCATTCATGAGTCATTTTCGCCTCTCGAACACAGCGAATCGCGACGTGGAAGAAATTTGGGAATATATCGCGGCTGATAATCTGGACGCCGCCGATCGCCTGATCGAGCGTTTCCATGAAGCTTTCCTATGGTTGTCGAAGTATCCTGGGGCCGGCCACAAGCGAAGGGACATCAACAAGCCTGTGCTGTTTTGGGCTGAGGGCAATTACGAGATCGTCTATCGCGCTTTTGCGGGCTTCATCGAAATAGACGCGGTATTGCACGGCAACCGCGATATTCCCGCAGCCCTCCGCGATCGCGAGCCGGAAGAATAGCGACGGCTACAATCAGCGGGTGTCCCTTACTTTTCAGATTCAAAAGACCCGCGGGCTGGCGCGGCGCGCGACGTTGACCCTGCCGCATGGCGCCGTTGAGACGCCGGTATTTATGCCGGTGGGCACGCAGGGGACGGTGAAGGCGATTCCGCAACATCTTCTGGAGGAACTGGACGTTCGTATTCTGCTGGGCAATACCTACCATCTTTATCTGCGCCCCGGGCATGAGGAGATCCGGCGGATGGACGGTCTGCACCGGTTCATGAGCTGGGATCGGGCCATTCTGACAGATTCCGGCGGATTCCAGGTCTTCAGCCTGAGCGAGTTGCGCAAGGTGACGGAGGATGGTGTCGCGTTTCGATCCCACATCGATGGGTCGTCGCATTTCTTTTCGCCTGAGCATTCGATGGATGTGCAGATTGCGCTGGGATCCGACATCGGTATGGCCTTCGATGAGTGCACGGAATACCCGGCGGATCATGCACGGGCGCGTGTCTCGCTGAACAGGACTTTGGGCTGGGCACGACGCAGCAGGGATCATTTTGAGCAGCGTAAACACGACCGGCCGTGGGGGCAGCGTTCAGCGTTCGGCGTTCAGCGTTCAGAAAACGAGCCCGACTTGCTTGCGGATCGCTTCGAAGGGAAGACGCCGAGTCTCTTCGGCATTGTGCAGGGCGGCATGTTCGCCGATTTGCGGCGGGAGTGCACGGAGCGCCTGGTGGAGATGGATTTTCCGGGATACGCCATCGGGGGGCTGAGCGTGGGCGAACCGCGCGAGCTGACACGAGAGATGATCGCCACGACTTTGCCGCTGCTGCCCGCGGACAAACCGCGCTATGTGATGGGGGTCGGCTATCCGGATGAGATTGCCGAGTACGCGCGGATGGGCGTGGACATGATGGATTGCGTGCTGCCGACGCGAGCGGCCCGGCATGGGCTGCTTTTCACGTCGGAGGGGCGGCTCAATATCAGGAATCGGCAGTATGCGGAGGATCAGGGTCCGGCGGATCCGGCGTGCGGCTGCATGGTCTGCCGGCGGTACAGCCGCGCGTATCTGCGGCATTTGATGGCTGCGCAGGAGCCGCTGGCTGCGGTGCTGAACACGGTGCACAACCTTGCGTTTTATCTGGAGACAATGAGGAAAGTGCGCGAGGAGATCGCGGCTGAAACGGTGAGTCAGGAATCCGGGATGGGCGGTCAGGCGGTCGGGGAATCCATGAAACGATGAAGGCCGGCGCGGTCGGCATGCTCGGCAATCGCGGCATTGATGTCGAGCGCCAGAGCCAGGGCGGCGCGGCCGTCTTTTCCAGAAACCCGAGGCGCGGATCGTGTGCGCACACACTCGAGGAACGATTCGATCTCCAGACGGAGAGGCTCGCCTGGCAGGACCTGGGGCTTTTCGATATGCAGGCCGGGGAGGCCGGCGGAGGCGACAGTTGCTATCGCCGCAGCGTCGCTGTGGACAGCGCGTGACACGTCGATGATGAGCAAATCCTGGCGGGCGTAATCGATTGAGACGTACTGATGGGGCTGGAAAAAGCGAAGCTTGCGGACTTTTTCTGTGCTGACGCGGCTCGCGGTGAAATTGGCGACGCAGCCGGATTCGAATTCGATGCGGACGTTGGCGATGTCCACCTTGTTCGAAAGAATCGGCAGACCGACGGCGTTGAGAGAGCGAACCGGCGACTGAGCGAGGCTGAGCACGATATCGAGGTCGTGGATCATCAGATCGAGGACGACGTCGACATCGAGAGAGCGGGGGCTGAAGATACTGAGCCGGTGGGCCTCGAAAAACATAGGGGAATTCAGGATGGGAGCGGCGGCAATGACAGCAGGATTGAAGCGCTCCAGATGACCGGTCTGGAGAATGCGGTTGTGCTGTGCCGCGGCTTGGATAAGGCCACCGGCTTCCTCCACGCTGGTGGCGATCGGCTTCTCGATCAGAACATCGACTCCTGAGGCGAGCAGGGCCTCAGCAACCGGGAAGTGGGTGGAGGTCGGTGTACAGACTGAAGCGGCGCCGAAAACGAGCTCGGCCTGGGAGCGGGCGTCAAGGCATTCCTGCACAGAGGAGAAGACGGGCACGCCCCATTCGGCGGAAGCCGCGCCGGCGCGAACGAGGTCTGGTTCGACGATAGCCGCCAGGCGAATCGGCGCGCCTTCGCTTTGGAGCGCCCGATAAACGCGCAGATGATTGCGTCCGAAAACGCCGGCTCCGCAAACGAGAATGCCGGGATGAGACGAGCGGGGATGAGGCGAGCCGGGCAAGAGAAGGCGGCCTTACGCCGGCTTTCCTTCTACCACGCGCAGGCAACGGGAGTACAGCTCCAGCAGTTGGGCAACCTGATCGTCGGGTTTGGGAGCGCCGCCAGCGACGAAACCGGTGGAGGGAAGGCTGGCACGGCCGACGCCGGCGGTAGCGGCCACAAACTTAAGCAGATCGAGCGCGATGTCCTCATTGCGCCGAGCGCCATTACCCGGAGCGGCGGGGAGCGGGTCCATGGAAATACCTCTGAAGGGGATGCTATCAAAGGCAGCGAGTCGCGGCACCGTTCTGGTTATGTCGCGGTAATGCAGAGGCAGACCCGGCCTACAAGGCGGTCGGAGGGAACTTCCTGAGAGGCCAGCTCTATGAGGTCAACCGGGAACGCGAGGGCGCGAGGGCGGAGGACAAGGCGGCTGGACTCAAAAGTGACGTGGCGAAAAAGCAATTGCGATCCGGCACGGACTCCATAGAGGTTTGGAAAGGGAGGCCGGCAGGCGGCGAGCGAGTTGTAATGGCGGTCGATGACGACGATGGAGCCGATGCGGAGCACGGGATCCATGGGGAGAGCCTGCGCCTCAGTGACGCGTACGCCAACGAATCGCTCCCAGCTGCGGCGACTAACCGCCCGGCGAACTGGAAAGCTGGCGAGCCAGCCAGAGGGAAGCTGAACGGAGTCCAGCACGACCCGTGAGCCAATCAGAGGCGCGGTCATGGCGACGATGTGCGCGACGATCGGCACAATGTCCATGGATTCTCGCCCCGTATTCGCAGAGGAAGGGGGGCGGTCGGGAGACAGATCCTCCACGCTCAGCGCCTGGGCCAGAAGGAGGCGGTCCAGAGCGGGAAGACTGAGCCGGCGGCGGCGATGAAGAAAATTGGAGATGTGTGCCTGGGCCAGGCCTGTCTGGCGGGCGAGCAGCGAAGTGCTGAGAACTCCCTGGTCGATGCGACGCCACGTCTCGAGCCGCAGGCGCTCGTGTAACTCGATGAATTTCATCTTTCAATTGTTTTCGGGGAGCTATAACGCCGTTACTTCGGGTTTTGCAGAAAGAATCGCGATTTTGCGAAATCCGCAGGCCGCGGAAAGGACTTCAGTACCCAGCTACCTTAAAACGACCGAATTGCTCCTCCCGGTAATTGATCGCATTGCTCCATGAAAGTAGTGTCGGACTACTTGCGCCGGCCAGACATAGTACTTTCGCTCGGGATGGGCTGGCTGGCGGAAGCCGTTGTGTGCAGCGAGATTCCGAATGCACGGGAGACTCTATACGGCCGGCCGGCCGATGCCGGCTCACCACAAACAGGGAGGCCACGGCTGCCGTTTAGAGAGCAGCCAGGCTGTATCCAAAAAACTCTACGCGCGGAAGGGCTCACCAGCCCAACTCACGCGGAGAGCGAACTCTGGAGAACGACTGATGTATCTGCGGATTTTTCTTAAGGTGTGTGAGGGGTGCGGGGTGCTTTGGTTCCGTGCCCAGGATTGCCCGGAGATTTATTGTCCGGGCTGTGCTCGAAAACTGAGGCCCGTTCCACAGGCAAAGCGAACGCGCCGGCCTGGGCGCAGGGGACGCCACAGGATCGGTGTGCTGACGGAAGGGGGTGCGGCATGAGCGCGGCTCTCGCGATGCCATGCGTTGTCTCCACGGCGACAGCAGTCGCCGAAGCCGATGTGCCGGTTTGGCGGCCGAGAGCCGTCGATGGCCTGGCCTTTTACAGGAGACGCACGGTCGCGCTGCTGCGCCGCTACATGCAAGTCTCCATGGAAATTGGGCGAGCGCCATGCGCGCTGAGCAACAACACCGCAATCTCGCGCGCCCGGGTCTCCCATTACCGGCTTCGGACCTTCGAGGACACGCTTATCTTTGTCCTCGACGTCGAGAAATGCCTCGGGAGGCTCGATCGTGTCTCTCGCACGATTGTGGCGCGGGTCGCTCTGGAGGATTACACACCCCCCGAAGCGGCACTTCTGACCGGGGAGAGCGTGCGATCGGTTGCGCGCATTTACCATGACGCGCTCGACCGCCTCACGCGGTTTTTTTTCGCTTTTCGCCTCTTCGACCCAAATGTGGAAAATTTGTCAAGAGGGGAGGCTTCAAACCAAGGTAATGACCCAACATAATAAAGCGCTTGCAAACCAGATTTCCCGAAGAAAGTTGGCAGTTTTATTGTCGGGAACTGGTATTCTGAACTTATAGAGTTAAAAAAGAAAAAGGGGACACCCAACGGTGTCCCCTTTTCATTTGGTCCGTGTGGGTGAACATCGATATAAAGACCCAACGGGCAACTGGCCGGCCTGGGAAATGAGGAATATGCGGAACAGAGACTCGAAGAAGCGGAAGGACTCGATCAAGCGGATGCGCGCCTTCGCCCACCTGGCGCGAGTGGCGATTGGGCTGATGGCGGTGGCCTGGGCGGTGCTTCCGCCGCGTGCGACCGCGCAGGTGAATACCACGACCGTGCAGGGCACCATTTATCGCGCCGACGGGACGGCGGCAAGTGGAACCTTGCTGGTAAGCTGGCCCGCTTTCACCACGCCGGAGAATCAGGCAATAGCGGCGGGAAATACGAGCGCTGCGATTGGCGCCGACGGATTTGTGAGCCTGAACCTGTTGCCCAACGCCAATGCGCTGCCGGCAGGCAGCTACTATACGGCGGTCTATCACCTGAGCGACGGGACGGTAAACCAGGAATATTGGGTGGTTCCGGCGTCGGCCACAGCGTCAGTTGCAGCGGTGCGCGCACAGCTGGAGCCGTCAACCGAAGCGGTGCAGGCGGTTTCGCAGGCGTACGTACAGAGCGCCATCTCGTCCCTGAGCGGGTCGTTTCTGCCCCTGGCCGGGGGAACTCTAACCGGCCCCCTTACGCTGAACAACGATCCGGCCGCGTCGAGCCAGGCGGCCACGAAGCATTATGCAGATCAACTGGCGGCGGCGAACCTGCCCCTGGCCGGTGGAACACTGACCGGACCATTGACGGCGCCGCAGATCAACTCCAGACAAATGGAGGGAGATCTCTACGCGGACCAGTGGCAATCGAGATCGGGCAGCAACGACGGCATCAAAATGTCGCTGGCTCAATGCACGACTTACACCTACGCCTGCCGAGTCATTGCGCCGGCGCTTTACGCCCAGACGGAGGCGCAGCCATGGGGCGGAACGTACTGGGCAGCCTATGTAACCACAGACGGAGGGTTGTATCAGACTGGCCCTGCGACCGGCCAACCGATAGGCGGAGTTGTAGATTACCGCTACGGCCCGCCAATGTGGATCTTCAACTCTGCGGAACCTTACATCGGCAACCGCATCTTCGCCAGCCCCACGTTTGCGATGAACACGACGAACTGGGGAGCCGGGCTTTACCCTCAATCTCCCACCGCATTGCAGATCATGAATACCGGCTGGATGGGCGGTCATAACTTTACGCCCTCGTCTCCAAATGGAGATAAGGCCGATTTCAACACTTTTGCAGTCACGGCGAGAAAATACACCGAAGTGCAGGACGATGGAGCCATTCGCCTCGCATCGTGGGGATTAGGGAACGGCGATCTTGTTGGACAGCAGGATTACACATTTAGTTATGGCGGCCCCAACACGAATGGCGACGAAGCGAATGAAGGTCATCGAGATTTCAATATCGAAGGCGGTGCGGTTCCGTCAGCGACCGCGAACACGATCGCTACGGGCGCGGACGGCTCGGAGACAATCACCACCACCGCCGAAACCAATGCTTACGCCGAGGGTGAAGGAAGGCTGCTGATCGACACCGCGAAGAAATACAATGCCGGCTATATTAGTCTCATTCAGTATGGTCCGGCTCCTAACTACCTTCCCATCCTGACCTGCGCCGGCTGTACGTGGGATTCGACCTACGGAGACACAACGCAGACGACCCTCACGGCGGCGATCTCTCAGGGATCGACCAATGTGTTCCCGGAAAGCAACGCCGTTATCGGGGTTGGGTCCACGGCGGGCTTTTCGACAAGCCAGATTGCTTGCATCTGGGACTATGACTATGAATGCGAAAAGGTCACGGCAATCGGTTCGGGAACGATCACGCTGGCTACAGTCCGCAAGCCGCATGTCTCGGGAGCCTATGTCACCACGGGCGGCTTGACAGGTTACGGATTGAGACTGGAAGCGGATGATGTTGTTCCCGGCAATACCCTGGGCGTAAATGTGCCGGCTACTGACTTCAACTCGACGGTGAGCAAGGTCTCGCCCATAGTGATGAACACGAGCGGCAACAATGCCTATCTTTTCATCAGTGGCGATTCGCTTCCCGGCTCAACCGTCGGCGCGGGGTGGACAACCAGAGCTTACACGCAGATGGGTTCGGGCGGGACGGTGGCGCTGACAATCTCAGGCGGTTCAGTGACTGGCTGTTCGGCCACAGGTGGAACCGGGTACTCGGGTGCTTATGATCAGTACGGACATCTGCTGAATCCTCCACAGGTCACGGTCACGGGAACCTGGACCGCGGCGCCATCGGTCTATATCAGCGCCGCGTCAGGAGCAATAAGCGGTTGCGCCGTAAGCAACCCCGGAACGGGTGTCACTGCGGCAACGGCTGCCGTGGTTCCGACCAACGCTTACGATATCTACCCGGCCGCGAAAGTGTACCAGGTTTACGACGCGGCCAACGGCGCGATAGACGGGACGTTCTACACGGAGCCTTTCGCCGGAACGGTGTCGAGCGGGGATTCGCTGTCTGAGCCGCACTACTTCAACCAGGAAACCAAGAACGCTCTTGCGGTGAGTGGAACACTGCTCCCCTCGCAGGAAAATGGCAACACCACTGTGCAGCAGATCGTGACCGGCATTTTTCAGGGTGACGACTATGCCGGCGGTGTCTCAAATACTGCAAGCCCAACCCTCTATCGCCATTACCCCCTTTCCAATCCGCAGGTTCCTGGATCGGGACAGCTCACAACGCCCGGTGGTTATCAGATCAGCGGCCCCTGGGTAACCGATTTCTATATCGACACCCCACCGTTCGGGAATATATCGGGATGGCGTGGCTCGGGAGTTATCTGGGTGGGATGCGGATCGATACCCTGTTCGAGCTGGACGGGAGGGTACAACGTCTTTTCCGGTTCCAACGCTACCGGGGGGAATGACCTGCTTCATTACACCCCGGCTACCGGGGCGTGGCTGCTCACGTCGGGAGCGGCGCAGAATAACGGAGGCAATTCTGTCTGCAGCTATAACTTTGGCGGAAGCGGCAACGGGCTTTCCGTTAGTTGTGGCGGAAACACCTCGAAATTTGACGCTTCGGGCAATCTGTCGGTGCCCGGACTGGTCCGAGCGCAGAGCGGTGTCACCGGGGCGACGATTAACGGCGAGATTACGGTGGACGGCATAACCTACCCAGCGCTCGCTGCTGCGTGGAACGCCGCGGTTAGTCAGGCTAACGCGAGCGGTCAGAATCAGACCTTGCGCCTCGGACCAGGGACGTTCCCAGTAACAGCAACCCTGACAGAACCCTCCAATGGCGCCTGCGTAAGCGTGCTGGGCTCCGGCGGAACTACCGTGAATGCCGACAGCACCCAGATCGCGACCACGCTGACGGTGCCGGGCTCGCTGGGAGGCGACTTATTTTATCTCGGCAACGGCGTGCAGGCGCAGGGATGCACCTTTAAGGATCTGAACATCCTGGCGAGCGGCAACGCAACGCATGGTTTCGAGCTGCAATGGTTTCGCGGCGCGCTTATCGATAACGTGACGGTGAATGACACGAGCGCCGAGGGCATTCTGCTGGGTGAGGAGAATACCTCCGCGGGCCATCAGGCCAACTTCCTGCTGCGCAACGTGACGGTCAGTTACAGCAGCTCCGCATTTACGCCGGCGAATCGGTCGCAATACGGGATCCATCTGCTGAAAACCGCAATCGACAGCCATCTCGATGACATCGTGGTGAGGAACGCGCAAACCGCTGCCGTGTACAACGAGGGCACCGGCAATACCGGGTATCTGATCCACGGATTCGGTTATCCCTACACATGCTCCAGCGCTCCATGCGTGAACAACGCGTCATCGGGGTCGGCAGCCAATGCGTCGTACGCGACGAATTACGTGGTCTACGACACGGGTGGTTCGGGCAGCGTGTGGACGGACACTTACGTTGACAGTCCGGCCATCGCGGGCTTCTATGTCGGAGCGAACGGTATCGAGATTCATGGTGGCCATATCCAGTGGCCCGATGTGAGCAGCTTCCCGGCAGCGAACCTGGCCTACGTCGCTCCGCCTGTCAGCAATAACCTGCTGATTGCCGATGTCGATTGCCTGGAAATGGCGAGCGGAGTCAACTGGATTACTTATGCCGGGTCTTCGGGAAACCCGCCGACCTACGCGAGCGTGCATCATCTTACGGGTTGCGGTAATTACTATCAGGCACTCGAGGACGCCGAAGTGACGGGTTATTCCAGCGGCGGCGCTAATGTCAATGATCCAAGTGGCGCAGTCCCGCGGGTCTGGTCCACTCCCGTGGCTTCAGCGGCGAGTTATCCGGCTTACGCCGCGCAGATGTATACGGGCTACCAGGGCGATGCCTTCCAGGCGCACTTTTCCGGAGTCAATCCGTTCTTCAATATCACCTATCAGGGGACGATTCGGTCGAACGGGGGGATCGCGCTTGGCACCATCATTAACACGGCCTCGACGCTGACACTTACGGCTGCGAACAAGAACGTAATCGCGAATGCGGCGAGCGGCGCACAGGCCATTACGCTTCCCAGTTGTTACACGCCCCTGCTGGACAAGGCAGCGCCGACCGGGCTCGAATTTACGATCGTCAAATCGGATACTTCTTCGAACACGGTAACGCTGCAGACGACGAGCTCCGAGCTGATCTATGCCTCCGGAACATCGGCGGCGACGCTGGTGTTGTCCACGCCCTCCACACAGACTCTGGTTTGCGGGCCGGATTACAACTGGTACGTCGCGGGCAGCGCGGGCGCGACCGTGTCGAGCGGCGGCGTTGCTTCCTTTAACGGCCGCACGGGGGCTGTGGCGCCGGCTGCGAACGATTACAGCTTCAGCCAGGTGAGCGGGCAGGTGACGAACGCACAACTGCCGGCCACGCTGACGGCCGCCACGATCGGGAATGCCAGTACGGCTTCCGCCCTGGCAGCGACACCCCTGCAATGCCCGGCGGGCTATTACGCAACAGGAGTCACGGCCAACGGAACGGCAAATTGTCTTCAGTCCTGGCATTTCACCTGGTACGGCAATTTTGCGGGGACCTTCGGGACATCGACAAACAATTCCCTCGGTGCAATCTGGTCGCCCAGCGCGGCGATTACGATGACTCGGCTGGATATCGCCATCGGGACAGCCCCTTCCGGATGCAGTTCTTATCCGGTAATCGGAGTCTATGACAGCACATCGTCTACCTGGCTGAAGTTAGTAACGCTTGCGTCAGGCACGTACAGCTACCGCAATGCGGTCAGCGGCGTGTCGATCGTTGCCGGACACAATCTGTCCATGGGCGTGCAGGCGGCCGGCGCGGGATGCAGCACCAACGCCGGGTCGGCGCAGTTGACGATGGAATACACGATGAACCAGTGATCGAAGGCGGACATGAATCTGGACTGGGGAACCGCGGACCGGCCGGAACTGCTTCGTCTGGGCTGTGTGCTGGACGAGCGGACTCCGGGAGGCCGGGAGGCCAGCGCGCTGGCGCTGGCGCTGAAGGTGCTGCGCGTGAGAAGCCGGAGCGGAAAAACCATTCCCCTCGCGGCCAATCGCGCGCAGCGCGCCTATGAAGAGAAGCGAGGACAAAACAACATCGTGCTGAAGGCCCGCCAGCTTGGCATAACGACCTGGGTGGCGGGTCAGTTCTTTCTGAAAACCATCACGCATCCGGGAACTCTGACGGTGCAGATCGCGCACACCCAGGAGGCTGCCGAGTCGATCTTTCAAATCGTGCATCGCTTTCTGCGCTGCCTTCCGCCGTCGTTGTGCCGGGGAGCGCTGAAAACCTCGCTTGTGAATGCGCGGCAGATTATTTTCCCGGGCATGGACAGCGAATATCGCGTGGAGACGGCGGGGGCGCCTAATGCGGGCCGGGGGCTGACCATCACCAATCTTCATTGCTCGGAGGTGGCAAGGTGGCCAGGAGATCCGGCGGAGATTCTGCAGGGACTGCGTGCCGGGCTGTCGCCCCAGGGCGAGCTGGTGCTGGAGTCGACGCCGATGGGCGCCGCGGGATGCTTCTGGAAGGAGTGGCAGGATACCGGGAACACGGGCATGGTCCGCCACTTCTTTCCATGGTGGATGGAGGATGGCTATGTGGCTCGTGCAGTGGAGGAGGATTCGCTGAATGAGAAAGAGCGGCGATTAATAGATGAGGACAAGCTGACCCTCAGCCAAATTGGCTATCGGCGGCAGCTCCAGGCGAGTTTCCGCGGTCTGGCGAAGCAGGAATATGCCGAGGATCCGACGGAGTGTTTCCTCGCAAGCGGCCAGTGCATTTTCGATACCGCTTCGATCGATGCGCGGCTGCGGGAGGTCAAAGCGCCCCTGGCCCAGCGGTCGAATGGACAATTGCAGGTGTGGCTGGGGCCGATAGGGGCCCGCGAATATCTGGTGGCCGCGGACCCGGCGGGCGGCGGCGTGGAGGGGGACTTTTCGGCGGTACAGGTGATTGACCTGACCACCGGCCTGCAATGCGCGGAACTGCGCGGAAAGCTGGGGCCGCTGGAGCTGGCGCAGGAAGCGGCGGCCCTGGCGAGGGAATATAACAATGCGTTGCTGGTAGTGGAGCGTAATAATCATGGCTCGGGCGTGCTCGCTTATCTTGAGACGGTCTGCCGCTATCCGCGGATCTATAAGATGGGCGGACATCCTGGCTGGCTGACTTCCGCGATCACCCGTCCCAGAATCCTCGGGCGTCTGGGGTCGGCGCTGGTGGAGACAGCGGGAATCTTCACGAGCGAGCGGCTCCTGCGCGAGTGCCGCAGCTTCGTGCGCCAGGCCAGCGGCCGCGCCGAAGCGCAGGCCGGGGAGCACGACGACTGCGTGATGGCGATGGCGATTGCGCTCGCGGTCCGTGAAGAGCGGCTCACGGGCGCAGCGTTCGATTAGCATGAGGAATCCGGAGGAGACTTGGCAGTCCTGATCGTGCAGCATATCCGCAGAATGCGAGGCGGCGCGCAAAGTCACCTGATGCTGGGGGCGGACGACAAAGCGTGGGTGGTGAAATTCCGGAACAATCCTCAGCATTTGCGGGTTTTGCCCAACGAATTGCTGGCGACAAGGCTGGGCGCGCTGATCGGGCTGACAGTGCCGCACTGCGATGTGGTGGAGGTGACGCCGTGGCTGATCGAGCGCACCGCGGAACTGGAGATGGACTACGGGCAACGGCGCGAGCGCTGCACCGCGGGCTTGCACTTCGGGTCGCAGCTGGTGGGCGGGCTGATGCCCGGTCACGTGGCGGATTATCTTCCCGAGGAACAACTGGCCGAGGTGCGCAATCTGCACGAGTTTGCAGGGGCGCTGGTGCTCGATAAGTGGACCTGCAACGCCAACGGCCGGCAGGCGCTGTTTTACCGGAAAGGACGGGAGAAGCGGTACAACGCGACGTTCATCGACCAGGGCTTTTGTTTTAACGCCGGGGAATGGCGATTCATCGATGCTCCTTTGCGCGGTGTTTATGGACGCAACGTGGTGTATCGGGAGGTAACCGGATGGGCAAGCTTCGAGCCGTGGCTCAGCCGCATGGAGAACCTGGCGGCGGAACAAATCTGGGAGATCGTCGAGACAATTCCGCCCGAGTGGTACCAGGGCGACGTCGAGGCACTGGAGGGACTGGTGAAGAAGCTGCTCGAGCGGCGATCGCAGGTACGGGATCTGATCACCGGGTTCCGGGAATCTTCGCGGCAGCCGTTTCCAAACTGGGAGAGGCCGGCGGACCAGGGGCCGGCGGGGCAGTTTGCCGGACGAGGATGGGGCGATAACGTACATGGAAGGTCGATGTGAACGAGCGTTTGCAATGTGAATTCAACCTGATCCGGTATGTGCCGGATCCGGTAAAAAACGAGTTCGTGAATATCGGAGCGGTGCTGCGGGAGGCGTCCCGTCCGGAAGCGGCGATGGTCCGTTTCACCCGGGACTGGGCCCGGGTACGCTGTGTCGATCCGGACGCGGACATAGCGATGCTGGAGGCGCTCGAGAGCGAGATGCGGCAGCGGTTCCTGGAGGAGAGCCCGGAGACAACGCCGTTGCTGAAGACGATCGAAGATTCGTTCTCGCATCAGTTACAAATGACCGAGGCGAAGGCGTGTCTTGCGGAAAGCATGGCGGCGGAGATGGATCAGCTGATGCGTCTTTACGTGGAACCGCGCGCGCAGAAGGCGCGCTATGCGCTAACCGGACGCCAGGCCATCGTCCGCAGCATGCGAATGCGCTTCGAGCACGCGCGGGTATGGGACCTGATGCGCAGGCGGATTGCTGCCTCGGCGTACACGCGCCCCGGCGATCCGCTGAAGATCGACTGCGGCTACCGGCCGAACGGCATCGTGCGGATGTTTCACGCTGTCTCGTTGGCCGGGGACGTGGAACTCGCCAAGGTGCTCGCCTTCTCGGCGCCATCCCTGCGGACAGGCGTCGCGCGGATCGAGAACGCCGAGCTGGAACTAACGGCTATCGTCGAACCGCTGCGAGATGGCGACGGGCAGGTCGCCAGCAACGAGGAGGGTGTGGAGCAGTATCGCTTTGGGTTGGAAACGATGGAGGCCCAGCAGATTCGCGTGCTCACGGTCAACGATCTTGACCGCGTAGCAGAGGCGGCGAAGAGGGAATTGCGGGTGTAGCGATATCCGTAACGGGTTCATGAGGGGCATGGCCGCGCGCCATGCCTTTTCTTTTGCAAAAAAGGAAGACGGAGGAGACGTGAAGATCAGAGAACAATGGAAAAACGCGCTGGCGCTTCTGGGCGCGGGACGGGGAGAAGCCGGGCGCAAAGAAGAAACGGCACAGCGAAAGACGGTGGCCTTGCCGTCCGTCCTTTCCCCGTATTCCTTCCATGCGAAGGTGCTGCCTAAACCGACGCCGGCGAACCTGCGCAAATTCGCGGAGACCCCGGTGGTCCGGCGCGCGATCAACCTTATCAAAGATCGCGTGGCCAGCATGGACTGGCAGGTGCGGTTGAAGCGCGACCATGACCCGGAAAAAGTCGCCTTCGCGGAAAAGCGCACGAAGATTCTGCGGCGATCGCTTGAATTCCCAAACGCGTCGGATTCGTTTCGAACGCTCATCGAGCAGGCCATCGAGGACGCGCTGGTGGGCGGCTTCGGCGCGATCGAAATGGAGCTGACCGGCGATCCGGCGAAGCCATTCGAGTTGTGGGCGGTCGATGGAGCAACGATTCGCATCGACCCGAAGTGGGATGGCAATGCGGAATCGGTGCGCTTTGCGCAGGCCACGGGACTGATCGGAACCGGCTCGGTGATTCCGCTTCAGGACAATCAGCTGATCTATGTGCGGATGAATCCGCGCAGTTACACGCCGTTTGGCCTGGGGCCGCTCGAAGTCGCATTCGAGACGGTGAATGCGTTCCTCAGCGCTCACCGGTTCGCCGGGAAACTGGCCAGCAATGCGGTGGTGCAGTATGCGCTGTGGCTGAACGAAACCACACCGGCCCAGCATGAACGGCTCATCCGCTGGTGGCAGGACGAGATCGAGGGCACAGGGCGCGTACCCATCCTCAGCAGCGAACAGAAGCCCGAGGTGCTGCGCTTTGCCGCCGGCACCGACGCCGATCTGCGGCTCACGTGGCAGGAATTTCTGATCCGCATGGTGGCGAACGCGTTCTCGCTGCCGCCGGTGCTGCTGGGGCTCGAACAGGATGTCAACCGGTCGACCGCCGAGTCGCTGCTGGACGAGGCATTTCACAGCGCCATCGTGCCGCTGGCGCGGC
>CAZSWI010000038.1:0-20882 GCA_964610635.1 uncultured Acidobacterium sp.
GCGCGCCGCCACCATGCTGCGGTCGACGAAGTATTGCGTGGACCCGGTCAAACCGGGAACGGTTTGCAGAACCTCGTTGAGGGTCAGGCCGCGAAAGCGCCTCAGCTCGTCGCGGGTGACCACCGACATGATGCTGGGAGCCTGCGACAGCTTGTCGCTGAACAGAGACGCCGTTGTGACTTTGATGTCCATCAGCTTCTCGAGATCCATGAACGCAAGGTCGCCGGACGGCGCGGCCGCAGCCGCGGCGGTGGAAGCCGGTGCAGCGGAAGCCGGGCCGGGCAGATACGAAGAATGCGGCGCCGGTTGCGCCAATCCGCGGGCCATCAGCAGAACGATTAACGCCGCCCTTGTTCGGGTGCGCAGTTTCCTCATGTCGATCATCGATAGCGACCTCCGCTTGCAGTCCTGGCTGACCGATTCCGATTTCATCGCCACGCATCCCCGCAAGACGCCGGGAAAGGCGCGCGCAGTCAGCCCTCCTGAACAGCATCGGCGAGTACAGGGGAAGCTTTACCGGCCTGCATTTCGCCGCGCGATCGGAAGTTCTCATCCGCACTCAAAAATGGCCGATTAGAAAAACGCACCCCTGTGCGGAAAAGAGGTCAGCCGTGTCCCACGCAACCGACGATTTTGTGCATTCCGGAATTTCCACTGCCGCGAAGCCGGCCGCAGAGGATGCCATCCCCGATGCCGACGCCTGCCGCTTCGTCACGGCCGAGGGCCAGGCGGCTGGCGCACCGTCGCCGGTTGTATTCGACCGGGCCGGTTTCGCCGATCGCATGATGAACGATGAGGATTTCATGCGCGACGTCATGCGCGAGTTTCTCCGCGATACGCCGTGCCAGATCGCCGAATTGCGCAACCTGATCCGGAGCGGGGACGCGCGGGAAGCCGGGCGCAGGGCGCATCAGATCAAAGGCGCCGCTTCGAACGTCGGCGGCGAAGCGCTTCGCGCCGTGGCCTCCGCGATCGAAGTGGCGGGCGGGGGCGGCGACCTCGAACCGATGATGGCCACCATCGACGAACTCGAGCTGCAGTTCGTCACGCTCGGCAACGCGATGAACGAGGCATTACAGCCGGCGTCGAGGCGGGACATCGGCCGGTTTCAGTTTTGACCATAAAGCCCGTTGGCCGGGGAAAAGATATCGAGCCGAGGCGAGAGTTCAGTCGTCAGCCGAATTGCCGTTCCGGCAAGGCCGGCGCCTTGCCGGGATCGCGGATGCCGAGGCGATAATGCCGATAGGTCCGTGATCTCGGGTCGAATTGGCCCGCTTCGGCTTGCGTCAGGACCTGGCACAGATATGCCGAACCCATACCATGAACGAGAGACTGACCATCGTCATAGTCGCCGATGTTCATCACCGGTCATTGTCCGACCTTGATGGTGCACTCTCCGTCGATGCAGTGATACCTGGGCGCAGTCGTAACACCATTCGTGAACACCCTCGCGGTATGAACGTGATTGCACTTCGAGTCTCCCGTGACCGGGGCGCCACCGCATGCCGTCAGGTCGTATCGAACTCCTGGACGGTCGCGCATAATCGGGGTCAACGATCCATTGCTGCCGCCGACTATGTAGAGAGTGTCCTGGACCGGTCCGCTCGTTGACAAGCAAGCTGGGTCGCTCGTGCATAACAGCAAAAAGGTGCCGGGATCCTCGCTCGTCTCGTTAGACCGGAAGGTTAGCTTCACCTTCCAGTTAGTGCTGACAAGCTCGCTGACCGTCTGAGGCGTATTGTCACCGTCGCCTGGGTCGCTGTCACTTGGGATCGGCTGGACCCCATCGAGAGTATTCAGTACCGCCGGCTTGCCCAGATCGATTGAGCAATAATTCTGGCCATTCGGGCAATTCCATGGAGTGCCATACCTGACAGTCACCGATCCGCCACGCACTGTAACCGGAGGGTCGTTCACGGGGGCAGGGCGCGCTGGTGTTACTTCCCCATGTTTACAGCCAGCTACGACGCATACCGCGCCCAACGCCAATATAGTTCTCAGAGAACCCGGCACTATCTTTATCTTAAACACGCGCGTCATCCTATCTGCGAAGGTGAAGTGCACTTTCGCCCAGAAATTGGAAATCTGGCCCGGATGTGTAGGAGAGGTATAACTGCGGTGACCAAGTGTTTCGCAGGTCATTAAGAATGTCAAGGGACTTCTGCATAAACAGCCTTTCATCGGCGGGTTCGTGGCGGATGCGGGCCGCCCGAGTCGCGATGAGCGCGCTCCGCAATGCGGAATCCTCCAGATGATTGGCGGAATACCAGGATTCCGCCCGGCTTGCATTCTCGAAGGCCGATTGCGCGTCGCCGGCAGCCAGATACACCGTGGCCATGGATAGTTCGGTTGACGCCACGGCAGCCGGATCGCCGGAAACTTCCTGCGGCGCCCCGATGGTGTGCAGAGCCGCGAGAGCTGCCGTCGGGTGATGGTTGAGGGCCTCGGCCACGGCGCCATCGATCGCAAGATTGTATTGGGCATCCGGCGGCAGATTGGCGCCCGTCACGAGCTGCTTCGCAAGGGCTTCCGCCTGCGCGTATTTTCGTTCCCCGATCAGAATCTCCAGGCGCAGAGCCGGGACATCGGGGTGTCCAGGGGGAGTAAGCGCAATCATCCGTTCAGCGTCGGCGAACCGGCCGATGCGGAGAAAAATCTGTGCTTCATGCAGAGCTTCCCAGGACCTCGGGGTACCATCGCCCGCCAGGCCGAAAGCTTTCCCGAAATGGTCAAGGGTCTGCGGGTAATCCTCACGGAGAAAATAGATGGTGCCTATCAGATCTTCCGCAAGCGTCTGAAGTTCGCGGCTTCCGGCCTGCTTCGCCAGTTCCACCAATTCCTTGCCTGACTGAAGGGCACGGTCAAGCTCGCCCGTGCTGCGCTGAGCGCGGGCGATAAGCAGAGAAGCCCTCGCGGCTTCCATGAAATGGCCGTTGGTTTTGTAGTAACTGAGCGCATCTGCGGCCGGAGCCAGGACATCCTTGTAGCGTCCCTGTTGGTTACGCAGACTCGCCAGGGTGAGTTTGGCCATCGCCTCGACCCTGGTTTGCTGGCTCTGCTGCAGAATTCGGAAAGCGTCTCGCAGAGCGTCGTCAGCCTGCGAATATTCCTGATGAATGAGTCTGACATTGGCGATACGGACGAAGCCTTCCGCGGTCCATGCATCAAGCTGGTTGTCGCGAGCCAGCTCCATCGCCCGCTGCGCCAGTTCGACGGCTTGCGTATCGTGCTCGGAGTTATAAGCGACGCTGCTCAGCTGTGTGAGCGCCCGGATCTCCAGCTGCACGCTGGGAAGGCGCTGCGCGTCGCTGAGTGCCCGGTTCAGGTACGTATTGGCCTCATCGTTGGCTTCGCGCTGATTCGCCAGATATCCGCGTTGGTAATCGAGTTCAGCCAAGCCCTCCGGATTCATCTCCGATGCATAAAGGGCTTCGGCGCGGCCAAAAGCCTGTTGGGCCTGCTGGACCTGGTTCAGCCGCGACTCCAGCATGCCCGCACGCAGATACGGTGCGGGATTGTCCGAGTTCAGCGCGGATGCTTTCTTATACGATTGAAGCGCCCTTTGCGGATCGCCGGCTCTCTCATATGCCATCCCCAGATCGACATAACCGGCCGCTTTGTCGGACTCCGGCAGGCGGTCGAGTATTTTCCGGTATAGGTTCAGAGCACCCGCGAAATCGCGCGTCAGCGTGGCGCGAATCGCGTCCAGATACATGCGGTCGACCGGGGGAATGCGGCCTTCTCCGGAGCTGGCAACCAGCATCTCCCGCTGGGCGGTGCCGTCGAAATCCAGGTTGGACCATGCCTCAGCCAGGCGGGCGTGGGCCATCACGAACCGGCTATCCTGGGCGATAGCGTTTTCGAGTTCGCGCGTCGCCTTCAGATAGCTGGCCTCGCGCAGTGATGCCAGTCCGGTTTGGTACCAGCGCTCGGCCTGGGCGCCGGGCCGATAGTATTGGCGCGTCCGCCACCATGATAAGCCTCCCCACGCTGCGCATACCAGGAACATCGCCCCCACAAGCCACAGCACCCAGGGGCGATCGGCCGCCAGGTTATGAATGTCCAGAGGGCCGGTTCTGAGCTCCTTAGCGACCTGATCCGCGGACTGGAAGCGGCTTTCGGGTTCGTAATCGAGGCAGCGCTCCACAACGCGATCGAAGTGGTGGGGCATCCCGTGCTGGATCGAGGAGAGTGGCGTTGGCCGTCGAGCCCGGCGAATGGCCGCGCCTACCGGTGTAGCCGCGGCATACGGTTGCAGACCGGTGAAAATCTCGTACAAAACGATTCCCAGAGCATAAATGTCGGTAGCTGGCGAAACCGGCTTACCCTCAAACTGCTCAGGCGACATGTAGGCTGGCGTTCCCGCTATGACTCCGAAACCCGTACTGGCGAAAGCAGCCGAGGCGGTCGACTCATTACCAGCCTGAACATCCGGCAGGCCATCGAAGGCGAGCCCGAAATCCATCACGACGGCTCGCGTCTGACCGGCCCGGCTGCACAGCATGACGTTGGCACTCTTCAGATCGCGATGGACGATGCCTTGCTGGTGGATCAATCGGAGACCTTCGCAGATATCCAGTGCAATCGCCAGCCCTTCTTCATGCGACAACGGCCCCGATTTCCTGAGCCTGTCGGCCAGCGTAACTCCATCGAGATATTCCATCGTCAGAAACGCGGTGGCCCCATGCCGGCTCGTCGCCGGAACCAGGAACAGCTCATGAATGCGGCAGACCTGCGGCCCACTCACCTTTCTCGCCAGATGAACTTCCCGCCGGAACCGGCCAAGCGAATGACTGGAGGTTGAAATGTCCGAACGAATGGCCTTCAGAGCAATTCTGCCCAGCTGAAGATCGTCAGCCTCGAAAACCTCACCCATCCCGCCCTTGCCGAGGAGACGCACGATCCTGAATCTTCCAAGAACCGTTTCGCCGGGCTGGAAGCGGCTAAAAGGGGAATCCGAGATTGCGCCGAGGTTTCCCATTTGAATGTTGAAAAGTAAATTCTGCCACCGTCAGCCCGGAAACAAGAGCGATGGTTGCCAGATGCGCTTCTTGACAGACCCAACATTTGTATGGAGAGGCAGGCCATTGTTACAACAAGGTACGCACCGAATCTGACCGTCGGAAGCGCCCTCGGCGGAGAATGGTTTCGATACGGCTATCGTGCTGCCTGAGCGTCGCCGACGCTTAGGTGCCGCCCATTATAGAACGCACTTCAGTGTTATAGGGAGGTTAGCATCGCAAAGGCACGATATTGATTCGCCCTGATTCCGGTGATGACAACCGATGATCGGAGGTCCGGATCCCGGTTACCCGAAGCTACGGGTCTGTATCGCAGCTTCACATTCGCGAACTTTCGCCCGTGAGGAGATTGGAGAGAGCGCCTTCCTGGCGGAGTAAGAGACCGCGGATGGGGGAACTGGTCATCGCGCAGCCCATCATGCCTCTGTTTGCCGGCCCCGAAAGCAGGCGAGCGATGCTCATCGCAGCGTTGTTTAGCAGTTCGTCCCGCCGTTTAGCAGTTCGTCCCGCCCCGCGGGTTCGGCGGCGGTTGCCTGGCTGCTCCTGGAGCGTAAGGATCTCCGCTAAACCCACACGATCCAGGCCCCACGCCTCAAAGCTCCAGGCTCCCGGCTGAACTCACCAACGTGGCAATTCCGCAGCATAAATATTGGCTGTCGACAAGCGCGCGCTCACCAGAGGAACGTCCCCCAGGGCGAGCCCCGCAAACCGGTAGTCGACTACGTTGGCGGAGCGAAGATTGTGAAGGTCCGCCACGCGCTCCATCTTCCCGCTCTTCAACGTTAGTTTGTAAATAGGCTGATCGGCCTGCGCAAAGTCGTGGAAGAAAATGGCTGCGCCGTCGTGCGACCAGTTCGGATCGGCGATGTTGCCCTCCGCGACGACCCGCCAGCTCCTGGCCGCCACGTCGAAAAGCATCAGCTTCTTCTGATCGATGGAGAGAGCGGCAATGTATTTGCCGTCGGCCGACCAGCGCGGGCTGAAGAGGCCACCGGACCCCGTCAGTTCGGTCATGGCTTTTGTTGTCAAATCCACCATGTAAATGGCTTTGAACTGGGAAGCTTCAGCCATCAGATCGGGCAAACGCCCCAGGACCAGCACCCTGCCGTCCGGCGACCAGTCCGGATCGGCCTCGCTTCGCCCCTCATCGAGCACCTCCTGCAGGTGTCCGCCTTCGCCGTCCATGGTGTAGACCTTCCAGGGTTTGCCGGGTTGCCGGCCCATCAGGACAAGCTGGCGGCCGTCCGGGGACCAGTGCATCATGAAAACCTGCATGGGTCGCCCGGTGAGCTGGAGCCTCTCCGATCCATCGCTGCGGCTGCGCCACAGCGAGTCATCATCCTGACGAATCCACGCCACCCACTGGCCATCGCGGGAATACTCCACGCGCCGGGCAATGCCGAGCCCCGTGCCCGAGGGTACAAAGATGCTGGCGCTTCGATCGTAGCGGAGCAGCTCCGATTGCCTGTTCAGCCCGATGAAAAAGGTTCGCCGTCCGCCGCGCTCAATGATCGGTGCGCGGTAATCCAGCGGACCATTGGTGATTTTCACCGGCTCCTGCCAATCCCCGAAAAGACCCCCGTGCTCGGAAATCGCCAGGATATTGCTGTTGCCTTCGCGCGACGACTGAAAGACATAAAAGCTGCCGTCTTCAGTCCAGCTGCCGCAGCATTCCGCGGCTGGCAGGCCGTTCCATTTATCGAGGAGCAGGTGCGCATCGCTGCCGTCGGCATCCACCTGCCATAGATTCGAGGTGTGGGTTTCGCTGTTGAGCAGGGTTAAGCGCAGGCGCTTGCCATCCGGCGACCACCGCAGCCAGAAGGCGCGGCCCGGCAAGGTCGCGAGCTTGCGGCTGTCGGCTCCACTGTCGCGCGCGATATAAAGGTCGTCGCCACTTGCGTACAGGATGCGCTGGCCGTCGGGCATCCACGTTGCGTCGTGCGCCAGAATGCCGGGTATCCGCCGCGCCGTGCCGCCAATCGTCGATACGATCCACAGCGACTGCTCGGCCGCCGTTGCAAGGTGATTGCGCAGCAGCAGCTTTGATCCATCCGGCGATATATCGCCCAGCGAAGGCGCCGCGAGCTCATCCGGCAACGGGAGCGTGCTGGTTTCTCCATCCGCGATCAGCGCTTGGGCCAGCACACCGCGTCCGTTTTCAATTTGCTGAAAATAAATGCGCGATCCATCGGTGGCCGTCCCGGGGAGGCTCTCGAAGAGAGGATCGCCTGGCGAGACGCGGCCCGAAAACGTCACTTGACGGATCAGCGGTGGTCCGGTCCACTTGCTGCGCATTCTAAACCCGGCCAGGAAGCTGCCCACCACGACCAGCGCCATGCCGATCAGAATGGTGATAATGCGCAGATGCTCGGTGCGCGAGTCCGGCGCCGCCGCCGGCGTATGCCGTTTTCCCCAGGCATTCTTTTCCTGAAGGCTCGGTTGGAACGTTTCGGTGCCGGCGACTGCATCGTGGGCAGGGCCGGACCTCTCGTCGTGGCGGTTGCCGGCCACGGTTACCGGAGCGATGAATCGATAGCCGCGGCGGGCGAGGGTTTCGATGAAACGCGGATTCTCAGCCGAGTCTCCCAGCGCCTCCCGCAATTTATTAATCGCGGTACCAAGTCCATGGTCGAAATCGACGACGGTGTCGGTCCCCCATAGACGTTGCTGAATCTCCTCCCGGCTCACCACTTCACCGGGATGCTCCAAAAGACAGATCAGCACCTGAAAGGGTTGGGCCTGCAACCGCACGCGGAGGCCCGACTTGCGCAGTTCTCCGGATTCGGCATCGGCCTCAAAAAGGCCAAAGCAGTATTTGGTTACCGTTCTTTCCTCTGGCTGCGCGGGGGCCGTCATCATGTGTCCCATTTGTCTGGGACACTACTTTGTACCTCCGCCCCCATACGCCGGTCAATGCGCGAATCCCATTTTGCCGGCGGATGAAGTAGCGCCGTATCCTCCTGAAACCCCGTTGTTTGGCTGGTGATGCAGATTTGATGGGAAAAAGGCTTGTTATGCATTGCGTGTCGACGATGCGAGCGAGTCTAGTTCACCCTGTTTCCGGAGTGTTTCGCAATTCGATACGTACTCATCCGGGGCCAGCTGTACAGTTTTCGGAGGCAAAACAAATGTTCTCGACATTCAATAACACAAGCCGGATGTCCATCGGCCGGTGGTTCGCACTCATCGCGCTGGTGATTATTCCGGCATTCTTCGCCGCGAAGCTGAGCGCGCAGTCGGATACGGCTCAGATCCAGGGGACGGTCACCGATTCCTCTGGCGCCGTCATATCTGGTGCAACCGTTGCCCTGGTGAACACGGATACCGCAGCCGCTCTTACCAGCACCAGCGATGGCTCGGGCAATTTTGCATTCAATGGTCTCGTGCGGGGTCACTACACCGCGAAGGTGACGGCAAACGGCTTTGAAACTGAGGTTCAGGACCTCACTCTCGATGTCTCCCAGGTTCAGGCTCTCAACTTCAAGCTAAAGACCGGGGCTGCCACTACCACGATTACGGTCAACGGAGCGGCTCCGCTGGTTCAGACTGCCGACTCCTCCCTGTCGACAGTCATCAATGACCGCCAGCTTGTCGACCTGCCGCTCAACGGCCGCAATTTCAGCCAGCTCGCGCTGCTGGCTCCCGGCGTCACGCGTGGCGCCTACGGTGGCATCCTGCAGGGGACTGGCGGTAACGCAGAACAGCTTCGCTACGGCGATACCGGCGGCATCGCTTTGTCGGCGAACGGCATTCGCCCGCAAGCCAACAATTATCTCCTCGATGGAGTGGACGACAATGAATCGCTGGCCAACGGTATTAACGTCTGGCCGGCCATTGAGGCCACATCGGAATTTCGCGCCATTGTGGGACTTGCTCCCGCCGAATTCGGGCGCGCCGGCGGCACTATCATCGAAACCTCCATTAAATCCGGCACGAACACCATCCACGGCTCGGCCTTCGCCTTCTATCGCGACAGCGTGTGGGGCGCCAATCCCAACTACTTTGGCGGAACTCCGACTAACTCCCATCGCGATCAATTTGGCTTTACCCTCGGCGGTCCGATCGTCAAAGACAAGCTATTCATCTTCGGGGACTACCAGGGATTGCGTCAGGCTTTGCCGCTTGACTTTTACGTGTCGACTGTTCCGACGGCCAAGATGCGCACCGGCGATTTCTCCGATCTGCTCGGCGAAGGATTGACGGTGGTGCCCACCGTTTCCGGAGGAAGCGCCTACAGCCCCACCGGTTGTGCGGCTTTCCGTGGATTTCACGGCAGCTATACCACCACCGCGCAGCTGAATGCGAGTCCTGACAACGGCGCGATCTTCGATCCGACTACCTGCGCGCAATTTGGGTTAAGTGCGGGGGGAGCGGTTATCGGCTCTCCTAACGTTATTCCGGCTGCCCGGCTGAATAAAGCCGCTGTGAATTATCTCAACGCTTTTCCAGCCGCCAATCACACCAGCACCAATGTGCTCAATAACTATGGTCGCGAGCAGTTCGATACCAAGCGGTATAACGACTTTGACATCCGCCTCGACTGGAACGCCAGCGCGAAGGATTTGCTCTTCGCCCGTTACAGCTATCAGATGGACAACGATACGAAAGACACTCGCTACGCCGGTCTGCCCTCCGGATTTGGCTCCGGAGACAACAATACCCACCCGCGCGGCGTGGCCGGGGGTTGGACCCATATTTTCGGCGCGAATGCCGTTAACGACTTTCGCTTCGGCTACCAACGCCCCTTCTACAGCTACGTCAATCCTTATGAAGGAGTGCCGTTCTCTGCCAACCTGGGCATACTGAACGCGAATCGCAATTCTCTGCTGGGCGGCGGAGCGCTGATCGGCGGCAATGACGGCGAAATCGGCTACACCGGTGACGGCGGCCCGTACGAGGTTCCGCAACATGCTTTCCAATGGCTCGATACGGTGAGCTGGACGCACGGTAAGCATACCTTCAAGTACGGCGCGAACATTATCTTCCGCGAAGTGGACTTCTTCCAGGGCGATTACCGTTCGAAGGGATTCTTCAACATCGCGGGTAACGGCGCCGACTATACCGGCTACGAGGTCTCCGAACTGCTGGCGGCCTTCGTCGACACCTACTCGATTGCCAATCCTCTGGGCTATTATCACACCCGGAATTTCGAAAATGGATTCTTCGGCGAAGACGACTGGAAGGTCACTCCTCGCCTGACTCTGAATCTGGGACTTCGCTACGACGTGATTACGTGGCCCTATGAAGAAGACAACCGGCAGTCCAACTTCGATATCGGTTCGGGGCAATTGCTGGTCGCGGGAGTGGGAGGAAACTCCCGCAGCCTTATCAATACAAACTGGGGAGACGTGGGTCCGCGTTTCGGCTTCGCCTACGATATTTTCGGCGACGGAAAGACAGCGCTGCGCGGCGGCTATGGAATCTTTTACTTCCATGACCGCGGAGGCGTCGGTAATCAGCTCTCTGATAACCCTGATTTCAACGGCGCATCCTCGTACCCCAGCAACCAGGGTTACCGGGTCACGTTCACAGGGCAGAACACGATCAAGACTCCACCGGACAACCTGAATACCGATGCGACGAATCCTCTGCCGTCGGCGAACTTCACCGTTAACGAGCTGGATCCCACCAATGTCGCGGCGATCTCCTACCCCAAAAACAACAACAACTCTATGTTGCAGGAGTATTCGATCAGCATCCAGCGGCAACTCGATAAGCAGACGGTGCTGACCGTGGCCGGAATGGGTACCAAACAGGACCATCTCTTCAACAGCGTCAATTACACCGCTCCGCAGCTTGCGACAGGCTTCCAGTTCTTTGACAGCGGACCCGGTGTCACCACCAATCGCGGTCTTGGCGTCACTTTGAATGAGGATAATGGCACCGGCCATTACTACGGCTTGCAGAGCAAAGTGGAACGCCGGATGTCCAATGGCCTGCAGTTGATTGCGACCTACACATGGTCTCATGCAACCGATGACTCGACCGGGCCCTTTTCGCCCACCGGTGGAACCGGGAGCATCTATACCGATGCGACCGGGCCGCGCTTCGATCTCAACCGCGGTAACACAGGTGACGACCAGCGCCACGCCGGTACCTTCGCCGGCATCTGGGACCTGCCCTTTGGTCGGGGACGCCAGTTCGGTACCAACATGAACCGCGCCCTCGATGAGGCCGTGGGTGGCTGGGAACTCGATCCATTCATCTATCTGGGTACCGGCACGCCGGTAGATCTCACCGTCAACGATTCCTCAGGGGGTGTTTTTAGTCGCCCCGATCTGGTGGGCGATCCGCACTTTGGAACTACGAAGAAGAACGGCGAAGTCTATCTCTTCAACGCAGCGGCCTTCGCTATCCCAACGACAAACTCGGCTGGCATCTATTTTCGTCCCGGAACCGTTTCCCGCAATGAGTTCTACGGCCCCGGTTACGACTCAGTCGATCTGGCCCTGCATAAGGTCTTTTCCATCGGGGATCGCGTGAAACCCGATTTCCGTGCGCAGGCCTACAACCTCTTCAATCATCCGCAGTTCCAGGGCGCAAACGATACCAACATCAGCGACTACCTGGCGAACGGTACGCCGACGGGCCTGGGTAAGGTTGGACAAAGTCTGCGCCAGGCCAGCGAGCGCGAGATTGAGCTGGCCCTGCGCATAACCTTCTGAACCTATTGCCGCAACGCGCCACAGCTGGCCTCCGGCCGTGGCGCGGCCTTACCGGCATCGTTTCGAAACCTAACCCGCAACATCGAAAGGTGACTCCATGATCGGCTCCGGGGGGCTGCTGGCTCTTGTTGCGCTCTTGCTCGCCTGCGCCGGATCGGCAACTGCAGCAACTGTCCCTGACCCTGCCTATCCACTCCACGCCTGCACCGAGGCACAGGCGAAGGCGCCTCCCTGTGTCGATAAAGTCGATCCACCGAACTGGTGGGTCGACTTACCGTCACCCATGCTCCTTCTCCATGGCGCCGGTCTCGGTGAAGCGAAATTCGCCATCGCCGGCCACGCCGTCTCGGTCACCCGATCGGATACTTCGGCCAATGGCCACTATGCCTTCGTCTGGCTCGCGGTCAAAAATTCGGTGCCGCAGTCGATCCGCATCCGCATCACTACCCCGGGCGGCTCTTTGTTCGTACCATTTCGTTTGGATCGCCGCGCCCCGGCGGCGCACGCTGGCTTTTCCGCAACAGACGTAATGTATCTCATCATGACCGACCGCTTTGCCGACGGCGATCCCGCGAATGATCCGCAGCCTTCTGAAAGAGACCTGCCGCGCGGCTGGCATGGCGGAGATTTTCGTGGCATCGAGAAGCACCTGGACTACCTGCAGCAACTCGGTGTAACCACGTTGTGGATCACGCCGGTTTACGACAATGACGGCGGCACACAGGCTTATCACGGTTACAGCGCTACCGACCTTTATCGCACCGATCCCCACTTTGGCTCGCTCGCGGACCTGCAAAGCGTGTCGGCCTCGTTGCATCGTCGAGATATGAAGTTAGTCCTCGATACCGTTCCCAATCACCTTGGCGCCGCTCATCCATGGGCCGCCGATCCCCCCATGCCCGACTGGTTTCACGGCACCCGCGCCGATCACCGTATCGCCAGCGATAAGTTCCAGGCGGTCATCGATCCGCATTCCACCTGGGAGCAGTGGCACGATGTTACGGAGGGCTGGTTCGCCAATGTTCTGCCCGATCTCAATCAGGAGAATCCTCGCGTCCGCCAGTACCTTATTCAGAATGTGATCTGGTGGATTGAGAGCACCGGCGCCGATGGCCTTCGGTACGATACTTTCCCTTATGTCGCCCGCGCGTTCTGGCAGGCCCTCAACGAGGAGTTACATCGGCTATATCCGAAGCTGACAACGGTAGGCGAAATCTTCAACCCCAAACCTGTTACAACGTCGTTCTTCGCGGGAGGCGTGAATCGCGCAGGAATCGACACAGGTCTCTCGACCCCGTTCGATTTCCCCACTTATTTCGCGCTTCGTAAGGCCCTCTCGCCCCGCGAGGGACCGTCGGCGGGTGCTCAGAATGACGGCATGGCAGCCCTTGAAGATATCCTGCGCGATGACTGGCTTTATCCGCATCCCGAACGGCTTGTTATTTTTCTCGGCAACCACGACACGGTCCGCTTTCTCAGTCAGCCCGGCGTGAGCGTGGCCGACCTCAAGCTCGGCTTCGCGCTGCTCGCAACCCTGCGCGGCATGCCGCAGATCTACTCGGGTGACGAGATCGCGATGCGGGGCGGCGAAGATCCCGACAACCGGCACGACTTTCCCGGCGGCTTTCCGGGAGACAAGGAGGACGCCTTCACCGCCTCCGGCCGAACGCCGGAACAGGCCGAGGTTCACGACTGGCTGGCGTCGCTGCTGCAGTTCCGGCAGCAGCATCCGGACTTTGCATCGGGTCAGCAGCAGGACCTCTTCTACGATGACACGGCCTTCGTCTTTGTTCGCACCTCCGATCTGCAAAAGGGATGCATAGCGGGCGGGGGCAGGCATTACCTGGTTGCCGTCAATGCGGCGGACCAGCCTCGCGAGCTGCAGATCGATCTTCATCGCACCGCCATCGAAGGTTGCACTGCCTTCACGGCCGCTCTCCCCGGGTCGGGCGAAGTGCGGGCAGACGGCTCGAAACTGACGTTATCGCTGGGCGCGAAGCAGGCGGAAATCCTGGCATCGCAATAGGGTTGCGCCTCGGGTATAACAACTGCGGCCTTTCAAGGCGCTCTGAAGGGGCACAGCTCACCGCGGGTGTTGACTTGTTCACGGAGACGGTCTGCGTCCCGGCTGGCGCGGCGATGTAATTTGGCGTTGCCGGCCGCCCTGGGCGGTCTTCCGCGGGAACGTACGGTCGGTATCGGCCTTTGAACTTTGCCGCCTATAATTTCCTTTCGCAGAGGCCCGGCTGAATCGGAATTCCTATGAATTATGTTTTGGCTCTGGATCAGGGAACCACAAGTTCGCGCGCCATCCTTTTTGCGCATGACGGCAGCATCGCCGGGGTTGCACAGCACGAATTCACCCAGCATTTCCCCGATACCGGCTGGGTCGAGCACGATCCCTTTGACATCCTCACCTCGCAACTGACAGCCGCGGTAGAAGTGATGGGGAAGGCTGGAGCGCGTCCCCGCGACATTGTTGCCCTGGGCATCACCAACCAGCGCGAGACGACCATCGTGTGGGACCGCGACACCGGCAAACCCGTCTACAACGCCATCGTCTGGCAGGACCGCCGCGGCGCTGCGCTCTGCAGAAAGCTGTCGGATGAGGGCGCCGAAGAAACCATCCGGCGCAAGACCGGCCTTCTCATCGACTCCTATTTTTCGGCAACAAAGATTGCCTGGATCCTCGATAACGTCGCTGGTGCGCGGGAGCGGGCCGATCGGGGCAAGCTGGCATTCGGCACCGTCGACACGTGGCTGGTATGGAACCTCACCAGCGGCAATCGCCACCTGACCGACCGCACCAACGCCAGCCGCACCATGCTCTACAACATCGTCGAAGATCGCTGGGATGAGGAACTGCTGAAGCTGCTCAATATCCCGGCCAGCATGATGCCGGAGGTTTGCTGGTCGAGCGATTCGATGGGGCGGGTCACGACTTCGCTGGGTCTCGGCGAGGTTGAAATCGCGGGGATTGCCGGGGATCAGCAGGCGGCCCTGTTCGGGCAACTCTGCGTCTCCCCGGGCGACGCGAAGAATACCTATGGCACCGGATGTTTTCTGCTCGAGAACATTGGGAGCGAGTTCACGCTGTCGAATCACCGGCTGATTACGACGCTCGCGTGCAGCACCGGCAGGAAGCTCGTCTATGCGCTCGAACGAAGCATCTACGTGGGCGGCGCCGTGGTGCAGTGGCTGCGGGATAATATGCGCTTCTTTGGACAATCCCCCGACGTTGAGAAGGTCGCGGCATCGGTCGACGGCGCGAATCAGGTCGTTTTCGTCCCCGCTTTCACCGGGCTGGGGGCTCCCTACTGGGATCCCTACGCGAGCGGCATGATTATCGGGATCGAACGCGGCACGCAGGTCGGGCACATCGCGCGCGCAGCGCTGGAAAGCATCGCCTACCAGGTGGCCGATGTTCTGGATGCGATGAACCATGACACCCGCCAGCCGTTTCGCGAATTGCGCGTCGATGGCGGTGCCGCTGCCAACGACATCCTGATGCAGTTTCAGGCGGACCTGTTGCAGCTGCCGGTGCGCCGTCCGGCCATTCTGGAGACGACGGCGGCCGGTGCGGCATACCTTGCCGGCTTGTCGGTAGGCTTCTGGAACAGTACGGATGAAATTGCCAAACTGCGCACGAACGACACCGTCTTTCAGCCGAAGGCCGGCCAGGAGGAGATGCAATTGCGCCACGCAAGATGGAGGGACGCGGTTAAGCGCGCCAGCGGATGGAACCGCCCAGACAAAAAAGGGCCGCAATCATGAAAAGGGAAGAGATGATCGCGCGGGTTCGCCAACGTTCGACGGATTCTCCGGACCCCTGGGATGTAGTGGTCATCGGAGGCGGAGCCACCGGCGCCGGCGTCGCTGTGGATGCGGCCTCCAGAGGGTTTTCCGCGCTGCTGCTGGAGCGCGAGGACTTCGGCAAGGGAACGTCGAGCCGCAGCACGAAGCTGGTCCACGGAGGCGTGCGCTATCTCGAACAAGGCAATATCTCGCTCGTAATGGAGGCCCTGAAAGAGCGCGGCCTGCTGTTGCAGAATGCACCTCATCTCGTCCACGACCTGCCTTTCGTCGTTCCCAACTACTCCTGGTGGGAGACGCCCTTTTACGGAATCGGTCTGAAAGTCTACGACGTCCTGGCAGGGAAGTACGGCTTCGGAAAATCCCGCATCCTCTCTCTCGAGGAAACCCTCGAGCGCCTGCCCACGCTCCGCCAGGACGGTCTCCGCGGCGGGGTTGTCTATCACGATGGCCAGTTCGACGATGCGCGCCTCTTGATCGACCTGATGAAGACAGCTGTGGATCATGGCGGGGTGGTGCTCAATTACATGCCGGTGGTTGGTCTAAGGAAAGACGAGGACGGTTATGTCAACGGTGTGGACGCGATCGACAGCGAGACCTCAGAGCGCTTCGAAATCGCCGCCCGCGTCGTCGTGAATGCGACCGGCATCTTCACCGACGAAATCCGGCGCATGGACGACCCCGCCGCGAAGGGGATGGTGGCGCCGAGCCAGGGCATTCACCTGGTTCTGGAGGGATCCTTCCTGCGCGGCAAGACCGCGGTGATGGTGCCCCACACCAGCGACGGCCGCGTGTTGTTCGCGATTCCCTGGCACGAGCATACCGTGGTGGGCACAACCGATACGCCCATAGATGAGCCTTCCTATGAGCCGCTGCCGTACGAGCAGGAAATCGAATTTGTGCTCCAGACAGCGGGGGAGTATCTGAGCCGTAAGCCAACCAGAGCGGACATCCTGAGTGTCTATGTTGGGATTCGTCCGCTCGTAAAAGCCGCCGGATCGGATTCGAGCAAGACGTCGGCCCTGTCTCGCGACCACACCATCCACATCGATCATTCAGGGCTGCTGACCATCGTCGGCGGCAAGTGGACCACGTATCGTCACATGGCTGAGGACACCGTGGACCACGCGATCATGCTGGGCAAGCTCGAAGATCGGCCCTGCATCACCAGGGATTTACGCATTCACGGTTACAAACAGGGTGACGATCCGCACGGCGGACTGTGGGTCTATGGGTCGGACGCGGAAAAAATTCAGGCTCTCGCCGCCGCGTCCGCCGAGCTGGCGAAACCGTTAGATGCGAAACTCCCGCAGATCGCGGCTGAAGTGGTCTGGGCCGCGCGCGAAGAAATGGCCCGCACCGTTGAAGATGTCCTCGCCCGCCGCACGCGAGCTCTCCTCCTCAACGCACGCGCCGCCGTCGCGATGGCCCCACTCACAGCGCAACTACTCGCCCGGGAACTGGGCAGGGAAGAAGCCTGGAGCCGAGCCGAAGTAGCGCGCTTCACAGATCTCGCTGCGCAATACATGCTCGAAAAGGTCGCCCCAGGCAGCCCGCCCGAAAGTAAAAACTGATCCGATGATGCCGCCTTGGATTCTTCTGGAGGAACCGCTGATCAAACCCACCGAGGGATCTTCTAACTACGACTCTCCCCGATTTGAAGGGGCACGGCTTCACAGCTTGCGGAAAACTCGCAATCTTTGAAGGGGTCTGGCTTTAGCCGGACCGTAAAGTCTGCGGAATGAACTCGGCTTCAGCCGCTGAGGGATGGCTTTTGTCTTATCGGCGAATTTTTCCGCAAGCTGTTCAGCCGTGCCGTAAGATCATCGGGAAATGGGGCTTCAGCCCCTGAGGGAGTGCCCTCGGAGGCTGAATCAGAGCTTCCCCTAAAAATGCAAACTGATCTGCCCCGTCACCGCCCGCGGCGTCACATAATGCGTTCCGCTGAAAGTCGACAGGAAGTTATAAAGCGCATACTTATCCGTCACGTTGATGGCCGTCAGCTGCGCGCCCCACTTGTATTTGTCACCGTGGAAGAGATTATCTTCGCCTAAGGACATGTCGAACAGGCTCCGCGGTTGAATACGCTGCGGGTCATGGTCGTTGTCGCCCTTGTCAGGCGCCGGAATGTTGACCAGCGTCGAGCCGTACTGTGACGCAAGGCACGTGGCCGGCAGCGGATGCCCCGGCGTAGCCCTGACGCCATTGCAGGTCAGTCCCGCTTCGAACTCCTCATCCGCATCGAGGTTGGCCAGGTTTACCGCCGGCTGACCGTTCAGCGTCGTCGACGTCGCGCCGCACGCGCTGTTCGGGTCGTTCGAAAGCGGGTTATAGCAGGGAACAGCGCCCGCCACCTGACCGCTGTCGAAACGCCAGTTCAGGCTGTACCACGGGCTGTGCTTTCCCGGTATCTGATACTGAAAGTGCGTCGTCTCGTTGTAGCGCTCGTCATGGTCGATCCTGAACGGCAGCCCCGTCTGCCCCACCGTTGCGCCCGCGCCGCCCACCTGCGGCGGAAAGAACCGCGCCGCCACCGACGACATCACCACATACGCGCTGAACCCGTGCACCGGCGTCACGTTCGCCCGCAGCGCAAAACCCGGAATCTTCGAGTTATGCCATTCGATAGGGAAAGTGATAGGCGTATAGCCGAGCACGCTGAAATCGTATGCGTTGTGAGTGTATTTCCAGATGTACTCCCCGCTCACCACGAAATGACTTCCGAAAACCTGCTGCAAGCCGGCATGGAACTCATTGCGGAAGCCCGGAGACAGCGCCCCTGAATCCCCTCCCTGGCACAGCAGCAGCGGATTCACCACCGCATTCAGGCAGCCGCGGCTCGACAGAATCAGGTTTTCGTTGAACGGCGTCTCCAGCGTCCGCGCATACGAAGCGCGTAACACGGTGTTAGTCCGCTTGACGGTATAAGAAGTGCCCACGCGCGGTTCCGCCTGGCTCGCGTCCGACAACCCGTTGTAGAGGTCGCCCCGCATCCCCGCGTTGATCAACCAGTTCCCTTTGGTGATCTGGTCCTCGATGTAAAGCGCCAGTTCCTTCACGTCGGTATGCCCGAGGAAGTCGTAAAATCCTCCGCCCCGCGTCAGGTCGTAAGGATATAAAGTCGTGCACGGTGGCCCGGTGGGCACATCCGGCGATCCGCCCGACATGCAGCCCAGCGAATCCAGATAAGTGGGAAGCACGATGCCCAGCGAGTCACTCTCGTTGAGGAACGTCTGCTCGTACATCGCCCCCAGCTTCACATTGTTGATGCCCTTAACATACGAGATATCCGTGTGCACACCGTCATTGGCAAGGCTGCGATCCTGTCCAATGCTCTCCTGCTGCACCGGCCCCAGGTCGGCCAGCGGATCGCCACTCGGATAATAGTGATAATTGTCCTTCCGCAGATAAGCCCCGATATTCCACACCGACTCCTGGCTGATCACCCGCGTGTAACTCGGCGCAATGTCGATAGTCCCGATCTTCGAACGCTGATCCGTTTGCCCTGTCACCGCGACCCCGGCCAGGTTCACTCCCCCGGCGTTCAGATTGTCGTAGGTGTTCGGCGTCTGGAACCACGACCGCGAATAATTCAGGTTCAGATGGACTGAATCCGCTGTGTCGATCTGATAATCCACCCGATCGAACAGGTTTTCCTCGTTCCCCTTGTCATGGAAGACCACGAACTCCGGTGCATCCAGAAAGCGTCCCGTGTTTGTCCCATCCGCCGAGATAAAGTTGCCCCAGTTCTGCCCGCCATATCCCAGATCGAATCCTCCCGACGTCGACCCAAACGATCCATAAGACGCGTTCACCTGCCCGGTGGGCCTCGTCAGCCCCTGGCCCGATCGCGTCGTCACCTGGATTACCAGGCTCGTCTTGTCTCCGTACTCCGCCGGCGGCGCGCCCTCGATCACTTGCATCGACTGCACTGAGGATGAGGGAAGCTGGTTCGAGAAAACCTTGCTCTGCTGATCCGTGATCGGCTGCCCATCCACGGAGAACGAGTTCTCGGCATGGTCGCCCAGCCCATGGAAGAGGCCGTTCGAATCAGCGGATACGCCCGGCGATGACAGCGTAACCAGCGAGCTCAGCCCCGACGTTGTGCTCTCCAGCGGAATCTCCGAGAACGCCTTGCGGTCGATATCGGTGTCCATGCTGGCGGCGTTGTTGACCAGATCTTCACCCGTCACTTCGACTGTGGTTGCCGCCGCTCCCAAAGCCATGCTCACCGGCACCGTCACCGGCGTGCTCGAACGCACCTCCACATCATGAACAAACGTGCTGAACCCCGTCATGTTCACCGTCATGTGGTAAGAGTTGTAAGGCACGTTCGCGAACTGGAAATGTCCGATATTATCCGTCTTCGCGGTGCGCTCGTACTGGCTGACCGGGTTCTGGATGCTGACCGTAGCCCCAGGCAAAACCGCGCCCGTGGGATCGGTCACCGTCCCCGCGACCGTTCCGGACATGGTTTGCGCGGCCGCCAGCGGCCCGCACAGCATCATGCTAACGAACAGAAAAGGTAGAGAAACAGCGGCGCGACGCAGCAATGTGCGCATGCACGACCTCCTGAATGGGTGAAAAGCCCGGGCCTGAAAGGAACTACGCGAGCGGAGCGGAGCCCGGGGGCGGAGGACGGCTGGAGAGCCGGAAGAAGACCGCGGGCTGCGGCCTGGTGAAGCTGCGCGCAACGATGACTTTCGCAATCGCCACACTGCTGACGTTGAACGCCACCGGCGGAGCGATCCGCGCCACGTGGTGCGCCGCCATGCAAAGCGTGCAGTCGTGATCGGGCTCGCCGGAAGCATGAAAATGCGCCGCCTGCACCACCCCGCTCATCAGAACGAGCGCGATGCAGACGATCCCGAACAGGCCCCGCGATCTGGAGATAGCCGCGCGCATGCTTCTCCTTCGATGATACCGGCCTTCCCCACGCTGCCGCAAATCATCGGCCACCCTTGACACCGCCCGCCCACCCGGTAAGCTAAAAGCTTCCTGACCGGCATTTCTGCGCCGGCGGTTCGCGGGGGCGGCGGCGTCTTGAGGGTTCGGGTCTTCTATCACGATAAGTGTTTCGACGGAGCCTGCGCGGCTTCGTTATTCAGCCGTTTCCACCAGGAATGCATCCACCCCGGAGCCACTTACGAATTCTGCGGCCTCGTCCACCGCGCCGGCGCCCTCTTCAACGAAGCCGACTTCACCGGCGACGAGAACGCCATCGTCGACTTCAAGTACTCCGCCTCGCCCAAAATCACCTGGTGGTTCGATCACCACCTCAGTGCCTTCCTCACTCCCGAAGACCATCAGGACTACATCGACGGCATGGCCGACGGCCGCTACAAAGGCCATCGCTTCTACGACCCGAACTACGTCTCCTGCA